>NZ_CAJQOO010000121.1 GCF_905480005.1 uncultured Maricaulis sp.
CCGGAAATCCCTAGAGAAGCTCAATCAGGATTGGTCGCGCAATCGGCACGATCTGACGCTGCGCATCGGGAAAGGTCCGCGGTCAGGCAGTTCGGCCGCGAGAGTCTTGCGACGCCATCTGCGGCAGCTGCTGAAAAGAGAAGTGGCGGAGAGGATGGGATTCGAACCCACGGAACGCTTTTGACGTTCACTCCCTTAGCAGGGGAGCGCCTTCGACCACTCGGCCACCTCTCCACCTGCGGGTTTAGAATGCGGCGGCGCGGGCTTCAAGTGGGAGTTGCCGCGATTGCGGCATGGATTGCAGGCGGGGCTTGGCGGAACGACGGGTGGCGCTAGCGGCGATAGGGTTCCGTTTCGATCAACTCGATCGTGTAGGCGGCGTCGCCCATGTCGTTCATGTGTTGATCGGCGGTCAGCTGGCCTGTCACCCAGACGGCCGACCAAAGACGTTCCACACGGATGGGTTCAGCTGAGGTGACGTAGACGATCTGGTTCGGCGGCGGCGGCGGCGTGTGCACGCAGGCGCCGAAATACGGGACGAGCAGAAACTCGGTGATGTCGCCGCCGGGCTGGAGATCGAGCGGCAGGATGTAGCCGGGCATCCGCACCGTGCGGCCGATCAGGCCTTCCTGCACGTTGAACGTCCCGATCTGTGTCATCGGGCCGCCGAGATGGTCCATCTCGGTCATCGACGAGGCCAGATTATAGAGTTCCTGTATCCGCTCCATTTCCCCCTCCGGCAGGAGGTGGTCCCAATTGATGGTGGTGATCCCGTTTTCGTCCGGCAAGGGCAGGTTGGGGCCCGGCGGCGGCGGGGTGGCGCGAAGTGGAGCGCTGTCATCGACATTCGTCTGCGCGGCAGGGTCCGGCATGGCGGTTGCCGCCTGGGGCGGCGTGCCGGACTCGTCTTGCGCCGCGCGAGCGGTGTCGGGGCTGGCGCCACAGGCCGCGATGAAAAGCGTGAGCGGAGCGAGGATGTGGGAGATCTTGGGCATGAGAAGAAACCTTACAATCGGATCGACAAGCCGTCGGCCAATGCGTTGCGTTGAGCGCGCCATGCCGGCCACGCGCCGAGCAGTGCTCCGGCGAGGGTGACAGCGACAAGGACGGACATTTCCGACAAGCCGAAGCCTCCGCCCAGATCCAGCCCATATTGCGACCTTACGGCGCCGGAGACCAGCGCAAAGCCGACCTGGGTGATGATGATGCCGATAATCGCTCCGGCCGCCGCAATTGATGAGGCTTCGAGGACCAGAAGTCCGAAAATATCGCTTGGGCGAGCACCGGTGGCGCGCAGAACGGCCATTTCCCGCCGTCTCTCGTTCAGGCCGGAAGTGAGCGCGGTCAGGATGCCGAACAGTCCGACAGTGATGACGAGTAGCGAGATCGCGGTGAAGGCTGTTTCGGCCGCACCGATCACCTCCCACAATTGCGACAGGGCGACGCCCGGCATGATGGCCGTGAGCGCTTCACCGCCATAGGTGTTGATCTGTCTTTGCAGACCCAGCACGCGAATGGGTGAGTTCACACCGACCAGCACCGCGGTGACACTGTCCGGCGTCAGCGCATCGGCGTCTTCACCTGGGTCCGCGCGCGTGGCCATGCCGGTGTCCCAGCCGATATGGATGGCTTCGATGCTCTCCAGCGAAACATGCAACGAGCGGTCGACGGGCGTGCCGGTAGGGGCGAGCACTCCGACAACGGCGAAGTCATGCCCGGAATGGTCGGCGAAGCTGACCTCTCCGACGCCATGGGACAACACCACCTCATCGCCAATCTGGTAGGCCAGAAGGCGCGCGACTTCCGCGCCCAGAACGACTTCATGAAGGCCATTGAAGGCCCGTCCGGTGGCCAGCTCCAAGGGGCGGCTGCGGCCGTATCTGTAATGCTGGAAATAGTCCGCCGTCGTCCCGACAACCCGATAGCCACGGTGACTGTCGCCCAGCGAGATCGGCACCGCCCATTCGACATTCGGCGCCGAGGCGACCAGTTCATAACTGTCCCACCCCATATTGGCGGTCGGATCGCCCAGGCGAAAGACGGAATAGAGCAGGAGGTTGAGCGAACCACCTCTCGCCCCGACGATCAGGTCGGTGTCCGAAATCGTCGAGTTGAAACTGTCGCGAACGCCGCTGCGAATCTTCTCGACACCCAGATACAGGGTCACGCTGAGCACGATCGCCAGAATGGTCAGTCCGACCGACAGGCCGCGGTTGAGCAGGCTTTTCCACGCCAGGGTCAGAAGCGGGGCTCTCATCGGCTTCCTCCCGCCTTGTTGATAACGTCGAGCTCGACACTGCGATCGAAGCGGGCGGCGAGGCTGCGGTCATGGCTGACGAACAGGAGCGCCGCGCCAGATGCCTGACACTCCGTGGTGAGCAGGGACAGGAAGGCATCGCGGGTGTCATGATCGAGCGCGGAAGTCGGCTCATCCGCGATCACAAGGCCGGGCCTGCCGAGCAGGGCTCTGGCTGCGGCCACTCGCTGTTGTTGTCCGACGCTGAGCGCCGTCGATGCGCGATCCAGGCCGTCGCCGTCCAGGCCAAGCACATCGAGCAGGCGATGGGCCTCTTGATGCGGGCACAGGCCGGCGTCACGCAATCGGGAGGCGCGCTCGGGCGAGAAGCGAAGCGGCAGCAAGACGTTTTCGAGCGGGGTGAGGTAGGGAACGAGGTTGAAGAGCTGAAAAATCACGCCCAACTGGGATGCGCGAATGGCATCGCGCCGGGCCGCGCGCGCCGGATCCATGTGCTCTCCGAGCACGGAAATTTCACCGGTATTGGCGGGCGTGATGCCGGCGATCAGACCGAGCAAGGTGCTCTTGCCGCTGCCGCTTGCGCCGGCCAGAAACAGGCTTTCCGCGGCCGCCAGTTTGAATTCGTCGATCGCCAGCAGATCGGGTGATCCCGGCCAGGCAAAGCGTAGATTTGTGATGGCGATCGCCGGTACGCTCATCGTTGGAACCGGTATCCGGGCGAGGCGGGGGTGAGGTCAAAACCTTCTTGCCCATCGGGCGACAGGAAAACCGCTTCGACTTCTTCAAGGCGTGAAAATCTTTCAAACAATCTGGTTTCCATCCGCTCCAAACGGTCGGGGCTAGCGCACGAGAAGTGGTAGGTGACCCGTACATCCGTGTGCGCATTGTCATCGTGATGGGGCTCGTCGTCCAGTTCCGCCACCTGGAAAACACATTCGGCATCACGGTTGACCTGCAGGATCGAATTTCCGTCAGCGAGCCAGGTTTGAGCCTGGTCGACCGCCTGATGCTGTGCCTCGGTCCGCGGAACGCCCTCAAACCCGAACACACTATCGCCCGGGGCTTCGAATTCGGCCTGCAACAGTCCCTCGGCGTCGATTGCAATAACCAGTTGGGCCTCGCCATGAACGTGGGCGGCATGCGTTTGCGCCGCGTGATGATCTGCGGCGAGGGTTGCTACGCCCGAAAGCAGAACTTCAATCGGTCCCATTGCGGGTCTCCTGGTGTGCTCAGTTGGTGTGTTGTCAATTCAGTGAGACGTTATTATGTAACATTCACTTCGCCAAGTCGTCCGTCATTTCGTTTCTGTCATAATCAGGATGTCCACATGCGCCACCACGATGCGATCGGAATCGGGCTGTCCGGGCTTTGCCTTGTTCATTGCCTCGCCTTGCCGGTTCTGATCTCACTCAGTCCCGCGCTGGTCTTGTTCGAGAACGAATGGACCCACCTTGCACTCGCCGGAATGGCCTTGCCGGTGAGCCTGCTGGCCATGCGAAACTGGGTTGGCGGCGCAAGGGCGGCAGGCTTGCGTGCCATGGCGACCTTCGGTGTGGGCTTGTTGTTCTATGCGGCGCTGGGAGAGATGTCAGAACTGGCCGAGCAGGGGGTGACCACCGTCGGCGCGCTCCTGTTGGCGACGTCGCATGTGCTGGCATGGGTCTCGGCGCGCACCTGCGGGACCCATCAAGACTGATCGATGAACGGCGAGCAACGCCCCGAACAGAAGCCAATCAATCAGGCACTGGCTTTCGCTCTGAAAGCCGGCGACGGGTAAGTCGGACGTGCCGGCTAGAAAAAGGCCTGCAAGCCGGTCTGGGCGCGGCCGAGGATCAGGGCGTGCACGTCGTGGGCGCCCTCATAGGTGTTGACCGTTTCCAGATTGACCATGTGGCGCATGACCTGGAATTCCTCGGAAATGCCGTTGCCGCCGTGCATGTCACGCGCCATGCGGGCGATGTCCAGCGCCTTGCCGCAATTATTGCGCTTCATGATCGAGATCATTTCCGGCGCGGCCTTCGCCTCGTCCATCAGGCGTCCGATACGCAAGGAGCCTTGCAGGCCCAGCGTGATCTCGGTCTGCATGTCGGCCAGCTTCTTCTGGAACAGCTGGGTCTGGGCCAGCGGCTTGTTGAACTGGATACGGTCGAGCCCGTATTGGCGCGCGGCATGCCAGCAGAATTCCGCGGCGCCCATGGCACCCCAGGAAATGCCGTAGCGCGCCCGATTGAGGCAACCGAACGGGCCCTTCAGTCCCGACACATGTGGCAGGAGGGCGTCTTCGCCGACTTCCACATTGTCCATGACAATCTCGCCGGTGATCGAGGCGCGCAGAGACAGCTTGCCGCCGATCTTGGGGGCCGAGAGACCCTTCATTCCCTTGTCCAGGACGAAGCCGCGGATCTTGCCGTCATGGGCGTCAGACTTGGCCCAGACCACGAAGACGTCGGCGATGGGGGAGTTGGAGATCCACATCTTCGCGCCGTTGAGCGTGTAGCCCGTCGCCGTCTTGGTGGCGCGTGTTTTCATCCCGGCGGGGTCGGAGCCGGCATCCGGCTCGGTCAGGCCGAAACAGCCAATCCACTCGCCCGACGCCAGTTTGGGCAGATACTTCTGACGCTGCGCTTCCGAGCCATAGGCATAGATCGGATACATGACGAGCGAGGACTGGACCGACATCATCGAGCGATAGCCGCTATCGACCCGCTCGACCTCGCGGGCCACCAGGCCATAGGCGACATAGCCCAGGCCCGCGCCGCCATAGGCTTCCGGCAGGGTACAGCCCAGCAGGCCCTGCTCGCCCATTTCGCGGAAGATGGCCGGATCGGTGTTTTCTTCGCGATAGGCGTCGATCACGCGCGGTTGCAGCTTGTCCTGCGCATAGGCGTGGGCGGTATCGCGCACCATGCGTTCTTCCTCGGTGAGCTGGTCATCGAGGTGGAAGGGGTCTTGCCAGTCAAAGGAACCCAGATCCGGAGCGTCCTTGGCTTTCAGCGTCGGCTTGTCGGTCATGATATCTCCGTTCCCTCGGGCAGTTTGTGTTTCGCCTTGATGCCGGATTAGCCGGGCGCGGAGCGCGGAGCAAGTCGCCGAAGCGGTTCGACTTGGCGTGGTATCGCAAACACGGCTAGAGGTGAGGCAAGGCGAGCTGATCACGGCTCGCATGACACCGTTCGGGGAGGGATGGATGTCGCAGGAAAGCCTGATCGTTCTGGCCACGCTGATTGCCTACAAGCTGGTGCTTGTCGCGGTCGGGCTGTGGGCGTCGTCGCGAAACCGAACGGAGAGCGATTTCTTCATTGCCGGGCAGGGGCTCGGGCCCTGGGTAGCCGGTCTGTCCTACGCCGCGTCGACCTCCTCGGCCTGGGTGTTGCTGGGCTTTTCCGGCTTTGTCTATGCCAATGGCTTGTCAGCCCTCTGGATGGTGCCGGGCATCTGGGCCGGCTATGTCGCTATCTGGCTCTGGTTCGGCCGACGCTTGCGCGACGAGACCGGGCGAGAGGGGCATGTGACGACAGCGGATTTCCTGTCCGGTGGCCAGTCCGTGACCGGCAAGCGCCTGATCGGGGCTGTCGCGGCTGTGATGATCCTGTTCTGCTTCATCTTTTACATCGCTGCCCAGTTCGGGGCTGCGGCCCAGGCCTTTGAGACCCAATTCGCCCTGCCGCAATTGGAGTCGGTTCTGGTTGGGGCGGGGATTGTCCTGCTCTACTCCCTTCTGGGGGGCTTCTGGGCGGTCAGCGTGACAGACATGCTCCAGGGCGCGTTAATGCTCGTTGTGGCGATCCTTTTGCCGGTCGCGGCGCTTGTCGCGGCCGGCGGCCCGTCGGAAATCCTGGCGACGCTCGCGGCGAATGAGAGCCCGGCCTATCTGAGTTTCGGCGGTGATATGCCTGTCATGCTGCTGGCCGGTTTCGTGATCGGGGTCTGGGGTGTCGGCCTGGGCGCGCTGGGCCAGCCACAACTGATCACCCGCCTGATGGCGGTGAAGGACGAGGCGGCCCGCATGCGCGGTTTCCAGATTGCCATTGTCTGGGCCGTTCTGGTGTTTGCCGGCATGACCATGCTGGGCCTGTCGGGACGGGCCCTGGTCGGTGCGGGTTCGAATGGCGAAGCGCTGTTCTACCAGGTCGCGCGGGATTACCTGCCGCCGATCGTCGGCGGGCTGGTGATTGCGGCGGTCTTGTCCGCCGTGATGTCCACTGTGGACTCCATTCTCCTGGTCGCGGCCGCGGCGGTCAGTCGGGATCTGGGCGTATCCAGACACTTTGCCGGCCGTGAAGTCCTCGTCTCGCGGATCGTGATGATCGCGATCGCCCTGGTGGCGGTGTGGATGACGCTGGCCCTGCCATCGACGATCTTCGCCCGTGTCCTCTTCGCCTGGGCAGCGCTCGGGGCGGCCTTCGGCCCGGTCATCGTGATGCGGGTGGTGGGCGTGCAATCCGGCCATATGGCCGTTCTCGCGGCGATGATTGTCGGCTTTGGCCTGACGGTTTTCTTCAATGCGATGGGGGCTCTGGATCCGGACAGCCTGCCTGGACCGGCAGCATTGGCTGCGCAGTGGGCGCACCTGCCCGGCGACCCGTTCGAGCGTGTCTTTCCGTGGATTCCCGCACTGCTGATCCTGTGGTTCGGGCGGGTGCGGCCGACCGTCTGATTTTGCCCCTGCGACACCTCGCGCCTTGACCTTGGCGCCATCCCGTAACAAGTCGGCGGCATGATTGCAGAACTCGGGCAGTTCGCCCTTATCCTGGCCTTCGTGGTCGCGCTCTTCCAGTCGGTGGCCATCTTTGCGGGGCTGCGGACCGGCGATGCCGTGGTGCACGGCTTCGCGCGGACGGGCGCGATGGCGCAATTCGTTCTGGTTCTGGCGGCCTTTGCCTGTCTGACCGTGTTGTTCGCACAGTCGGACTTTTCGGCGCTCGTGGTCGCCGAGAACTCCCATACAGACAAGCCCTTCCTCTACAAGCTGACCGGCGTATGGGGCAATCATGAGGGCTCGATGCTGCTCTGGTCACTGATTCTGACCGGCTATACGGCGGCGCTGGCCTGGTCGGCCAAGCCGGTTGAAGCGCGCCTGATCTCATTGACCTTTGCGGTCCAGTCGCTGATCACCGCGGCTTTTACGGCCTTCCTGCTGTTCACCTCAAACCCGTTCGCGCGCCTATGGCCCGGGCCGGAGAATGGCCAGGATCTCAATCCGCTTCTGCAGGACCCCGGCCTCGCCTCGCATCCGCCCATGCTCTATGCCGGCTATGTCGGGTTTTCGATCACCTTCGCCTTTGCTGTGGCCGCCCTGATCGAGGGGCGTGTCGATGCGCGCTGGGCCCGAATCGTTCGGCCCTGGGCGCTGGCCGCCTGGACCTTCCTCACCATCGGCATCGCTCTGGGCGCCAGCTGGGCCTATTACGAGCTGGGCTGTGGCGGCTGGTGGGCCTGGGACCCGGTCGAGAACGCCTCGCTCTTGCCATGGCTTGCGGGCACCGCCTTCATCCACTCCCTTCGGGTGATGGAAAAGCGGGACACGCTGAAGGCCTGGACAATCCTGCTTGCCCTGATGACCTTCGCCCTGTCCATGGTCGGCACCTTCCTGGTGCGCTCGGGCCTGCTGACCTCGGTGCACGCCTTTGCCGTCGATCCTGAGCGCGGCGTGTTCATCCTGGGCATCTTGATCGCCCTGATCGGTGGGTCCCTGTTGATCTACGGCCTGCGGGCCAATCTGCTCAAACCGACCGGCCTGTTCTCCGAGATCAGCCGCGAGAGCACACTTCTGGTCAATAATCTGGTTCTGGCAGCCGCGTGTGCGCTGGTCTTCTTTGGCACGTTCTACCCGCTCTTCGTCACCACGGTGAGCGATGAGACGGTCACGGTCGGGGCGCCGTTCTACAACAATACATTCAATCCGATGATCGGCGCCTTGCTGATCCTGGTCCCCGTTTCCGGCATGCTCGCCTGGAAGCGCGGCAAACTGATGCCCGTGCTCAAGGATCTCGCGCCGGCCGGGATCGCTGCATTGGCCGGAGCGATTGCGGCTTTCTGGATCGCAGATCGCGGCCTTGTCGCAGGGGCGCTGGGTACGGCCCTGGCGATCTGGGTCGGGCTGGGCGTGCTGACCGATCTGGCCAAGCGCTTCAAGCTGGGGCAGATCGCCTTCTCCGCCTCACTGGCCCGCGCAGCGCGGCTGCCGCTGGGGATCTGGGGGATGGCTGTGGCCCATTTCGGGGTCGCCATTGTCGTCTTTGCCATTACCGGTGTGAGCGCGTGGAAGCAGGAAGCGAGTGCCTTTCTGATGCCGGGCGAGCATCTCGACATCCGCGAGCTTGCAATCACGCTGGACGATGTCCGGCAATATGAAGGCTCGAATTATATCGCCGAGCAGGGCCGGTTCACGGTCCGGAGGGGCCAGCAAGTGGTCGCTGACATGACGGCTGAGCGACGCCTGTATCCGGTGCGCGGCATGTCAACGACCGAGTCGGCCATCCATGCCCGGGCCACGGGCGATGTTTACGTGACAATCGGTCAGCCCAGCCCTGAGCATGGCTGGCCGGTACATGTCTATCTCTACCCCTTCGCGGTCTGGCTGTGGATCGGGTCGGCGGTTCTCGGACTGGGCGGCCTGCTCTCGCTCCTGGACCGTGGTCGCCGGGCGCTCGCCGCGAAACCCAAGGTCAAACCCGTCATCGCGGAGCCGGCGGAATGAATCGCGTCTTTCTATTCCTGCCTCTGGCGGTCTTTGTCGTGATGGGCGTCTATTTCGCCCTGGGGCTGCGAGAGGACCCGTCTTCGATTCCCAGCCGGATGATTGATCGACCGCTGCCGGCGTTCGACCTTGCCGCCATTGCCGAGGGCGAGCCGGGCTTTTCCAATGCCGATCTCGACGGTCAGGTAGCGCTGGTCAATGTATTCGGCACCTGGTGTCCGCCGTGCGAAATCGAGCATCCGATGCTGATGCAGATCAGCCGATCGGGAAGGGTGCCGATCTATGGTGTCGACTGGCGGGATGAGCCGGGCGCCGGGGCGGCCTGGCTCGCGCGCAATGGCAATCCCTATCAGCGCGTCGGGGACGATCCGGACGGCGACCTGGCCTTTGAGCTGGGCATCACAGGCGCCCCGGAGACCTTCCTCATCGACCGCCAGGGACAGGTCCGTTTTCACCATGTCGGAATCATCGACGAGACCGTCTGGCGCGACACCTTGCTGCCCATGATTGAGGCGCTGGAAACCGAATGATCTCCGCTTTTCGCATCCTGGCCATCCTGCTCGTCGTCCTGACCGCGTCACCGGCTGCCTTCGCGTCACCGCCTCCGGACGAGCAGATGGCGGATCCCGCCACCGAAGTGCGCGCCCGTGAACTCTACCGGGCCCTGCGCTGCGTCGTCTGCCAGAGCCAGAGCATTGACGAGAGCAATGCGGCCCTGGCGGCAGACATGCGTGACAAGGTGCGCCAGCGGCTTCTCGCCGGCGACAGCAATGCCGAGGTATTGGCCTGGGTTCGCGAGCGCTATGGCGATTATGTGCTGATGACGCCGCCACTGCAGGCCAATACGCTGTTTCTCTGGTTGCTGCCCTTTATCGCATTGATCGGAGGCGGTGCCCTGCTGGTCAGTTTCGTGCGTCGCCAGGCGCAGCGGACCGGCACCGCGATGGATGCCGAAGACGAGGCCGAGCTGGCGCGTCTGCGCGAGGAGGAGGGGCAGTCATGATCTGGATTCTGGTTGCCGCGATCGCCAGTCTCGTCGTGCTGGTTCTGATCCTGCCTGTCCTGCGCGGCGTGAAGGAGCAGGTGTCTGATGGACAGGGCGTGTTCGCCGGACAACTGGCCGAGCTCGCACGGGATCGGGAGCTCGGCTTTATCGATGCCGAGGCTGCCCGCCAGGCCGAGCTGGATATCCGCCGCCGGATGAGTCAGGTCGCGGCCTCATCGCGTGCGCCTCGCGAAGCGCGCGCTTCAGCGCGTCTGCGCCAGGGCCTGGTTGCCGGGTCGGGCATTGCGGCGATCGCCGCCGTATCGCTCTACATGATGCTGGGGAGTCCCTTTCTCGTCGGCATGGAGCCGGCGCGGGCTCCGGAATTGCCTGAAGATGTGCAGGCCATCATGACCGAGCTGGCCGATCTGCGCGCCAGCCTCGAGGAAAACCCGAACAACCCGCAGGGCTGGGCGGTGCTTGGCCAGGCGAATATGCAGATCGGGCGCTACAGCGTCGCGGCAGACTCGTTCGAGAGTGCGATCGATTGGGAGCCGGGTTCGGCCTTCCTCTTTTCCTCGTTGGGACAGGCGCGACTATTCGAAGCCGGCGGCAATATGACGCCGGCCGCGCGCGAAGCGTTCGCACGGGCGCTTGATGTCGATCCGGACGATGTACGGGCACGCTTCTTCATGGCAGAGGCGCGCTATCAGGACGGTGAAGAATCAGAGGCACTGAATGCCTGGCAGGCCATACTCGACAGCGCCGAGCCGGATGCCGCCTATCGCGGCATGATCGAGGCCCGCATCAGCGCCGCTCAAGCGGCGGCGCAAACGGACAGCGGCACACCCTGAGGCGTGCCGCCGAATTAACCGTTTCTGGCCTCAGGAGGCCGGAGTTTCGCGATTGCCCATGTCCGGAACGGCGGCGTCATTGCGAGCCCAGGTGACGAAGACATCAAGCTGACGCTCGGCCTCTTCGTAAACATGGTCCGGAATCTGCGTTCGCTCCGCGACTGCACTGCCGACACTCGGCAGGAAGTTTGCGACAACAAGCGCAGCGGTGACTGCGCTCCCCAGAATTATTGCTCTCGTTCTCATCAACAGCTCCCCAGCGATGAATCGAATAGCCAGTATCCTTACGAAAGCGTAAGAAATGGCGCCCGTCCATCCCGAGAAACGATAAACATCCCGGTTTTTCCTGGCTTATCGACCTTTCTTGCTCCTTGAGGTTGCTTGTCCGCCGTGAGCCGCACAGTTAACGTCCCAGTCTTGGGCGAGGTGAGACCGGTTGGCTTGTTTGGGGAGTCGGTTGGTGTTTGGACTGCATGGATCAGCCGATCACTCAGGATCGTGCAGCGCATGATGCGCATGCGCAGAAGACCCTCCTGAAACTGGTGAAAACCAGTTCTGAAGGCGAGGGCGGGCACGAGGCGTGTATCAGCGCCTTGCTGGACGTGGTTGCCGCGTATTTCCAGCTTCCCCTCGCCATCATTTCGCGCATCGATGGCGACCGGTATGAGGTTGAATTCGTACGCGATGAGAGCGGCGAGGTAGCCGTTGGCCAAACCTTCGAGCTGCCGCAAACCTATTGTGAACGGGTGATTTCGCTTGAACGCCCCCTTTATGTTCACCTGGCCGCCGACAGTATTTACGCCGACCATCCCTGCTATCGCGAGCTGGCCCTGGAAACCTATGTTGGGGTCCGGCTATTCGTCGACGGTGACGTCTATGGAACACTGAATCTGACGGCGCAGGACCAAAGGGAGCGCGCTTTTTCAAAGGCCGAGATCACCGTCTTCGAGACCGCTGGCGCCCTGATCAGCCATCATCTCGCCCTGCGCGAAGCCGATTGGCGCCTTGCGCTCGCGGTGACCGGTGCCGCGGTGGGCCTGTGGCTGTGGGATATGCGGACGGACTCGGTGGATTGGTCGCCGCGATTCCTCGATCTTGTCGGGATCACCGATCCGGACTTCAAGCCCTGTTTCGATGATTTCGCCAGTCGTCTCCATCCGGATGACCGGGACCGTGTGATCGGCGCCATCAATGATCATCTGGCTCAGAAAAAACCCTATGATATCGAATATCGCCTGCGGCATGAGGGCGGGCATTATTTCTGGGTCCGCGCGCGCGGCCAGGCGGAATGGAAGGCCAATGGCCAGGCCATACGAATGGCTGGTTCCATCGATGATATTACCGAACGGAAGAATGCCGAGACGCGGGCCAGCGACCGCCTGCGCATGATGGAAATGGCGGGCGAGGCGGCAGAGGTCGGCTATATCGACATCGATCCCGTCGCCCGGCGCGGGATGGCGAGCGACGAGGCCTTTTCCATTCTCGGTCTCGACCGGACGGTGTTCGAATTGTCGCTGGAAGCCCTGTTCGAGCGGGTTCATCCGGGCGATCGCGATGAGGCGCAGCTATTGGTTCGTCAGGCCCTGAAAAGCGGCGCCCTGACCTCGCGTGTATTGCGCTTCGTTCGCGCAGATGACGGGTCCGTGCGGGTGATCCAGCTTTGGGTGCAGGCGCTCAAGGACAGGCAGTGTGAGACGTCCCGCTTCTTCGGGGTCATCCAGGATGTGACGGCCCAGCGCGCCAATGAGCAAAGACTGCGACAGCAGACGGCCGAGTTGCGGCGATCCAATACGGAGTTGGAGCATTTTGCCTCAGTCGCGTCGCACGACCTGCAGGAGCCCTTGCGCAAGGTATCGGCATTCGGCGAGCTGGTCCTGCGCGATTATGATGACGCGCTGGACGCGCGCGGCAGCGGCATGGTCAACACCATGGTGGACGCGGCCCAGCGCATGCAGCAACTGATCCATGATCTGCTGCAATACTCGCGGTCCTCCCATGTGCCCTTGAAGCTTGAACGGATCGCGATTGACGCGCTGATGGGCGAGGTTGTCGAACACCTGGAGTATGCGATCCGTGACTCTGGCGGTCATCTGGAGTGGCCCGAGGATGCGCACGTCATGGGCGACCGTGTCCTCCTGCGACAGCTTTTCGTCAACCTGGTCGGGAATGCCCTGAAATATCGGGCTGAAGAGCGGGCTCCGCACATCATCATCGCGATCGACGATGCGGGCGCGGACTGCGACCTCACCATCACCGATAACGGAATCGGTTTCGCGCCTGACCACGCGAAACGCATATTCGAAGTCTTCCGCCGCCTGCACAGCCGCGATGCCTATCCGGGCACCGGGGTCGGGCTGGCCCTGTGTCACCGGATTGTCGAGCGGCATGGCGGAATGATTCGCGGAGAGGGCAGGCCGGGCGAAGGTGCGTGCTTTACCATTTCCTTACCGAAGAGGCCGGTCGACCGCTATTCGCTTATGACTGGCGGGGATGACTGAGGCGAGTCCATACATAAGGTGTTTGACGACCGGAGCGCGGCAGCTGAAACTCGGCGCCAGTTCCGTACCGGTTCTTTTGTTCTTTTTGCGAGTGGCCATCCATGACCCTTGAATCCCGCATCCTTGCGCGCTCCGAAGCGATCCTCAAATCCTGGCGGACGCTGAACTGGGCAAGCGCCTTTTCTGCGATCATCTACCCGGTCCTCGGCCTGGCCCTGATCACCACAATGATCATCCTCGGCCTCGCCCTGAACGGTCTCACCCTGCGCTGGTGGTACGCCCCGCTCTGCCTCGGCGTGACCGCCCTGACCATCTTCCTGTGCAATATGGGGATCGGCCCGCTTCACCGAATCTGGCAGCACCGCGCCGGCGAGATCAAATGGCCGGGGCAGGTCATCATCATGATCAATTGCATCCTGGCGATGCAGGGCACGTTGAAGGATTGGGTGAATTACCACTCCCAGCATCATCGTTTTGCCGACAAGCCGGGTGATCCGCACAATCCCCTCGAGTCCAAGGTCTGGGCCTGGGTCGGCTGGATCCTGTGGCGTGACGAGAAGGATCTGGCGCGTCCGATGCCGATGTGGCTGAAGGAAAATCCGGTTGTTCGTTTTGCCGACAAATTCCACATCACGCTCTCGCTGGTGATGCATCTGGTGATTCCCGCCATCATCTATGTCGCGGTCGCGTTGAGCGGTGGTTCGCTGATCCTGACAGCCCTGATTCACGCCAGTGTGATCATTGGTCGCGGTCTTCAGTTCCACGCCACGACGCTCGGTGTGAACGTATTCGGGCACATGAAAACGCCGAAATGGTTCGACTATGTGCTCGCCCTTCTGACAGGCGGCGAAGCCTTGCACGATCACCATCACGACTTCCCGCGTTCGGCGCTCCACCTGCCCAAAAAGGGCTTCTGGAACCGGGTCGTCGACTATAACGGCACAGCGCTCCTGGTCATGCGCCGCCTCGGCCTTGCCAAGAATCTGGAGATTGCGCCGCAATTTGCGTGATCTGCGCGTCATCACGACCGCACCCTGCCTTCAAAGCCCCGGTCTCGGACCGGGGCTTTTTCATGCGCGCATGTATGCCGGAATTTCACTGAAATTGCCGCTTTCGGCCATGGACCTGCCCCCGGTTCGGCGCTAGCGTCTTCGCAAGTGCATCATACCGAATGCTCGATAATGTCGATAAAGGGGAGATCATGTCCGATCTGGAAAGCTTCCGCGAAGAAGTCCGGGACTGGCTGAACGCCAATTGTCCCGAAGAAATGCGCCGGCCGATGGAGAGCGAGGCTGACGCTGTCTGGGGTGGCAAGAAAGGCCAGTACTCCGAACCGCAATTACTGTGGCTGGAGCGAATGGCCGCCAAGGGCTGGACCGTTCCCGAATGGCCGACCGAGTATGGCGGCGGCGGTCTTTCCAAGGAGGAAGCCAAGGTCCTGCGCGCCGAGATGCGGACCATCAAGGCGCGCTCCCCGCTGCAGTCTTTCGGTATCTGGATGCTTGGGCCGGCGCTGCTGAAATACGGAACGCACGAGCAGAAACTCGAGCATCTGCCGCGGATCGCGCGTGGCGAAATCCGCTGGGCACAGGGTTATTCCGAGCCCAATGCGGGCTCCGATCTCGCGGCGTTGATGACCAAGTGCGAGGACAAGGGCGATCACTATCTGATCAATGGCCAGAAAATCTGGACCTCCTATGCCGATCAGGCCGACTGGATCTTTGCGCTCGTCCGGACGGATTTCGAGGCCAAGAAGCATGAAGGTATTTCCTTCATCCTGGTCGACATGGACCAGCCCGGCGTCACCACCAAGCCGATCAAGCTGATCTCGGGAAAATCACCCTTCTGCGAGACGTTTTTCGACGA
>NZ_CAJQOO010000122.1 GCF_905480005.1 uncultured Maricaulis sp.
TGTCGGTCTTGAGATAGGGCTTCACCGCCGCGTGCTGGGCATAGAATTGCGTCAGGTCCGGGATCAGGTCGCGGACCACCGGCTGGTGCGGTAGCGGCGAAATGGTGATGTCGCCCTTGTACTCGTCAATGCCCGAGGTGCAGGCGATGGTGTTGCGGCCGCCGATATTCATCGAGCAGGAGCCACACACGCCTTCGCGACAGGAGCGGCGGAAGGCCAGCGAGGCGTCGACATTGTTCTTGATCCACAACAGGGCATCGAGAACCATCGGTCCGCAATCATCCATGTCGACCTTGTAGGTGTCCCAACTCGGATTCTGGTCGGTTTCCGGGTTGTAGCGATAGACCTTGAAGGTACGCGTATTCTTCGCCCCGTCCGGCGTCGGATGGGTCTTGCCCTTTTGCGGAGCGGAACCTTTGGGGAGTGTCAGCTGAACCATTGTGGAGCCTTCTTCGGAATTCCTGCGTCAGACGATCGGTTCGTCATCGCAATTGGTCACGGCACCGACGCTGCCGTAGCTTGTAACGAAATAGAGATGTCGCTCATCCCGGAACACTGTCCAGCATGACGCGCCCGCCTGAGGGTTCCGGACGCTGTACCGGTAGCAGATTTCGTCATTCTCAACCCACCAACTACCGACCTCGCGCTGCGGCGTGGCGGTCTGATCAAACAGGGTGCCATCGGCCCGGGTCAGCTCGTGCCACTCCGCGCCATCCGGGTAGCACCCCCGCAGGCTGGCACCGGTAAACACGTCGGTCAGCGCGGCACCGTCGAGCTCTGTGGGCTCGCCCTGAGCCGTCAGAAGCGCCGCCGCAACCAAAGCGAATGAAACCGAAGCCAGCATCAATTCACCATCCGCTTGTTCCGGGGGATCATCAGTTTCAGGCCGGACCAGATCGCGTCAACAGCACACACTTTCACATCGACCAAGTCGATGGGAAGGGCGACGTCGCGGATCACGTCCTCGGTCATGTCGGTTTCGACTTTCGACGCCTTCTTGGGCCAGGAGACCCAGATCATGCCGTCTTGCCGGATGGATGAGCGAAGGCGCGGCAGATCGGTTTCGAACTCGGTGCGCACCTTTGTGAAATAGTGCACATAGTCGAGATCATCGCCGGCCTCGGCCGTCGCCTGTTCGCGGGCAAAGATCGCCGCCGAGCGCAGATCGTCATGCGCCTCGGGCAAATTCAGGAATGCCACAGCCTGCCCGTCCTTGAGACCGAGCTTTCTTGGCAGGGGTGTTCCTGAATATCCGGCGGTTTGCGCCATGCCTAGTAAACCCGTGCCTTCGGCTTGATGTACTCGATATCGTTCGACATCGTGTAGGTGTGGACCGGGCGGTAGTCGATCTTCACATTGCCGGCCTCGTCGCACCAGGCGAGCGTGTGCTTCATCCAGTTTTCATCGTCGCGATCGGCGAAGTCCTCGCGGGCATGGGCGCCGCGGCTCTCTTCGCGATTGGCCGCACCATTCACCGTCACAGCCGCCTGGCTGAGCAGATTGTCCATCTCGAGGGTTTCCATGAGGTCGGTATTCCAGACCATGGTCCGGTCGGTGACACCGATATCGGCCATACCCGTATAGACTTGGCGGATCGCCTCGACGCCTTCATTCAGGACCTCACCGGTGCGGAAGACGGCGCAGTTATTCTGCATGGAGCGCTGCATTTCCAGCCGCAGCTTGGCGGTCGGCGTGGCGCCGGCAGCATTGCGATACTTGTCCAGTCGATCCAACGAAACCTGGCCGTCGGTCGCTTTGATCTCGGGCTGGCTGGCGCCGGCCTTGGTCGTCTCGCCCAGGCGCAGGCCTGCGGCGCGGCCGAAGACGACGAGGTCGATCAGCGAGTTCGAGCCGAGACGATTGGCGCCATGCACCGAGACGCAGGCCGCTTCGCCCACAGCCATCAGGCCCGGCACGACCGTATCGGCATCGCCACCGACCTTGGTCAGGACTTCGCCATGATAATTGGTCGGGATGCCGCCCATATTGTAGTGGACCGTCGGCAGGACCGGGATCGGCTCCTTGGTCACATCGACACCCGCGAAGACGCGGGCGCTTTCGGAAATGCCCGGCAGGCGCTCGCCGAGAATGTCCGGATCGAGATGATCGAGATGGAGATGGATATGGTCGCCATTGGCGCCAACCCCGCGGCCTTCGCGGATTTCCATCGTCATCGAGCGCGAGACGACATCGCGGGACGCGAGGTCCTTTGCCGATGGCGCATAGCGCTCCATGAAGCGCTCGCCGTTGGAATTGGTCAGATAGCCGCCTTCACCGCGGGCCCCCTCGGTGATCAGGCAGCCGGCGCCGTAAATGCCGGTCGGGTGGAATTGCACGAATTCCATGTCCTGGAGCGGCAGGCCGGCGCGCAGCACCATGGCATTGCCGTCACCGGTGCAGGTGTGCGCCGAGGTGGCGGAGAAATAGGCGCGGCCATAGCCGCCCGTTGCCAGGACCACGGTCTGGGCGCGGAAACGGTGCAATGTCCCGTCGTCAAGCTTCCAAGCCGTAATGCCGCGGCAGACACCGTCATCATCCATGATCAGATCGAGCGCAAAATACTCGATGAAGAATTCGGTCTCATTGCGGACCGACTGGCCATAGAGCGTATGCAGGATGGCGTGACCGGTCCGGTCGGCAGCAGCACAGGTGCGCTGGACCGGGCCTTCGCCGTAATTCTTGGTCATGCCGCCAAAGGCGCGCTGGTAGATCTTGCCGTCCTCGGTGCGCGAGAAGGGCACGCCCCAGTGCTCGAGCTCGTAAACAGCATCGGGCGCATTGCGGCAAAGATATTCAATCGCGTCCTGGTCACCCAGCCAGTCCGACCCCTTGACGGTGTCATACATGTGCCAGCGCCAGTCATCCTCACCCATATTGCCGAGCGAGGCGGAAATCCCGCCCTGGGCAGCAACCGTGTGCGAACGGGTCGGGAAGACCTTGGTGATGCAGGCGGTCTTCAGACCAGCCTGGGAAGCTCCGAGTGCCGCGCGGAGGCCCGAGCCCCCGGCGCCGACGACGACCACATCATAGGTGTGATCGATCCAATTGTATTCGGCCATGTGGTGCGTCCGTTAAAGCGCGAGTTTGAGCAGGGCGAAGGCGGTAACCAGCCACAGCCCCAGCGTCAGGAATGTATTCCCCAGCATGAGCACCATCTTGGTGCCCGACTTGTGGATATAGTCCTCGATGATCACCTGCATACCCAGACGCATGTGCGACAAACCCGCCGTCAGGGTGAGCAGCGTAATGATGGCGCCCGCCGGGCTGGCGAAGAAGTCGGCGGCAGTCTCCGGCGCGCCCGACTTGGCCAGCATCCAGACGAAGACCGGAGCGAGGAAGAAAAGGGCGATCGAGGTCACCCGGTGCGTGATCCAGTGGCTCGCGGCATGGCCGGAGGCTCCGAGGCCGCGGACCTTGGCGGTCGGGGTGCGATAATCACTCATGATCAGATCCCCAGCTCGAGCCAGACCAGCGCGGTCGGAATGATGGCACCAACAATGATCAGTACAGAGCGCAGATTGGACCCCGCCGGATCATAGCCCTTGCCGGCATCCCAGACGAGGTGGCGCAGACCGTTGAGCCAGTGATAACTCACCGCATAGGTGAGCGCGATCAGGCCCAGCTGCGTCACCCAGGCCATCCAGCCCTCGAACAGGAAGCTGACTGCGCCCTCGGCGCCGAAAGCCAGCAGGATCACCCAGACGCTGATCGCGACTGCGCCGATATAATTCGCCACGCCCGTGGCACGATGAAGGATGGATGACGCCATCGTCGCGTGCCAGCGCCAGACCTGAAGGTGTGGCGACAACGGACGCGGATCAGACCAGTCGGAAGCCATGCGGCAGCCTTTCGCTCTTTTGTCCGGAACCTGCGCGGCAGCCCCGCCGACGCAGAAAGTCAGTGCTGAGGCAGCACAATAGGCCTGAAGCTGTCAGGGTCAACGCGACAGGAAGTGCACCGCTGACAACATCCGGACATTTTTTCAGGGATTCGGTACGCAATCCCGTTTGAGAACGGCCCGGCACGCCCTAGGTTAAGCCTGTCCATCAAGGAGATCGACATGACCCAAGTCCAGCCATCCGCCGTCGTGACAGGCGCCTCCACAGGGATCGGCGCCGCCTGTGCCAAGCGTCTTGTCGATGAGGGCTGGCGTGTCTTTGCCGGCGTGCGAAAGCCGGCAGATGGCGAGCGCCTCAAGGCCGATCTGGGCGCCAGCCTCATCCCGGTCATTATCGACGTCACCGACACGGCGAGCGTCAAGGCCGCCGCCAAGACAGTCGGCGCGGCGCTCGACGGCCAGACGCTGAAAGGCTTGGTCAATAACGCCGGGATCGCCGTGGCGGGTCCGATGCTGGAATTGCCGCTCGAGGAATTCGAGAACCAGATGGACGTCAATGTGACCGGTATTGTCCGCGTCACCCAGGCTTTCGGACCGCTTCTGGGCGTCGATGCAAGCCTGACCGGCGAGCCGGGCCGTATCGTCATGATGTCCTCGGTTGCCGGCGAGATGGGGGCCCCCTTCCTGGGGCCCTATGCCGCGTCCAAACATGCCGTTGAAGGGATCAGCAAATCGCTGCGCCGCGAGCTGATGTTGTATGGCATCGAGGTTGTCGTGATCGGACCGGGCGCCGTCGCGACGCCGATCTGGTCCAAGGCCGAAGAGATCGATACCACGCCGTATGAGAACAGCCCCTTCTTCGAGGCCATGACCCGCATCCAGGGCTGGATGGCCAAGAACGGTCCGGCCGGCTTCCCGCCCTCGAAGATTGCGGACCGGGTCTTCCGCGGGCTGACAGATGCCAAGCCGCGCTTCCGCTATGCCATCGTGCCGGACAGGCTGACCAATTGGTCTCTGCCGCAGATCCTGCCCGAGCGCCTGGTCAACAATCTGGTCGCCAAGCGCGTCGGACTGCAACGCAAACATCGCTAGATGCGTATTTCCGCGTGTTAATTTGATCAGGTGTCCTGTTTGCCGCTGAATACGGTCCATTCGGGGAGACACACATGCTGCACACACTTCTGGCCACTGCCGGGACGCTCGCGCTTCAAGCGGCCGACGATCCAGCCACACTGGACTACACGCTCGATATCTCCAGCGAAGCCGGGGTGACCTACGTCACCGTCGAGGTGAACCTGACTGGCGAGGCCGATGGCGAAACCGGCATCATTCTGCCGAATAGCTGGGGCGGTCAGGACGCCTTGTGGGGCGCCATCGATGACGTCTCGCTGACCAGCGATGACAGCGCAGCCGCCATCCAGACAGGGGATGACCCCTCAAGCCTGACCCTGACACATGCTCCCGGTGCAGACCTCAGCCTGCGTTACACGATTACGCCGGAACGCACGGGCGAACCGCAAAATGCGCTGGGCGACAATTATCGCCCCTATGTGGAACCGGACTGGGTTCACCTTATCGGACAGACCATATTTGCCTTTCCTGATTCCGACGCGGATTTCGATGTCGAGGTCGCGCTCACGGCGCCTGATGGCTGGGCGCTGGCATCGGACCTCGAACAGGGTGATCTGGACGTCAATACACTGCTGACCAGCATCACGGTGGCCGGCGATTTCAGGCTCCAGGACAATCTGGTCGACGGCGTCTCTCAGCGGGTCGCCATTCGCGGTGACCAGGCCTTTACCGATGCCGACATGGCCCAGTCGGTCAGCCAGGTTCTGGCCGCCAATGCCACCTATTGGGGCGTCGAGGCCGAACCCTTCCTGGTCACGGTTCTGGAACTGGAGGCGGAACCGGGCGTGATGAGCGTCGGCGGCACCAATCTGGGCGACGCCTTTGCCTTCTTCACGACCAGCAATGCGGAGCGCGCCATCCTCCTTCGCATCCTCATGCATGAACATGTCCACACGTGGATTCCCGGCCGCGTGGGCGGCGCCATTACCGGCGAAACCGAGCCGTCCGGATACTGGTTCTCCGAAGGTTTCACCGACTTCCTCACCCAGCGCGCCGCTGTGCGGGCCGGTCTGTGGCCGGCGGAAGTTGCGATCGAGACCTGGAATGAAGCGCTGGTGGAAAACTACGCCTCCCCGGTTCGGGATGCGCCCAATGACGCCATCATCGCCGGCTTCTGGACCGATGGCGACTTTCAGCGTCTGCCCTATCATCGCGGTATGATTTTCGCCGCCCTCATCGACCAGACCATCCATGCCCAAACCGGCGGCCGCCTCGATCTCGACGACGTCCTTCTGGCGATGCAGGATGATCCGCCGGCTGACCCCGCGCCGCTCGCTTTCGCGGACCGGGTTCTGGATGTCACCGGTATCGACATCGCTCCCCTGATCGACTGCCACATCATCAATGGCGAACCGGTCAGCCTGCCAGCCGAGACCTTCGGGGCCTGCGGCCTCGTCGAGACGATCAGCGAACCGGTCTTCGTCTATGGCATGTCGGGACAACGCAATGCCGATGATCGCTATGAGATCGCTGCCGTGGATCCGGACGGGCCGGCGGCGCCCGCGGGCTTCCAGCCCGGCATGATCATTCTGGAACGCCTCGAAGGGGCCGTGGGCGATGCCACGGTGGACAGTGTGCTGCGCGTCCAGACACCGCAGGGCGAAACGCTCGACCTGCGCTACCGCCCGACCAATGGCGAGGTGCAGACCTATCCGCGCATCACGATGGCGCCCGGCGATCTCGTTTCGAATGGCTGCACGGCACGGCTGGCGGGCTTGCCCGCAACCGGCACAGACTGATCGGATCGGCACGATGACGGCCCGGCTTGCGGGTCGTCGCGTGCCGGGCCATCCTCTGGCCAACAGGGGAGAGATTTATGCTTTTTCAACGACCCGCGCGCCTGCTCGCCGGCGCCTCGCTGCTCGTCCTGGGCATGACCGCGCCTGCCGCTCTTGCCATGTCGCCGGCGGACCAGACCGCCAAGACGACCTTGACCATGCAGGACGAGACGGCCGCCAGCGCTTTCGCCCAGCTGGTCGAGGACTTTGAAGCTTTCGAGCACGAAAACAGCCCCGGCGCCCGCGCTCGCGACGGTGATCTGGAAGCGGCCGGCGAATGGTTTGACATTTCGCCCGAAAGCCTCGCCGCCCAGGCCGAGGCCGAAACCGGTTTTCTGCAGCGGCTCGAAGCCATTGATGTTGACGCGCTCGATGAAAATGACGCGACGTCCTATGCCGTGCTCGACTATATCCTGCGCTTCCGGGTGGAATTGGCACCCTTTGACGAGATGCGTGCGCCGTTCCGGAATGATAGCGGGTTCTTCTCGGCCCCGTCCTATGCCTCTGCCTCGACCCGCCCGCGCACAATTGCCCGCGCCGACGCCTGGGTCGCGCGGATCAATGCCATCCCGGATTATTTCGACGCCAATATCGCCTGGATGCAGCAGGGGCTGGAAGACGGCTTCACCCAGCCGCGCCTGATCGCCGAGCTGGCCGCCTCCCAGATCGAATCCCTGAGCGACCCGGAAACGCTGACCACACTCCTGATCGCCCCGATCGACCGCTTGCCGGAAGGTCTGCCGCAAGCCGAGCGTGATCGCGTGCGCGCCGACGCCGAAGCTGCCATTCGCGACGCCGCCATCCCGGCTTACGAGACTCTGCTCGCCTTCTTCCAGGACGAGTACATCCCGCAGACCCGCGCGAGTCTCGGCATTTCGGAAACTCCGGACGGTCGCGAATACTACCAGACCGTCGTCCGCTACCACACCACACTGGATACATCGCCGGAAGAGGTTCACCAGCGCGGCCTCAATGAGGTCGCGCGCATCCGGGCGGAAATGGACGAGGTGATTTCCCGCACGGGTTTCGAAGGCACATTCGCCGAATTCCTGAACTTCCTGCGCACGGACCCGCAATTCTACGCCGAGACGCCGGAAGAATTGCTGATGCATGCCGCCTGGATATCGAAGCGGGCCGACGATGCCATGCCCCGCTTTTTCGGCAATCTGCCGCGCCTGCCCTATGGCGTCAGGCCCGTGCCGGACACGATGGCCCCAACCTATACGACGGGCCGTTACTGGCCGGGCGATCTGGAAAATGGGGTGGCCGGCGGCTACATGGTCAACACCTATGACCTGACCCAGCGCCCGCTTTATACCCTGCCGGCCCTGACCGTTCATGAGGCGGTGCCGGGTCACCACCACCAGATCTCGATCGCCGCCGAGCTCGAAGACGTCCCGGATTTCCGCCGCGACAGCTATATCACCGCCTTTGGTGAAGGTTGGGGTCTCTATACCGAGACCCTGGCCACCGATATGGGGCTCTATACGACGCCTTATGAGGAGTTTGGCCGCCTGACCTACGAGATGTGGCGCGCCTGCCGTCTCGTGGTCGATACCGGCATCCATTACATGGGCTGGACCCAGGCCGAGGCTGAGGCCTGCCTGCTGGAGAATTCAGCCCTGGCGCCTCACAATGTGCGCACAGAGGTCCAGCGCTACATCTCCTGGCCTGGCCAGGCGCTGGCCTACAAGTCCGGGGAGTTGCTGATGCGTGATTTGCGCGCCCAGGCCGAAGCCCGGCTCGGCGCGGACTTCGACATCCGGGCCTTCCATGATCGGCTTCTGGACGATGGGGCCATGCCGCTGTCAGCCCTGGAAGCAAAGATGCTGGCCTGGATCGATGAACAGGAAGCGGAGCTGGCGGAGGCGGCCGAATGATCGCCTTTGCCCTGACCGACGCCCTGGTCACGATCGGGGCGATTCTCGGCATTTATCTGCTCTGGCCGCACCGGCGCAATGGCAAGGTCCGGATGATCCGGCTGGGCCTCGGCCTGATGGGCTTTGCCGCACTGGTCGGGGCGATCCGCTTTGCCTCGGGACAGGTCGATGCGCTCGCCGAAGCGCACAGCCTGACCAGCCAGTTCGCGGCGGCGGCAGGCCTCCTGTTGATCGCCACCGGGCTGTTGCTGAAAGCGAATGATGCCCGGCTGGATCCGGGCATCACCCGCTATGTGCGCTACGGCATTCCCATGCTTGTCGTTTTCCTGATGATTTTCCCGGGAACGGGCGGCGTTCTCGGCTTCCTGCCGACGCTGGCCTTCATCCTCGGACTGATCGGCAGCGGCATGCTGATCATGCACGGCCAGCGCCCGGCGGGCCTGGCCTGGCTGGCCAGCTTCCTGGTGCTTGGCGTGGCCTCCATCCTGATAGGGGGAAGCCGGACCGAAACAACATTCGGGATCACCAACTGGCACCTCTACCACGCCCTGCTCGGCATCTGGGCGGTCATGGTGGGCGAGGCAACCAAGCGGGTCATGGCCCGGTCCTGACACCGGAGTGACGGAGTGATTGCCCGCGCGGCTTGACGATGGGCAGCCACTCCACCACTTATCCGCACTCCATGAGCACGCATGATGACAATCCGGCCGCTTCCGGTGCCGACACCCCGCCGACACGGCCGGTCGACACCGAAGCCGGGCTCGACATTCTGACCTTCGGCTGCCGGCTCAATGCCTGGGAGAGCGAGGTCATGCGCAAGCATGCGCGTGAGCAGGGGCTGACCAATACCATCCTGGTGAATACCTGCGCCGTGACCAATGAGGCGGTGCGCCAGGCGCGTCAGCACATTCGCCGCGCCCGCCGCGACAATCCCGACGCCCGGATCATCGTCACCGGCTGCGCCGCCCAGGTCGATCCGGACATGTTCGGCAACATGCCGGAAGTGAACCGCGTCATCGGCAATGACGAAAAACTCAAGGCGGAGACTTTCCGGCCGGCTGACCTTCTGGGTGGCACCGAGAAGGTGCGCGTCAACGACATCATGAGCGTCACCGAAACCGCAGGCCATCTGGTCGAGGGCATGGAGGGGCGCGCCCGCGCCTATGTTCAGGTCCAGAATGGCTGCGACCATCGCTGCACCTTCTGCATCATCCCCTATGGCCGCGGCAATTCACGCTCGGTGGGAGCCGGCGAGGTGGTCGACCAGATCAAGACGCTCGTCGATAGCGGCCATAGCGAAGTCGTGCTGACCGGTGTCGACCTGACCTCATGGGGCGATGACCTGCCGGGCACGCCGCCGCTGGGCCGCCTGGTCCAGTCCATCCTCAAGCATGTGCCTGACCTGCCGCGCCTGCGGCTGTCTTCGATCGACGCCATCGAGATTGACGAAGCCCTGTTCGAGGCCGTCACCGGCGAAAACCGGATCGCGCCCTATCTCCATCTGTCGCTACAGGCCGGCGACGACATGATCCTCAAGCGCATGAAGCGCCGGCATTTGCGCGATGACGCCATAGCCCTGTGCGATCGCCTGAAGTCAGCCCGACCCGAGATCGCGTTTGGCGCCGACATGATTGCCGGTTTCCCGACCGAGACCGAGGCCATGTTCGATAATTCGATCCGGCTCGTCGACGAATGCCAACTGGCCTATCTGCATGTATTTCCCTACTCGCCGCGCCCGGGTACGCCGGCGGCCCGCATGCCTCAGCTCGAACGCGCCGTGATCAAGGAACGCGCCACCCGGCTGCGCGCGAAGGCCGATGACGCGCTGACCGCTCATCTCGACAGCATGATCGGCATCGAAAAGGCAGCGCTGGTTGAAAAACCAGGCTTCGCGCGGGCCGGCAATTTCGCCAGCATCCGCATACCCGAGGCCGACATTCCGCGGCCAGGTGCGCTTGTCGATATCGCCATATCCGGGCATGACGGACGCGAACTTCAGGGGGTCATCACCGGATGAGCGAGAAGAAACCGGGCTTCTTTTCCCGACTGGCGCAGGGGCTGAAACGCTCCTCCACCAAGCTGGGCGACAGCGTCACCGCAATTTTCACCAAGCGAAAGCTCGACCGCGAAGCGCTGGACGAGCTGGAAGATGTCCTCATCGCAGCCGATCTCGGCGCGGCCGCGGCCATGCGTGTCACCGAGCGCCTGGCCAAGGATCGCTTCGACAAGGAAGTGTCGGACGAGGACGTGCGCGAAGCCCTCGCAGACGTCGTCGCCGAAACCCTCACGCCACTGGAACAGGCGCTCGATCTGGGTGGCAGCAAACCGCAAGTCGTCCTGTTTGTCGGGGTCAATGGCTCGGGCAAGACCACGACCCTGGGCAAGATTGCCGTGAAGCTGAAGCGCGAAGGCCGGAACCCGATCCTTGCCGCCGGCGACACGTTCCGCGCGGCCGCGATCGAACAGGTCTCGATCTGGGGTGAGCGGGCAGAAGCCCCGGTCATCAAGCGCGAGATCGGCGCCGATGCGGCCGGCCTCGCCTATGACGCCATCGATCAGGCTGATCGTGACGGGCATGATGTCGTGCTGATTGACACGGCCGGCCGGCTTCAGAACAAGGCCGAGCTGATGGATGAGCTGAAGAAGGTCGTGCGCGTCATCAAGAAGCGGATGCCGGACGCGCCGCATCATGTCGTGCTTGTGCTCGATGGCACCGTCGGCTCCAACGCCGTCTCCCAGGCCCAAGCCTTCCTGGCAGCCTCGGACGTGACGGGCGTGGTGATGACCAAGCTGGACGGAACCGCCAAGGGCGGCGCCCTCGTCCAGGTCGCCGAGAAATTCCAGCTGCCTATTCACTATATCGGCATTGGCGAGGGCGAGGCTGACCTCCAGCCCTTCTCGGCACGGGATTTCTCGCGGGCATTGGCCGGGCTGGAAGGCTGACGCGTGGACAACACGCTCGCCCTTGCCACAGTGGCGATGCTGGGCTCAGCGCTGGCTCACGCCATCATGACCCTGCTGACGAAAAAAGCGGATGACCGGCTGGTTTTTCGTGGCCTGACCCAGGGCTTTCTCGCCATTCTCATCCTGCCCTGGCTCGTCTTCCAGCCGATACCGCCCTGGGAAGTCTGGCGTTTCCTGCTCGCCGGTGCCCTGGTGATCTGGGCCTTCAACATGCTGCTGGTCGCCGCCTTCAATGAGGGCGAGATGAACCTCGCCTACCCGGTCATGCGTGGCGCCGCTCCCGCCCTGGCAGCGATTGCCGCCTTCGTCTTCCTCCGGGAAACCGTCAGCCTGGGCCAGATGGCCGGACTGGGCATTGCCACCGCCGCCCTGATCGGTTTTGCCTGGCCGGAGAAGGACGGTCGCCCGAAGTTGAAACTCATCCTGCTGGCCCTCGCCGCAGCGAGCATGACGGCCAGCTATACCGTGATCGACGCGGCAGGCGTGCGCACGTCCGGCCAGCTTTTCATCTATCTGGGCTGGTTCTTTGTCCTGTCCGGCATGACCATCCTGCCGACGGCCATCTTCCGGCGCGGCGCGCAATTCCTCGCGATCGCGCGGCAGGAGACCAGGCCGGCCCTGATGTGCATGGGCTTCAACCTCGCCACCTACGGCCTCGCGCTCTACGCCTATGCCAATGCACCGGTTGCACCGATGGCAGCGCTGAGGGAGCTCTCTATCGTGCTGGGGGCGCTGCTCGCCGCCTTCGTACTGAAGGAACCCTTCGGCGGACGGCGCATCACGCTTGCAATCTGTCTTGCTGCCGGGCTCGTATTGCTTCAGGTGATGTAAACCGCAAACGGAGAGCCGATCTTGGCCCAGACCCAGAAAACGTCCGAGCAGAGCTCGCGCCTCCTCATTGATGCCGGCCCCATCGGGGTGTGGATCGTCGTCTACAATGTCGCGCGCATGATTGCGGCCGATCAGGCGATCTATATCGGAACCGGCGCCTACATGATCGCCGCAACGATCGCCCTGGTGATGTCGATCCGGGTCGAGAAGCGGGTCCCACCCATGCTCGTCTTCACGACGGTCATCGTGCTCTTCTTCGGCGCTTTGGGGATTTTCCTGCAGGACCCCGTCTTCATCTATGCCAAGCCGACCATCATCAATCTTTTCCTGTCCTATCTGATCCTGGTCAGCCTCGCCTTCGGCCAGAATATCTGGAAGGTCTTCTTCAAGCACATTTTCGAACTGACCGACCGGGCCTGGATGCTGCTGGCAATTCGCTGGGCGCTCTGGTTCCAATTCCTGGCCTTCCTCAACGAGGTGATGTGGCGCCACATCACCGACAGTGTTGTGCCGGAGAGCGCACGCTGGTTTGCCGGGCTGGAGCTGAGTGAGGCCTTCTGGTCAAACGCCAAGCTGGGCGTGATGGTCCTGTCGATCGGTTTTGCCGCATCACAGATGCCACTTGTACTGAAGAACCAGCCCAAAAAACCGGATGGTGAGTAGAGCCGATACCGGCATTCCGTGCTCGGACATTTGTCATTCTCGCGTTATAAATCCGACCTAGGATGAATTCCCGAGCACACGGGGGGCGTCATGGCGCACGACAGGCACGACACCAAGACCTTCCACCTCTCGGAATCCCCGGGACACCTGCTTCATCGCGCCCAGCAATTCGCCGCGGAACGCTTCACCAAGGCGATGGCCGGGGCAAAGCTGACCCAGCGCCAATTCGCTGTCCTGCACGCGACTGCGGAGGAGGAGGGGCTGACCCAGACCCAGCTGGTCAAGTCGACCGGGATTGATCGGTCCACCCTGGCCGAGCTGGTCGCGCGAATGGTCAAGAATGGTCTCCTGGAACGCGAGAAACTCGCCGATGACGCACGCGCCAATGCCGTCAAACTGACAGCCAATGGGCGCACATTGCTGGAGGCGGCCACGCTCGGCGCCATGGACGCCGACAAGGCCATTCTCTCCGCCCTCCCGAAGAACAAGCGGGCCAGCTTTCTGGAAACCCTCCGCCGCATCGCCGAAACGCTCGAGAAGGGCGAGGAGGCCGCCAAGGCTGCCAAGCTGAAGGCCAAGGAGAAGAAGAAGAAGGCCAAGAAAAAGGCGAAGGAGAAGGCCAAGGCCAAGGCCAAGAAGGCCGAGAAGAACGCCAGGAAGGCCAGGACGTCCAAGGCGGCCCGGAAGGCCGACGCCGCCTAGTCGCGACTGGCGCGGTCGAGTGCCGGATAGATTTCGTTGCGCAAGGCGTCAGAGGTCAAAGGCCCCGGCCAACGGGCGTATATCTCGCCATCCTTGATGACCAGGGTCTCCGGCGCCCCGTTAATGCCCAGCGCAGTGACCGATGCATTGTCGATATCCTGCATCACGCCGACAAAGGGATTGCCGAGATCGTCCAGGAATTGCTGGGCATCTTCGGGGGTGTCCCTCCAGTTGAGCCCGTAGATTGCAATGCCCTCACGGCGCAGCGCCATCAGCACCGGATGCTCGGCATGACAGGGCGCACACCAGCTGCCCCAGACATTGAGCAGCCAGACACCCTCAACCTCATCCGGCTCGAAACCGGCGCGTGCTTCAAGCGACTGCATCTGCAGTGCCGGCAGGGCTTGTGTGGGCGGCGGCGTCTGATCGGCCAGATAGCGCCAGCCCAGGGCCGCCACGAGTCCGAGCAGCGCCAGCCAGGCAATGAGACGAGCCCACTTCATCACGCTTCATCCTCTTCAAGCCGGCGCAAAGCAGTCTGCGCCGCGCGACGCTCCAGGACCGCATGAACAACCAGGCCTGCGAGCGCGGCAAAGGAGAGCCCCCAGGTCGGCCAGACGAAGGCCGCATACCCGCCCATGTCCAGAAACGCGTTCATGATACGGCCTCCTCTCGCGCCCGGGCCGCCTGCTCACGCTGGCGCTGCAGGGTCCGGACCCGGCGCCGCAAGGCCTGACTGCGCAGGCGATAGAGGATCAGCCAGCCGGCAAGGAAGCTGTATCCCAAAGCCATGATGGCCAATGGCCAGAGCTGGCTGGAATGGATGGTCGGACCATCGAGGCGAATGACCGAGGCCGGCTGGTGCAGGCTGGACCACCAGTCGACCGAGAATTTCACGATCACCAGATTGATAATGCCGGCCATGGCGAGGATGGCACCGGTCCGGGCCGCCTGCTGGGCATCCTCCAGCGCGGCGCGCAGGGCCATATAGCCCAGATAGACCAGAAGCAGGACCAGCACGGAGGTCATCCGGGCATCCCATTCCCACCAGGCCCCCCACATCGGCTTGCCCCAGAGTGAACCGGTAAACAGGGCCAGAACGGTAAAGACGGCGCCGATCGGGGCAATCACCTCCGCCGCCGCATCCGCCAGCGCATGGCGCCAGACGAAATAGACGAAACTCGCCGCCGCCAGCGCCGCATAGAGTGCCATCGCCATGTAGGCCGCGGGCACATGCACATACATGATCCGGATCGTCTCGCCCTGCTGGTAGTCCGGCGGCGATGCGAAGAAGGACAGATAGACCCCCACGGCGAGCAGGCCGAGCGCCAGAACCGCGAAGATCGGGATCAGGGTCCGGGCCAGCTGATCGAAACGCTGGGGGTTGGAAAAGTAGGACAGCATGTCAGCTGATTACTTTGCGACCGACCAACCGGCAAGTGCGGCAAACGATCCCGTCCCGGGCCACAGGTGGGCGCGACGGCACAAACCGCCAAGACAGGGGCCGGGCATGACCGGTGACACACGGGTCAGCCAGGGCAGGAAATCCGTACCGGGCGGCCTTTTGGCCTCGCCCGTCACATGCAGGACGCCATGACCGGCAAACCTAGCCCAAGCGGCTCCGGATCGCCGCAGCGATACCGAAGGGGGCAAGCGCGATCGTGCCGAGCGAGACTGCGGCAGTGAGCAGGAGATTGGCCAGGGCCCGCTCGTCACCCTCGAAGGCAGAGCGTCCGGCGCCGGCGGCAAAAATCAGGACCGGCACCATCATCGGCGTGGCAATCAGGGCAATCAGCAAGCCGCTGCGCCGTATCCCGGCGGCGAGAGCACCGGCAAATCCGGCAATCAGCGACAGCGCCGGGATAGCGGCCAGCAGCGCCAGTGCGCCCATCAGGGCCGGTTGGACGGGCACGCCATACATCATCGCGCCAAGGCATCCGATCACCGGCAGCGGCCAGAGTGTGGCCAGGGCCTGGCCCGTGACCTTGGCCAATACCAGCCAGGCCGGCGAAACGCCGCTGAGGAGGTAGAGTTCCGCGGTTCCATCCCCATGATCATCACCGAACAGGCGGTCGGCGGATTGCAGGACGGAGAGCAGCGCGGCAAAGCCCATGATACCGGGACCAACTGCGGAGAGGAGGTCTGCCGCCGGACCGATGGCCAGCGGTGCCAGGGTAATCGCGGCGAGAAAGAAGGCTGTCGGCCCGGCTGCGCCGCCGCCGCCGGCCCAGGCCAGGCGAGCCTCCCGCATGAAGATCGCTCGCAGCGCGCTCATCGATGCGCTCCCAGATCAATCCGCCTGGCATCAGGCCAGTCGAGCCGCTGATGGGTCGCGGCAATCACACTACCGCCACGGGCGCGGTGCCAGGCGACAAGCGAGGCCAGCCGCGCGCGACCACCGCCATCGAGCGGGCCGGCAGGTTCATCGAGTAACCAGATCGGGCGATTGGCGAGGGCAACGCGCACCAGTGCCGTCCGCCGCTGCTGGCCGCGCGACAGGCGCGCTGCGGGCCGGTCAATCAGGCTCTCGACCGCCATCGCCCGCATGAGCGGCAGGATGGCCTTGCGGCTCTGCCCGGTGAGGTCTGCCCAGAAGCGCAGCGCGGCGCGGGGCGTCTCATTGGGCTTGAGGCCATCGGCATGCCCCAGCCAGCCCAGACAATCTGCAGCCACCTCGCCTGGTGGCAGCTCGCCGAAGCGGATCTCACCGGCATCGGGGCGGATAAAGCCGGCAAGCGCTCTGAGCAATGTCGTCTTGCCGGTCCCGTTCGGGCCACTCATGAGCACGGCATCCCCGGGAGCGAGATCGAGCGAAAAACCGCGGACCAGCTCGATCCCCCCGCGCGCCAGCGACAAACCGGAAACCCGAAGTGTTTCCGTCTCAAATTCCGGCATGTCCGGAGAAATTTCGGTCGCGCTTTGCATGGTCATGCATGTCGCCTGACAGCGCGCCATCCGTCAACGCACGGAACGCCGCATTGCAGCAAACCGAATGTCCGGCTAAAACCCCGCCAAAACATATGGCCGTAACCTGCGGCCACCCTCCCCACCGGGTATTTTACCCCTGACCCCATGAGGACGACGCATATGCCCTCTCTCGACAGCTTTTCCTGTAAACGCACCCTCACCGCTGCCGGTGAAACCTATGTCTATTATGATCTGAAGGTCGCTGAAGCGAATGGCCTGGCCGGGGTTTCCCGCCTCCCGGGTTCGCTGAAAGTGCTTCTGGAAAACCTGCTGCGTTTTGAAGACGGCAAGACCGTCACCAAGGCTGATATCGAGGCGATGGCCGAATGGCTGACGACCCGCAAGTCGACCCATGAAATCGCTTACCGCCCGGCCCGTGTGGTCATGCAGGACTTCACCGGTGTTCCGGCCGTGGTCGACCTCGCCGCCATGCGCGATGCCGCGACCAAGCTCGGCGCCGACCCGGACCGCATCAACCCGCAAGTCCCGGTCGACCTCGTAATCGACCACTCGGTCATGGTCGACAATTTCGGCCAGGCCAACAGCTTCTCGAAGAATGTCGAGCGCGAATACGAGCGCAATGGCGAGCGCTACAAATTCCTCAAATGGGGCGCCAAGGCATTTGACAATTTCCGCGTCGTCCCGCCGGGCACGGGCATCATCCACCAGGTCAATCTGGAAAATCTCGCCCAGGCTGTCTGGACCAAGGAAGAAAACGGCGAAACCGTCGCCTATCCCGACACCTGCGTTGGCACTGACAGCCACACCACCATGATCAACGGCCTCGCCGTCCTGGGTTGGGGTGTCGGCGGTATCGAAGCCGAAGCCGCCATGCTCGGCCAGCCGGTGTCCATGCTGATTCCGGAAGTCATCGGCTTCGAGCTGACCGGCAAGCTGCCGGAAGGCGCGACCGCGACCGACCTGGTCCTCAAAGTCGTCGAAATGCTCCGCAAGAAGGGCGTGGTCGGCAAGTTTGTGGAGTTCTACGGCACCGGCCTCGACCATCTTTCGCTGGAAGACGAAGCCACCATCGCCAACATGGCGCCCGAATATGGTGCGACTTGCGGCTTCTTCCCGGTCGACAATGAAACCCTCGCCTATCTCAAGGCCACCGGCCGCGACGACAAGCGCGTCGCCCTCGTGGAAGCCTATTCCAAGGCACAAGGCATGTTCCGCCCGGAATATGACGCCGACCCGACCTTCACCGATACGCTGCACCTGGACATGTCGACCGTCGTGCCGGCCGTGTCCGGTCCCAAGCGTCCGCAGGACTGGATCGAGCTGTCCAATGCCGCTGCCGGCTTTGCCCGCATCATGGAAAGCGAGTACGGCAAGGGCGACGAGCTGGACAAGTCTGCGCCGGTCACCGGTGAGGATTTCCCGTTCACCAATGGCGATGTCGCGATCGCGGCCATCACCTCATGTACCAACACATCCAACCCGTCCGTCATGCTCGGCGCCGGCCTCCTGGCTCGCAATGCCGTGGCCAAGGGCCTCAAGACCAAGCCCTGGGTGAAGACCTCGCTGGCTCCGGGTTCCCAGGTTGTGACCGATTATCTGCTCCGCGCCGGCCTGAATGACGATCTCGACGCGCTTGGCTTCGATCTCGTTGGTTATGGCTGCACGACCTGTATCGGTAATTCTGGCCCGCTGCCGCCGGCCATTTCCAAGACCATCAACGAGAATGACCTCGTCGCGACCTCCGTGCTGTCGGGTAACCGCAATTTCGAAGGCCGGATCTCGCCGGATGTGCGCGCCAACTATCTGGCCTCGCCGCCACTGGTTGTCGCCTACGCCCTGGCTGGGTCGATGAAGGTCAATCTGGTCACCGATCCGCTGGGTCAGGACCAGGACGGCAATGACGTCTATCTGAAGGACATCTGGCCGAGCTCGGCCGAGATCGCCGAAGTGGTGCGCACCTCGGTCACGCCGGACATGTTCGCCACGCGCTATGCCGACGTGTTCAAGGGTGATGACGCCTGGGGCGGTATCGAAGTCTCCGGTGGCCTGACCTATGCCTGGGACCACACATCCACCTATGTTCAAAACCCGCCCTATTTCGAAGGCATGACGATGGATCCGGAAAGCCCGGGCGATGTCATCAATGCCAAGATCATGGGCCTGTTCGGCGACTCGATCACGACCGACCACATCTCGCCGGCCGGTTCGATCAAGGCCGACAGCCCGGCTGGTCGCTACCTGCAGGAACGTCAGGTGCCAGTGCTGGAGTTCAACTCTTACGGCTCGCGTCGCGGCAATCACGAAGTCATGATGCGCGGCACGTTTGCCAATATCCGCATCAAGAACAAGATGCTGGACGGCGTCGAGGGCGGTTACACGCTCAAGGACGGCAAGCAGGTCGATATCTTTGACGCCTGCATGGAACACCAGGCCGCGGGTACCCCGCTGGTCGTGTTCGGTGGCAAGGAATACGGCACGGGCTCCTCGCGTGACTGGGCAGCCAAGGGCACGCGCCTGCTGGGCGTGAAGGCCGTCATCGCCGAGAGCTTCGAACGTATTCACCGCTCCAACCTGATCGGCATGGGCGTCCTGCCCCTGCAGTTCGAGGACGGCGGTAGCTGGGAATCGCTCGGCATGACCGGCGACGAGACGGTCACGATCAAGGGCATTGAAAGCCTCGAGCCTCGCGCCGTGATGACCGTCGAGATCACCCTCCCGGACGGCACGGTGAAAACCGCCCCGGCCCGCGCCCGGATCGATACCGAGAACGAGCTGGAATACTTCCGCCATGGCGGCATCCTGCACTACGTTCTGCGCAACCTCGCAGCGTCGTAAGTCGCCGGACAGCATTCTCCCGCCCGCGTCACGCCCAATTGATTGGATGATGCGGGCGGGCATGCTTATCTAGATGCCATGAAATGGCTCCTTCCCCTTTTGCTCGCAGCCATGAGCGGGCTGTCGCTGCCGGGTGCGGTCGCTCAGGATGACGCGGAAACGCCCTGCGAGGAGCGCCCGGTCCTGGTCGAGCTCTTCACCAGTCAGGGCTGCGGGCTGTGCCCGGAAGCCAATCGCTATCTCGGCGAGCTGGACCAGCGCGAAAATGTCTTCGTGCTCGCCTATGCGGTGTCCTACTGGGACATGTATGGCTGGACCGACACCTATGCCCGGCCGGAATATGTCCAGCGCCAGCGGACCTATCTGCCGCGGCTCGACGTGCCCCGTCTCTACACTCCCCATTTCGTGGTTGATGGCGTGACCGATGCGCCCGGCTGGGAACGCGATGCCGTTGCCCTGGCCGTGGGCGAACGTCTGACCGCCATGCCGGACAGCCCGGTTATCACGATTGCCGACGGTCCCTTCGGCTCCTTTCAGGTCACGCTGGACGGCAATGCGCCGGAAGAGGAGCTGGATGTCTGGCTCGTCGCCTATTCTCCCGGATGGGCCACGGTGGAAGTCCGCGCGGGCGAGAATGACGGCCTCGACATGCTTCACTACAACATGGTCAAGAGCATGACATATCTGGGAAACTGGGCGGGCGGGCCGGCCACTTTCACCGGTGAGAGCTTCCGCCGCTATGGCACGGTCGCCATCGTTCAGGGCGCCAATGGCGGCCCCGTCTATGGCTATGCCCGGGTCGCCCCCAGCGAAATGGCCACCCGCTAGCGCGGTGCGCGTTTGGCCAGGATGCGCTGCAGGGTGCGGCGGTGCATGTTCAACCGGCGGGCCGTTTCCGAGACATTGTGATCACACAGCTCGAAAACGCGCTGGATATGCTCCCAGCGCACGCGATCGGCCGACATCGGGTTCTCCGGCGGCTCCGGCTTGTCTTCCGGGTGGGCCAGCAGCGCCTTGATGATGTCATCGGCATCGGCCGGCTTGGAGAGATAGTCCACGGCGCCCGCTTTCACGGCAGCCACTGCGGTCGCGATATTGCCGTAACCGGTCAGCATCACCACACGGCAATCGGCGCGCGAGGCGTGCAGCGCCTTGACCACATCCAGTCCGTCCCCGTCCTGCAGGCGCAGGTCCAGCACCGCGAAGGCCGGTGGGTTGGAGCGGGCCACTTCCTTGGCCTCATCAACGCTGGCCACGGCCGAGACGATGAAACCGCGACCGGTCATGGCACGGCCAAGACGGGTCCTGAAGGGCGCGTCATCGTCCAGGATGAGAAGGGATTTGTCTTCGGGAAGCTCGTATTCGATCTCGCTCACGCGTCGGTCCTCGTGAATTTTGGTCCTTGACCACTATCTAGCCCAGTGCGGGCGGCACCTCTACCCGTTTGCGCGGCCAGCGGATTGCGACAATCGCGCCACCCGGCCCGGGCGCATTGTCAAAACGGACCACACCCCCGCTTTTCTCGATCATGGTCTTGGCGATGAAGACACCCAGTCCGAGGCCGCCCTGGCCGGGAGTCCCCGACCGGGTCGTAACATAGGGCTCACCGATCTTGGAGAGAATGTCCGAGGTGAAACCGGGCCCGTCATCGACCACACGAACATAGATGTTGGACCGGTCCCATCGCCCTTCCACAACAACGCGGGAGGCCGCGAAATCTACTGAGTTTTCAATGAAGTTCCCGATGCCATAGAGCAGCTCAGGAATGCGCCGCAAGACAGGCGCGTCGCCATCGCCGGTTTCCGACAACTCCACCGTCACGACCGGGCCAAGGCCGCGCAAGGGCACGCTCGCCTCCTCGAGTGCAGCGAGAAACTCGATACGGTCATGCCGCTCGTCGGAGGCTTCCTGCACCTCGCCCAACCGCTTCAGTATGTCGCGGCAACGGCGCGCCTGTGTGACCAGGAGATCGGCATCCTCGGCCAGCGGCGAGTCGGCCTCGATCTCGCGGAGCATTTCCTTGGCGGTCAGCTGGATGGTTGCCAGTGGCGTTCCCAGCTCATGCGCGGCAGCGGCCGAAAGGGCACCCAGTGCCGACAGGCGCTGCTCGCGGGAAAGAACGCTCTGGGTTGCCGCCAGCGCCGTGGCCATGCGCTTGCCTTCCTGACTGACCCGCCAGGAATAGACGGCGGTAAAGGCGACGGCGATGAAGATGGCCGCCCACAGGCCAAAGACGTACATGCCCGGCAGGTCAAGCGTGTCACCGCCATACCAGGGCAGGGGCAGGCTCCACAGCCACATCGCGCCTGTCCCGCTGATCGCAACAGCTGCGACACCGCCGGACCAGTGCGCCGGGAGGGCAGCGACGGCAATGATGATGGGGGCTGCCAGCATCACGATGAAGGGATTTTGCAAGCCACCTGTCAGGGTCAACAGCGCGCACATCTGGAGGATGTCAAAACCCAGCTGGGCGAAGGCTTCCCAGTCCCGGGCGAATTTCTGCGGCGGCACAGCAAGGGTCAGCCAGGTATTGACCAGCGCGCTCATGGCAATCAGGCCGAGGCAGAATCCGATCGGCAGCTCGAACCCGACAACGAAATGCACGATCAGAATGGTCAGCGTCTGCCCGCCAACCGCGAGCCATCGCAGCATGACCAGTGTACGCAGGCGCAGCCGCCCGAAGACCGGTGTCAGATGGGCGTCCCCGCCATAGGGGTCCCAATCGCTCTCACTCATCGCGTGCTTGCCTCCTGAAAGCGTGACCGCGTCCGGTTATGGACAGGGCGCGGGCTTGGCCCTACCTTCGCATCCGCAGCAAAACCGGAGCATTCTGACTAGCATGCTTCGTTTGCGCCCGGATAGACCGGGCGCCGGCCAAGGAGTGACAATGCCGCGTCCATTGCTCTGGCTGCTGATCGCAGCGCCCACAGTCTTGTTGATAGCGTTCTTCACTCTCTACCTGACCCAGCCGGGCGAGGTCGTGGAGCGTCGCTCAGGCGTGCGCACAACCGGGGAAGCCCTGGTGGGCGGCCCGTTCGAACTGATCGACCAGACCGGAGCAAGCGTCACGCAGGAAGCCTATGCCGGCAAGGTCATGCTGATCTATTTCGGCTACACGTATTGCCCGGATGTCTGCCCCTTTTCCCTGCAGATCATGGCCGCCGCCATGGACCAGCTGGATGCCGGGCAACAGGCCCGAATTCAGCCCATCCTGATTACGGTCGATCCGGAGCGGGACACGCCGGAACAGATGGCCCGCTATGTCAGCTCGCCGGCCTTTCCCGACGGCCTTGTCGGTCTGACGGGCAGCGAGGAGCAGATTGCCGCCGTCGCCCGGGCCTATCGCGTGGTCTACCAACGCGCCGAAGAAGACAGCAGCAGTGACTATCTGATGGATCATTCGTCGATCATCTATGTGATGGATGGCGACGGGCGTTTCGTTGATCTCTTTACCTCGGGCGTGGACCCGCGCGATGTCGCGCTCCGCCTGCAAGACTTCCTTGAGGAAAATCCCGGATAGTCATCCGGAACAGTGCCGGCGCACGGCGCCGACGCGAGGAGAGCGTATGCTTTACAGCGTCTATGAATTCAATCGTCTCGCCATGACACCATGGCGCGCGGCGGCCAATGCCACCCGGCAGGCCCTCCGCTCGCCCATGAATCCGATGGCCGAGTCCATTGCCGGTCGTTCGATGGCCGCCGCCGCCGAACTCTTTGAATCCGTGACCCGGCGCTATGCCAAGCCGGAATGGATGCTCGATCACACCACGGTCAACGGGCAGTGCGTTGGCGTCAGCGAGGAAGTCGTCTGGACCAAACCCTGGTGCTCACTGCTCCACTTCGAACGCGATCATGACGCACTCATCGCGGCCCGGGGCAATGAGACGCCGGATCGAAAAGTCCTCTTCGTCGCACCGATGTCGGGCCATTATGCGACGCTGCTGCGCGGCACCGTTGAAGCCTTCCTGCCGGATAGTGAGGTTTACATCACCGACTGGCAGGATGCGCGGATGGTCCCGGTCACTGACGGCCGTTTCGATCTCGATGAATTCACCAGCTATATCCGTGAAATGGTCAGCCTTCTGGGACCGGACGTCCACGTCGTCGCTGTCTGCCAGCCAGGTCCGCCAACACTGGCCGCGATCGCGCTGATGGCCGAGGATGACGACCCGAACCGTCCGGCTTCGATGACCTATATGGGCTCGCCCATCGATACCCGCCTGTCGCCGACCGTGCCGAACAAGCTGGCAGAAGAGAAACCGTTCGACTGGTTCGCAGGAAATCTGATCCACACCGTTCCAGCGCCGAATCCCGGCGCCTTCCGGCGTGTCTATCCGGGCTTCCTGCAGCTGGCCGGCTTCATGAACATGAATCTGGAGCGCCATGTCGACGCTCACTGGGATTTCTTCACCCACCTGGTCGATGGCGATGGCGACAATGCCGACAAACACCGCACCTTCTACGACGAGTATCTTGCCGTCATGGACCTGTCGGAAGAATTCTACCTGCAGACCATCACCGACGTCTTCCAGGAGCACAAACTGGCCAAGGGCGAGCAGATGCACGGCGAGCGCACGGTCAACCCGGCCGCCATTCGCGACATCGCCCTGTTGACGGTTGAAGGCGAGAATGACGACATTTCCGGCATTGGCCAGACCCAGGCCGCGCACACTTTGTGCTCAGGCCTTCCGGACACGCTGCAACAGGACTGGATCCAGCCCGATGTCGGCCATTACGGCGTTTTCAATGGGCGCCGTTTCCGCGAGCAGATTGCGCCGCGGATGAAGGCTTTCATGGACGAAACCGGCCAGGCCGCACTCGCCAGCCGCTAGGGCCTGCCCCTTTGGACGGCGAACAAGAAAAAGGCGCCAGTCGAACCGACTGGCGCCTTTCCTGTCTCTCGTCAGGACACGATCAGGGCGCTTCGGACGTGAAGCTCAGCCCCAGCACGTTGTAATCAAAGGTGCCGGCCTCGATATCCACCAACATCTCACCGATGCTGAGCGGCTCGGGCGGGGTCATATCGATCGTCAGGCTGCCACCCTGATTGACGAACTTCGTCAGGGCCGACGACAGCTCGGCGAGTACCGTTCGCGGGATCTCCGGCGGTGCCGCCATCAGACCCATACCCATCATCGCACCAGCCTGGACACGCAATTCGTCCTTGGTGATGCCCTGGGCCGCAGCGCCAGCATCAAGGGCGCGGTCAAGCAATGACAGGTCGACGAAGCGCATGGACATATTATTGATGAGAAGCGGCCCCATCAGACTGACCATCGCATCCATCTGGGCGGCCTCATCGGACTCGTCCACGGTAGAGAGCGTTTCCATCGCCGACGGCATGTTGGCCAGATACTCGTTGAAGCCGGACATGTCCTGCGCCATCTCGATACGCAGACCATCCGTCAGCTCGAGATAGTTTTCGCCGGTTGTGTAGGAGCGGCCCGAGTCTTCGTCATAGACCGAGTTGGCCTGCATCCGCAGTTCGAGCTGGTCATAGCCGAGCATGCCCAGACCCATGGCGAGTTGTGCCCCGCCCGGCTTGGATGCGTCCGGGATCAGCATTGCGGAGCCGAGTTCAGCCGTGCTGAAGACCCGGGAGCCGCTGCGCTCCATTTCGGCCGTGAGGTGATCCATGGAGAAATGAACACCCGACGCCTCGACGAGGATGTCGCGCACGGCGAAGCGGTCATAGATATCAACCGGAGAGAGGAAGGCGCTCTGGTAATAGGCCTGCATCACCGCGTCTTCATCAGCGCCCGCAGCCGCGGCATCCATCATGTCGGCATAGGCCGCCGTCTGGAAGCCGAGGATCGACATCTCGCCGAGATTGACGGTCACATTCTCACCGGTCTCGTCTGCACCCGAGAAGGCGAAGCCGAGCATGGCCAGGCGACCCAGTTCGACGCGTGAGTATTGCTCGACGACGAATTGGGCGAGGCTGAACTCGAACGGATTGCCGTCTTCTTCGCCTTGGCCCACGAGACCTTCAATCGCGAATCCCTCAAACTCGTAGAGATTCCAGTCCGGCTCGAAATCATCATCATTTTCGCCCGCGACGGCGCGACCGAAATCATGCGTCATGACCGAATTGGGGCCATCAAGGCTGACGCGGTCGAGCCGGACCACGGTGCCATCCATATCATCGGTGGCCGAGATGCCTTCCAGAGCGAGACCGTCAAACAGCACTTCACCGTCGGAATCGAGGCGAAGCGCGTCAAAGATCATGCGCTCGACCTGGACCACGTCCGGGCCGCCATCGCCTTCATCATTGATGTCGCTGAAAGTGACATCGTTGAGAATGTAGCGACCGCTGCGGAAGCTGACGCTGTCATAGCTGAAGCCGTCCTGTCCGCCATCCAGTCCCATCCGCTCCATGGCGGCTTCCGCCGCTGCACGGCTCTGGGCCTCGACGCTGCCGGCCGGCAGCATGTAAATGGCGACGCTCGCCGCGGCAGCGGCAGTAAGCAGGCTGTATCTCATAATGACCCCCTTAATGGATCGGTGTTTCTAGGTCCCTCGAACGGGAGTTTAACACCACGGCAGCGACACGTCCTTGAAACAGTGTGGCTCTTTGGGGGGATTTTGGGTCAGTCGCGTCCCCCCAAACCGGCGAGGAATGCACCGATGGGGTCTTCGCCACTGTCCGTGTCAGTCTCCGCATTCGTCGCGGGCGCATCGGATGTGGCTTCGGGTGATGGGTCCAGGCTTGCCGCGAGGATGTCGGCGAGTGCATCAGGAGCGGCAATCGGCGCCGCGCCGAGGCCGTGACGCGGGGCGTTTTGCAGATAGGCCTGGAATATCCGCGCCGGCGGACCGCCGCCCGTGGCCCGTTCAGTGGGCGAATTATCGTCATTGCCGGTCCAGACGACCGTCACCAGCTCGCTGTTGAATCCGGCGAACCAGGCGTCCCTGAAATCATTGGTGGTCCCGGTTTTGCCGCCAATCGTCAGTCCGGACACTGCCGCGCGGCGACCCGTGCCCTGACGGACATTGGTCAAAAACAGATCACGCATGCGCTGGCCCGTGCGCGCGTCCAGCACCAGCTCACCCCCGGCGGGCGCGGCGGCGTAGACGAGGTCACCGTCGGCGCTTTCAATCCGGTCAATGCCATAGGCCGAGGCCCGCAGACCGCCATTGGCGAAGGGCGCATAGGAGGAGGCGAGTTCCAGCGGCGTCACCTCGAACACGCCGAGCGCCAGCGAGCGATCGACCCGCATCGGGCTCTCAATGCCCAGTCGGCGCGCCAGACGGGCGACATGACCACGGCCGGTCTCCTCGGCAATCTGGACGGCGATGGAATTGGACGAGCGGATGAAACCCTCGCGCAAGCTCATCTCACCCCGATACTCGTCATTATAGTTCTGCGGTGCCCAGTCCCCGATCCGTACGGGGGCGTCATTGCGCCGGTCTTCCGGTGTCAGCCCCGCTTCGAAAGCCGAAGCGTAGACAAAGGGCTTGAAGGCGGAACCCGGCTGGCGCTGGGCCAGGACAGCGCGATTGAATTGCGACCGGGCATAGGAGCGCCCGCCGACCATCGCGCGCACGGCGCCATCATGCGCCAGGGAGACCAATGCGCCCTCGCCGGCACCGGCTGCCAGGTCATCATCGTCCAGTATAGTGCTGAGCGCCCGCTCGGCGGCGCGTTGGGCATCAACATCCAGCGTGGTGTGCACGACCAGGTCGCCATGATCGAGGCCGGCAATGCCGCGCACCTGTTCCGCGGCCCAGTCGACGAAATACTGGGCGCCCTGGCTCGAGGCGCCGCGTGAAACCCGGATCGGGGTCGAGGCGGCGTCAATCCGTTCGGCGTCGGTAATCCGGCCGGTCTGGGCCATCAGATCAAGCACGACGGTTGCCCGCGCCGCGGCGCGCTGGGCGTCATTGACCGGACTGTAGCGGGAGGGCGCCTTGAGCAGGCCGGCAAGCAGGGCCGCTTCACCCAGACCCAGTTCGCTGGCCGGACGGGAGAAATAGCGCAGGGATGCCGCCTCGACGCCATAGGCGCCGCCGCCGAAATAGACGCGGTTCAGATAGAGCTCGAGAATCTCGTCCTTGCTGAAACGGCTTTCCAGCCAGAAGGCCAGCATCATTTCCTGGACCTTCCGGCGGAGGGTCCGTTCAGGGGACAGGAACAGGTTCTTGGCCAATTGCTGGGTCAGCGTCGACCCGCCCTGGACCACACGGCCGGCGCGCAGATTGGCGACCATGGCGCGGCCAAGACCGATCACATCAATCCCGGGATGGCTGTAGAAGCGACGATCCTCCACCGCGAGGACCGCATCGACGAGATAGGGCGGCAGCTCGTCGATCGTTACTTCATGCCCGTGAGCCGAGCCGCGTCGTGCGATCAGGGCGCCATCCTGGTCAAGAAAGGTGATTGTGGCCGTGCGTTCGACCGCTTCCAGGCCGCTTGTGTCCGGGAGGTCGCGCGCGATCGAGACCAGCAAGCCACCGATGAAGAGTGAGGCGATGATGACAAGGCAGGCCGCGATGCGGAACCAGGGAAAGCCTCCGCCGCTCTTGCGCTTTCGCCGGGGCGAACGCCTTTGACCGCGCGATGGCGCTGCCGAGCGGGCGCGCTGCGCCGCCTGAGATTTTCTGGGCCGGCGGGCCATGCTCGATCCTTGTCGCAAAACCGGGAGTTTTATCTGCGCGCAGCAGGGTTAATTCCCCATGAAGGCACGCCCCTAAAAGCTTGCACTGGAACAAGCCTGACGGCACGATATGGCCGAAGAGGGGCCTCATCATGTCAGTCAAGCGTTCACTTCTTGTCCTCGCCGTGCTTCTGGGCGCAGCCAGCCTGTCCGGCTGTATTGCTATCTATGAAGGCACGGATGCGGTCTGCCCGCACGGCGACCCCAATGCCGACAACTGGCCCTATTGCGGCGGGGCCCCGCCCGGCGGGTCACAGCCCTACGACGACTGATCGTCAGGCCTGTTGTCCGGTGCGTCCGCCTCTGGCGGTCCAAAACGGATCAGGATCGTTCCCGGCTGGCTGGGTGCCTCGCGGCCCGAGCCCAGCAGATGGAAACTGCCATTGAGCATGCGCGCCATGACCAGATCCGGACTTTCACCGGCGTCCTCGAGATAGGTTTCGAGCGGATAGGTGTCGGACAATTTGGTGTTGCGAAACCGCCACCCCTGCCACCAGTCCCGTGCAAGGCTGTCATAGCCGCGCCCGCGCCGGATCAGCGTGCGGCCACGCGCTGTGAAGGCAATCGCTCGCGGATCATCCTCCACCTTCTCGGCGTCCACAGGCCCGTCAAAGCCGGACAGCTGGAACACCCGGCTACGGCCCATGTCCGGCCCGTATTCGATACAGACCAGGGCGTTGTAGGCATCATTGGGAGAAACGGCGAGCAGGGCCGAGAAACGGGCGGGCTCCAGCCGGTGATCAGCGACCTCCGACAGGACTTCGCCATAATGGACATCGTGCCCGGCCAGACGCGCGGCCCGCAGCCGCCGCCAGCTGGTATCGGCGATCGTGACCGGTACCTCGGCCTTCTTCAACGCATCCGCGAGGCCGAGACTCCAGGGGTTCGCGCCGACGAGAAGAAGACGCTCGGGGCCCGACTGGGACAGACCCAGAAGCTTGGCCAGCGGTGAGACCGCAAACCCGCACCCGAAAACACTGATGAAGATGGTCACGAAGACCAGCGGGGCGAGAATGGCCGCATCCTCGCGCCCGACCTCGACAAGGCTGGCCGCGAGATGGCCCGCCGCCGCCGCCGCAACGACACCGCGCGGGCCGATAATGCCGATAAAGGCGGTCTCTTTCAGATTGAGGCCGGACCCCCAGGTCGCGAGCACGACCGAGATCGGCCGGGCCACCAGGATGAAGACGCCGACGAAGGCCAGATGCCAGCCATTGAGCGCCAGCAAGTCGCCCGGGGCGAGATCGGCCGCCAGCACAACGAAAACACTGGCGACAAGGATGGAGGCAATTCCTTCCTTGAAGCGACGCATTTCCTCGATCGAGGCCAGCCGCGAATTCGCCACCACGAGGCCAAACAGGGTCACGGCAACAAGCCCGGTCTCACTGGCCAGCGCGTCGGCGACAGAAAAGCAGACCAGGACAGCCGCGAGAATGAGCGGCGCCTTCATGGGTTCCGGTACCCAGCCGCGCCGGAAAGCGCGCGAAAGGCCGGTTCCGAAGGCGAAGCCGAGCGCCGCGCCGATCAGCGCGCCCAGCCCAAGCGCCATGCCGGCCTGGATCCAGTCCTGGCCCAGTGCGGTCTGGCGGATGGCTTCAAAGACAAAGACGGCCGACAACGCACCGATCGGATCATTGACGATACCTTCCCACTTCAGCACCGAAGCGATCCGGCCGGGCAATTTGGCCTGGCGCAGGAGGGGCAGGACAACGGTCGGACCGGTCGTGGTCAAAAGGGCCCCGATCATGGCGGAAATGTCCCAGGCGAGACCTGCCACATAATGCAGGGCGAGGACCGCGCCGGCCCATCCGAGCGGATAGCCGAGAAAGACCATGCGCCGTACCGGACCGGAGGCATCGCGCAGCTCGCGGAAATTCAGGGTGATCCCGCCCTCAAAGAGAATGACGGCCACGGCCAGGGCAATCATGGGGCGCAGATAATCACCGAAAACGGCGCTGGGATGGACCAGGGGCGCGCCGGCGGCGAAGGCCCAGATCGGCCCCAGGATAAGGCCTGCCCCCATCATCAGGACGATGGAGGGCCAGCGCAGGCGCCAGGCCAGCCATTGGGCAGCAACACCTGAACCGGCGATGAGCGCGATAGTCAGGGTGAGGTCAGGTCCGGTCTCTATCATGGCGATCCTGTTAGCGCGTTTCGTTCCATTCGTCGCCCGGAGGCGACAGACCTGGGGAGGCAAAAATGGACACCCTGCCGCAAGAGGCCCAACTGGCCGTGACATCCTTCATCGCCGCCATGCTGATCGGCGGCCCTGTCGCCCTGATCGGGGCCGGCAATGCCTTTGCCATCGCCCGCTGGACCGGGGCATTCATGCTGCGTCGCCGGCTGGCGTCCAGCGCCCTTCTGGGCCTGGTCGGCGGCGCTGGCGTGTTCGGATCCGGCCTGTTTGGCAGTCCGGGACTGGATATCGCCGCACTGATCGGTCAGGCCTTCGCCTAGAGCGAGCCCTCGTCGGAGTGAACCAGATCGAACCCGATCGTGCGACCGCCATAATCGCCGTTCTCGTAGAGATCGGCCTGGTCGTTGAACCAGGCAATCAGATGCGCCTGCAAGCGCTCGAACACGATCGTCAGCGCCGACTCGCCAAGCGGCAGCTCCAGATCGAAAACCGGACCATTGGCGATCGCGATCTCGACATGATGGCCCTTCTTCGCACAGGACAGGACGAGACGCGTCCAGTCACCCGTGCGCGAGACTTTCACTGCCAGTCCGAAACTGATGACGCCAAGCGGCAAGAAGCCCTTGCCCGACACCGAAAAAGCGCCGGACCGGTGCGGTTGCGGTGACCACGCACCTTCCGGCGGGACCAGGTGGACGCACACCTTGTCACCCGACCCGAGAAAGCGGCAGAATCCGGTCGAGACATTCTCGGCCACCGAACGGATCACCGCATAATTGTCCAGCGAGCACACCCCATAGCGCTCCGCCGCATCGGCAAGCTCGTCAAACCGGCTCTTGTCGCGCATTTGTCACTCCCGTGCGATACCGGCTCAGGCTAGAGTGCAATTCAGCAAAGCGGGAGGGGGCGATGCGACAAATCTTTCTGGGGATTGGGATTCTTGTCGGGCTCGCAGCCTGTACACCGGCTGCAGAAGGCCCGCAGCCGCATGTCTGGACCACGCTCGACGGCCAGCCACCCCTGGTCATCGCTCATCGCGGCGCATCGGGTGACCGGCCGGAACACACGCTGGAAGCCTTCAGACTCGCGATCTCCCAGGGCGCCGATGTGATCGAACCGGATCTCGTCATGACCGCCGACGGCGTTCTGGTCGTACGCCATGATCACTATCTCTCCACGACAACCAATATCGCCGACCTTCCCGAATACGCGGACCGGCGACGCACCCAGGGCGATCGCGAGGATTGGTGGGTCGAGGACTTCACCCTGGCCGAAATCCGCGCCTTGCGCGCCCGCCAGCCCTGGCCGCAGCGGGATGCCAGCTACAATGACCAATTCCTGATCCCGACATTCGAGGAGGTTCTGGACCTCGCGGCCGAGCACAATGTTCGCACCGAACCCGAGGTGAAGGCGCCGGGCCATTTCACTGCCATCGGCCTCGACCCCTTGCCGGTTCTGGTCGAAATCCTGCGTGCCCGCGGTCTCGATACGGCCGACGCGCCGACTGCGATCCAGTGTTTCGAGCCGGACTTTCTCGCCCGCCTCAACGGTGAGGTCGAAACCCGGCTTCTGATGCTGGTTTTCCCGATGATCGAGCTGGATACGGAAGCCGACCCGCTTACCCCGACAGTCTCACTGGAAGATGCCGCGACCTTCGCGGACGGGGTCGGACCCTCCAAGGCCCTGCTGATCTCTGCGGACGGGGACGATACCGGCTTCGTGACGCGCGCCCACGCGCTGGGCCTGGCCGTTCATCCCTGGACTTTCCGTGATGATGTTCCGGTTTCCGAGGACATGGATATCGACGCCGAGCTGCAGCGTATCTATGCCCTCGGCGTGGATGGCGTCTTCACGGACTTTCCCGCAACGGCAGTGCAGGTTCGCGACGCCATGAGCGACGGCTGATCCCGACCGGACAAAGAATCCCGTCTGGACAAAGAAAAACGGCGCGGAGCCTGAGCTCCGCGCCGTTTCCCGTAGATCTTGCGATCCCTGAACTGCCTTAGTCGGCCAGCTGCAGGTCAACCGCCTTCGGACCCTTGCCGCGACGATCCGGCTCGGTTTCGAAAGAGACTTTCTGGCCATCTTCCAGACCCGGCAGACCAGAAGCCTGGACAGCCGAGATGTGCACGAAGACGTCATCGCCGCCCTCGTCCGGGGTGATGAAGCCAAAGCCTTTGCTTTGGTTGAAGAATTTAACGACACCTGTAGCCATTAGAGGGAACCTTCCCAGTATGCATGCCCCGCGTCCGGACAAAAAATAAAGTCAGTACCAGCGTCCTGATACCGGTAATACGGACGTAGAAAGTCGGGGAAGGCTGAAGTCTCTGGGCCCGATGGGACCCTGCCAGAAAGGCAGGCACCGGGTAGGCGATCAGTTTTCCGTCCGGCCAGTTCGGCCGCCCGTTGCCAAACTTATGCGCATGAAATCGCGCCCAACGCAAATGAAACTCCTGTGGCGCAACGCGATTGGAGCGCCATAATCGGGATCGGGGAGACCGTGTCCATGACCGAGCATGACCGCAATCAATACGCCCTGTCTTTCGGCGCCGTCGCGATGTCGGCCATTGCGCTCCTGTTCGCCTTCCTGGAATTGCAATCGTCTGATCGTCAACTCGACGCCTCGGTCTGGCCCTATGTCGACACCACTTTCACCCTCAATTCCGAAGCCGGGAGCCTGACCCTGTCCAACAAGGGGCTTGGGCCGGCCCTCATTCATGAATTCCGGGTCCTGTATGAGGGCGAGCTCGTCCGTCATCCGATGGAATTGCCACAATTTGCCGAGCTCGTCGGGGATTACTCCGTGACCACGGCATCCGTGCCGAGCTCGGTCCTGTCGGTCGGTGAGGATCTGGTTGTGTTCGAAGTGCGCGGCGATGATGCTGGCGAGCGCATGCAGTCCGCGTTGCGCGGCCTGGAGCTGGAAATCTGCTATTGCTCACTGAATGGCGCTTGCTGGAGCAATGCCTCCGAGGTCAATTTCCGTGAGCCCGTGGAGGCCTGCGCGGTGCAGGATGTCGACATTGACGATGCGCTGGATGTCCTCCGGGATATCCACTCGCCCGCGGACCAGACACAGGAGAATGAGGGATGAGTCGACGCCGCTTTCTCGAACGCACGCGCCGCAATCGCGAAGAACAATCCCGGGCCGGTCGCAGCTTCAACCCGGCGACGATGATCCGGCTCGCCTTCTTCGGCGTTGCCATCGTGGTCGCAGCCGCTGTCTATATCGGTTTCTGGCGACAGGGCGAGACGATCTATGACGGCCCCTGGGGCCTGCTGCAGCGTCTGATCACACCGCTCTTCCTCGGCATCAATGCCCTGGAGCTGATTGTCATTGCGCTCGGTGGACTGGTTGCCTGGCGTATCTGGCTGCAGATGAAACGGCCACGCCAGCCCTGAAAATCGAACCTGGGCAGTGTTTGAATCGCGGATGCTATCCGGGGCGCGTTTCGACCCTTGCTGGCAGGCCGCAAGACAACCGCGAACAAGGCCAAACAGTCCAGGGCGTCGCCGAAAGGCAATCCGGGTATCATCGTCCATCGCGGGCATCGCCGCGCCTGAACCCGCTGCAAGATTGGAAATTTTTGCCCGGCTTAGCCAGAAGAACGGCGCCATACCGCAAAATCAGCCTAGCCAGTGCCCTGATGCGGGTTTATGTGCACCCGATCGGCATGGATAAACCCTTGGGCAAGTGAAAGGTCATCACGCAAATGGGCGTCAAGATAGCAGTATTCGGAGCGACCGGAGCCGTGGGCAAGGAGATGCTCACCATCCTCGCGGAGCGCCTTTTCCCGGCAGATAAAGTCCATGCCCTGGCCAGCCGAAAGTCCATGGGTGTCGAACTGTCCTATGGCGACAGCACGCTCCGCTGCCAGAATGCAGAAAGTTTCGACTTCTCCAGCGTCGATCTGGTCCTGATGTCGGCCGGCGGTGATGTGTCCAGGGAATGGGCGCCGAAAATCGCCAAGGCGGGTGCCATCGTGGTCGACAATTCCTCGGCCTGGCGCATGGACCCGGATGTCCCGCTGGTCGTGCCCGAGGTCAATCTGGACGCGCTGGACGGCGTGACGAAAAAACGCATCATCGCCAATCCGAATTGCTCGACCATCCAGCTCGTCGTGGCCCTGAAGCCGATCCATGACCGGGTCGGCATCAAGCGCGTCAATTGCGCCACCTATCAATCGGTGTCCGGCGCCGGACAGGCGGGCATGGATGAGTTGTGGACGCAGACGAAGGGCATTTTCGTCAATGACAGCGTCGACCCGCAGGCCTTCACCAAGCAGATCGCCTTCAATGTCATCCCCCATATCGACACCTTCATGGAAGACGGTTCCACCAAGGAAGAGTGGAAGATGATGGTGGAGACGAAGAAGATCCTGGACACCAGGATCAAGCTCTTCGCCACCTGCGCCCGCGTTCCGGTCTTTGTGGGTCACTCCATCGCGGCACATCTCGAACTGGACGCCCCGATGTCCTCCGGCGAAGCCCGCGACCTGTTGCGCGAGAGCCCGGGCCTGATGGTGATCGACAAGCGCGAGGACGAAGGCTACGTGACCCCGGTCGAATGCGTTGGCGAGTTCGCCACCTTCGTTTCCCGCGTTCGCGAGGACCCGACCGTCGATAACGGTCTGGCGCTGTGGATCGTCTCCGACAATTTGCGCAAGGGTGCGGCCCTCAACGCCGTACAGATCGCAGAAGGCCTGCTCAACAAGGGGCTGATCGGCAGCTGAGCCGGCAGGCCGGCAGACGCAGACCTGTCATGCGCAAGAAGCGGGTCGTCATCGACATGCGGGCACCCTATGTGCGATGGACGACGTCGACCGAGGAGCCCGCATGTCCACCGAGACTTCGACTGATACGCGGCGTGCCCTCGCGGCGGGCCTTTCCGGCTATCTCATCTGGGGCATTTCCCCCTTCTTCTTCCAGGCCCTCAGCTTTGCCGGCGCGATCGAGATCATCCTCCATCGTGTGGTCTGGGCTGTGCCGCTTCTGGCGGCCTCGCTGCTCGTTTCCGGTCGACTGAGGACCGCCCTGGGCGTCCTCGCGGACCGCCGGACCCTGCTGACACTGCTCGCGACCTCGGCGCTGATTTCGGTGAATTGGTGGGGCTTCATCTTTGCGGTGAATACCGGCCAGGTTCTGCAGGCTTCACTGGGCTATTACATCAATCCGCTGATGAGTATCGCCGTCGGTGTGGTCATTCTTCGCGAGCCGCTCGGGCCGTGGCGGATTGCGGCCATCTCGCTGGCCGCCCTTGGTGTCGCCAACCAGATTCTCACCGTGGGCGAAGTTCCGTGGATTTCCCTGATGCTGGCGACGAGCTTCACGGCCTATGGCTATCTGCGCAAGGTGGCCGCGGTGGACGGCCGCGTCGGGCTGTTATGGGAAACACTTTTCCTTCTGCCCTTTGCGATCATCGGCCTGATCTGGATGCAAGCCTCTGGGGTCGGACATTTCCTCGAATCCCCGATCCAGGCCGCGCTGCTGATCGCGGCCGGCGCCGTCACTGTCGTGCCGCTTCTGCTCTATACGATCGGCGTGCGCGGCCTGCGTCTGTCGACCATGGGGCTGATGCAATTCCTCGCGCCTTCCATCCAGTTCGGGATTGGCGTGATGAGCGGCGAACCCTTCGCGACCGGCCACATGATCACCTTCGCGCTGATCTGGTCAGGCGTGGCCTGTTTCGCCTGGAGCCAGATCCGTCGCGACCGCAAGCAGGACGCGCTGCCCGGGGATGTCTGAACCGGCTGCCTCGCGCTTGACCCATGCCGGTCCCTGCTTTCTCCTGCCCGCCAACCCGCAATGATCTGATCCCGCTCACCGATCGGGATCGAGACGAGGCTGTTCCATGACTGATTTCCCGACACCGCAACGGATCGCCACCAACGGCATAGAGATTTCCGTGCATCTGGCAGGCCCCGAGACCGGGCAGGCTTTGCTGCTGGTCCATGGCTGGCCCGAGCTGGCCTATTCCTGGAAGAACCAGATCAGCGTGCTCGCCAATGCCGGCTATCGGGTTATCGCGCCCGACCTTCGCGGCTTTGGTGGCTCGGACTGTCCCGGCGGTGTCGACGCCTACGACATTGACACAATGATTGCCGACCTCACCGGACTGCTCGATGCGCTGGGCCATGACAAGGCTGTCTGGATCGGTCACGACTGGGGCGGGATCATAACCTGGCACGCAGCCATGCTGGCGGCCGACCGGTTTGACGGCGTGATCGGGGTCAATACGCCCCACCTGCCGCGGGGAGCCCAGCCGCCGACCGAGGCCTTCCGGGAAATTGGCGGAGAGGACCACTATATCCTGCGCTTCCAGGAGCCCGGCTATGCGGAAGGCGTGTTCGAGGGCAAGGAAGATGAGTTCTTCGCCTTTATCTTCGGCAGCCCGCCCAAAATCGGCAAGCTCGAGGATTATTTCCCCGACATCACCCATATCCCCGCCCAGTTCGAGCGCTTCAATGGCCGTCCGGAAAAGCGGATCGTGGTGAAGCCGGAGGACCGGGCCGTCTATGCCGAGGCCTATCGCAAGACCGGCTTCGCGCCCGGCATCAATCTCTACCGGAATTTCGACGCCAACTGGCAGCGCATGGGCGGTGTCGACCACCGCCTCTCATTGCCCTGCCTGATGATCTCCGCCGAGCTCGACTTCATGCTGCCGCCGAAACTGGCCGGGTGGATGCCGGCCTTGTGCAAGGACAGCGAGTTCGCCGTGATCGAAGGCTGCGGCCACTGGACAATGTGGGAAGCTCCGGACGAATTGAACGCCTATCTTCTGGAATGGCTCGAACGCCGCTTTCCGGCCTGATCACAGCAAGATGAGAAGATATCTGGCGCACTGGGCAAGGAACATGTCTAGACTACACGCCTGCACTTCCGGGGAGCCGTATGGGCAAGGCACACTGGACACTCCATCGTGATCTCAAAGTCGCCGAACTCGTCTTCGGTGCCGATACATCGATGTTGAATTTGCGCCATTCCATTGCGGAATTACCGGGCATTCCGGGCTGGCAGTCGGACTTCGATTTGTTGTTGATCATTGGCGACTTTGCCACGCTCGAGACCTTCACCCCGGCAGCGATGAATGATCACCAGACCTTCATGCGGGGCTGGAATGAGCGCTACCGCGCCGGCCACTCACCAAAGACCGCGCTGGTCTGTGCCGATGATCTCAAGCGGATCATCCCCGAACTCTGGTCCGCCATGACGCGGGAAGGGTGGAAGACGAGGATCGCCGTCTTCACGACCCGACCGGAAGCGCTGGAATGGCTGGCAGAAGACGGCACATGACCACGACAGCCGATTAAAGACAGCCGTAAACCGCCTCGATGATCCGGACGGGCCGCGGGTCACCGGCGAGATAATGGTGCTGGCGGTTCATGACATAGGCGCCGGTCAGATTGCGCACCGGATCGGCGAAGGCGCAGGATCCGCCCCAGCCGGAATGACCGACGGTTTCCGGGGTCGGTCCGTAAAAGCCCGGCGATACATTGCGCATGATACCGGCACCCCATGAGAGGTCGAAAGGCAGGACCTTGTCCGGGCCATGGACGCGTTCCTTGACCAGCGCGGCGAGGGTCGCCTCGGAAATAAAGCGCTTGCCCTCCAGCTTTCCGCCATCAGCGTAAGCCGTCATCAGACGGGCGAGCGAGCGCGCGGTGGCATGAGCGTTGGCGGCAGGGAATTCGGCCTTGCGCCATTCCGTTGCACCGCGGCGCCCGGGCGAGGACCAGGGCTTGAGAAAGGCCAGTTGGCGCGCCGTGTTCAGCTCACCGAGATCCGGGACCTGTCGCGGCATGGCGTGCTCGGCCGTGCGCTCATGCTCGCTCTCGGGCAGGCCGACATGGAAGTCGATGCCGCGCGGACCACAAACCTCCTCGCGCAGGATCGCGCCGATGGAGCGGCCATCGGTCCGGCGGGCGAGCGCATCGGCGATGAAGCCGAACGTGACCGGGTGATAGCCCGATCCTGTCCCCAGCTCCCAGAGCGGGACCTGCCGCGCCAGCCTGTCTTCGATCTTTGCCGCATCGAACCAGTCGCCGGCATCCATCTCCTCGGCAATGCCGGACAGGCCCGCCTGGTGGGACAGGGCCTCGGCCACCGTCACTGCGGATTTGCCGCCCGCACCAAATTCCGGCCAGTAATCAGCCACCGGCGCGTCATAGCGCAGGAGCCCCCGGTCCACGAGGCGGGCCAGGACCAGCGCCGCGATAGCCTTGCCGGTGGAATAGACCGGAACCAGCGTATCGGCGGTCCAGTCCTGCGACTTCCTGCGGTCTGCCCAACCGGCATGGATGTCGACCACCATCTCGCCATCCAGGCTGAGGGCGAAACCGGCGCCGATCTCGTCCTGATCTTTCCAGTTGGCAAGGAAGGCATCGGCCACTGGTTCGAAACCGGCGGCAACATGTCCATGGAGGGCGGGCAAAATCTCGGTGCTCATGAGGAACTGGCTAACGCGCGCCGCGGCAGCGATCAAGCGGGCTAAACTGCCTCGGCTTCGAGCGTGACCAAGGGTGAGGTCAGCACATCCGCTGCCGCGACCACCGGGAGTTCAGGCGCAGACCATTCATGCGCCCTCATGACGAGACTGACCGTCATCGCCACGGATTGCTCCAGAGCCGTGCGGGCGTCAACCCCGGCGAGCAAGCGATTGATAAAGGCCGCGGTGAGGGCATCGCCCGTGCCGTTCGGCGCCTTGGGCAGTCGGTCATGGGTCACCAGCCAGGCCTGTTCGGAGTCGACGTAGAGCACGCCGATCTGTCCATGACGCGGCAGGGACGAGACCAGGACTGGCCGCTCCATCGCCCGCGCCGCCCGCACCATCGAGGCCAGGTCGGTCAAGGGCCGGCCGGTGATATGGCCCAGCTCGAACAGGTTCGGCGTGACCAGGTCCGCGCGGGTGATCAGTTGATCCTTGATGGCAGCCGCGATCGCCGGCGATACATACAATCCGCCCGGCGAGTCGCCCATGATTGGATCTACCACGATGATGGGCGCCGGCAGGGCCGCCTTGACGCCCTTGTTCATGCGCCGCCCCTTGCGCACGACATCGATCACCGAGGCGGTATCGAAAACCTGACCGACATCGGCAAAATAGCCCGCCAGCACGATATCGGTGATGTCGAGCAGACCCTGATCGGCAATACCGCTGAGAACGCTCTCGAACTGGTCCTGCTCCACCGGACCACCGCCGGGCTCACCCCAGCCGGGGTGCCGCCCGAAGAGAACGGTCGGCACCAGCATGGTGTCGATACGGGCTGAATTGAGCACGCGCTGGGAGACCCCGCCTCCGACCATGGAGGCGGCCACATGACTGGAAAGGATCAGCGCCATCGGCATGGAAAACATGCTATATCCAAAACCTCACCGAGCAGAAGCCCCGGAAACGACTTGATGCGCCGACTGATCCGTTCAGCCCTCTTTGTGCCGGCCTCCAAGCCTCGCGCCATCGAAAAGGCCGCCCATGTCGGCGCCGACCTGCTTATCCTTGACCTGGAAGATGCCGTCGGCCCGGAAGAAAAGACCGATGCGCGCACCGTGGTCGAGAACGCCCTGCACAGCTGGGAATCATCGGGCGCGGTCCGGGCCGTGCGGATCAATGCCCTCGAGACAGAGTGGGGCGCGGCCGATCTGCGCAGCGCGGCCAGGGCCGATGCCGTCATCCTTCCCAAGGTCGAACAAGTGGGCGACCTACACGCCGCCCGGTCGGCCTTGAGCTCGCACGGGTCCTCGATTCCGATCTGGGCGATGATCGAGACGCCGCGTGCTGTCCTGGCTCTCAATGCGATCGCCAGCGCCGTGGGGACAGGGCTCGCCGGACTGATCGCCGGCACCAATGATCTCAGCAAGGAATTGCACTGCTCACTCGAGCATGAACGCCTCGCCCTGGTGCCGCACCTGGTGAATATGGTCTGCGCCGCCCGGTCACGGGGCCTTTATGTCCTTGATGGCGTTTACAATCATTTCCGCGACCCCAAGGGGTTTCGGGCCGAGGCCGAACAAGGGCGGGCGCTGGGTTTTGACGGCAAGACCCTGATCCACCCCGGGCAGGTGGATCTGGCGCATCTCTATTTCGGGCCGACCTCGCGGGATCTCGAGCAGGCCGCCAAGGTCGTCGCCGCCTTCGCGGACCCGGAAAACGCGGGAAAGGGTGTGATATCGCTGGAGGGCAACATGGTCGAACGGCTCCACCTGGAAGCCGCGCGCGCACTGCTTTCAACCGCCAGCGAAAATGATTCCTGATTGCATAAATGCAGAAGAAACGCAGGCCAAGACTTGATGTTGCAGCACAAGACCGGCTTTCATAGCTGCACTTGAGGGACTTTCAATGACCGATTCGACGATTATCTGGCACAATCCGCGCTGTTCGAAATCGCGGCAGACGCTGGCCTTGCTTGAAGCCCGTGGCAGCGCGCTTGAAGTCCGTGACTACATGGACGACGCGCCCAGCGTGGACGAATTGAAAGCCGTGATGAAGAAGCTCGGCTTCGTTTCCGCCCATGAATGGCTTCGCAAGGCGGAACCCGACTATCGTGAACTCGGCCTCAAGGCGGTCGAGGATGAGGAAGCGCTCTTCAAGGCGATGACCGAGTATCCGAAACTGATAGAGCGGCCCGTTGTCATTCATGGTGACAAGGCGATGATCGGACGCCCGCCGGAGCAGGTCCTGGAGCTGTTCTGACGCCCGGACGTCAGTCCGACGCCTGTTCCAGCCGCCCCCGATATCTCACGATCAGACCGACCAGCGGCAGGCTGAGTGCGACATCGAAAAGATGCGCCTGACCATCAGCGCGTTCGCGGGCCCGGATTCGCGGCCACAGGATGTGAGGCAGGGAGAGTGACCAGAGCGTCACACCGGCCTGATCAAAGACCAGGGCGCCAGCCTCCAGCCGCAGGTCGAACGCCAATGTAAACGGTCCGATGCGCTCGGTCAGCCGGCCGGCCGAGCGAGCCTGACGGGTCGCGAAATGGCGGCCGTCATACCAGCGCTCCAGCAATTCATCGCCGTCGAGCCGGCTGACCCGGACCAGAGCCGGCAGATCGCGCCCCGACTTTGGCAGGCCGAGCAATGCAGCGACCAGATCCGCAAGCGGATTGCGGCCACGGATAATCTCGACCCGGCCTTCGAAGAGAACCGCCGGGTCGGGGCTGTGCAATTCCTGCGTAACCGCAGCAAGCTTCGCCCAGTCCGGCCCCAGAAGAGCCTGGTAGAGATGGGTCATGGCGACCCCCTCATCCGCCGACGAACCGGGCGATGCGACTTCCCATCTCCATCAGCTTCAGCAAGGTGCCCTGCGGGAGTTTGCGGATCTGCGCGTACCAGCCCGTCAGATTGGTGACAAAGCCCTCCATGCGACGCAGACGCTGGACCGCCAGTTTCGGGGTGTCGGGGTCGGCCTCGGCGGCTTCAGCGCACTCGCGCAGGATATCGATCATTGGATCGATCTCCCTTTGCTTGCGCGCTTCGGCGATCGCCATGAGCATGTCCCAGGGCTCATGGGTCGCGGTAAAATGATCGCGACGATCGCCCAGCACATGCTCGCGCTTCACCAGACCCAGCGCCTGAAGTTCTTTCAGGGAGTTGGACACATTCGAGCGGGCGATCTGCAAGACCTCGGTGATCTCTTCGGCGTGCAGCGGCGATTCCGCGAGATACAGGAGGGCGTGGATCTGCGCGATCGAGCGGTTCACACCCCAGCGGGCGCCCATCTCGCCCCAATGGAGGACAAATCGCTGCATGGGTGCGGAGAGCTTCACGACGCCTGACCTTCTTCAATTTCTGTCCTGACAGAAACTAACAGGAGGCTGAAGCGTTGTCGCGTGTCGCCATGACGCAGGCCGCGAAGCGGGGGAGCGCGGGAGCCGGATTTTTTTATACATTCTACCGATGGTCGATTCAGCCGAGTCTCGCGTCGTACCTGGTAGGAAGATACCCGCATGCGCGTTGCAGTCGTCGATGATGATCCTGTCGAGCACGTCATCCTGAGCGAAATGAGCCAGTCATTGGACTTGAATGTTCATATGGAAGGCTTTGCGCGACTGGACGCGTTTCTCGACTCGGAGCCGAGCAGTTTCGACATTGTTTTTCTGGATCGGCGCATTCCGCCGCATGATTCATACTCGGAGACCCTGCCGCAACTCCAAGAGAGCGGCTATTCGGGGCATGTGGTCCTGATGAGCGCCCATGTCGATGAGCCTCGCGTCGACCAGTTTGCATTTCGTGTGACCGGGCCAGTCGACAAGATTGACTTGATGCGCAGCGATCGCCTGAAGCGGATTCTGACCGCAGGGGCTGACTGAGGCCTCAGGGGCTGTCCGGCGCCTGCAGGATGTCGCGGATCGCATCGCCGAGCTGGATCGCTTCTTCCGAACGGGCGGACCCTTTGCGCCAGGCCACCCCGATTTCCCGGCCGACAACAGGCGGATCAAAGGGTCGGACCTCAAGACCCATGCGATCCACAAGACCGGCTTCCACCGCCATACGTGGCAAAAGCGTCGCGCCGAGGCCGGACTTCACCATGTGAACCAGCGTGTGCAGGCTGGTGGCCGCAAAATCGGCGCGCGCCGAGCCGGTCGCGCAGGCCGCGAGTGCGTGATCGCGCAGACAATGCCCGTCCTCGAGCAAAAGCAGGGGCTCGTCCGTCAAGTCGGACGGCGCCAGTGTCTTGTTTCGGGCAAGGGGGTGATCCGGCGGGGCGGCAAACAGGAATTCATCCGCCCACACAGCGTGGGTTTCGATCATCGGTGCATCATAGGGGAGCGCAATCAGGGCCGCATCAATGCGCCGCTCACGCAGGGCGTCAAACAGGCGGTCGGTCAGGTCTTCGCGCAAGAACAGCTCGATATCGGGATAACGCTCCCGCAGCGCGGGCAACACACGCGGCAACAAGAAGGGCGCGATGGTCGGAATCACGCCCAGTTTGAAAGGTCCTGAAAGTGGCTCGCCGGCAGCCTGCGCCGCGATCACCAGATCCTCGGCCTCGGTCATGACCCGGCGCGCGCGCTCCAGCACCGCGTCACCAGCCGGGGTCAGCACCGCACCCCGGGCTCCGCGTTCAACCAGGACCGTTCCGAGAATGGTCTCCAGCTCCTTGATGGCAGCGCTGAGCGTTGGCTGAGTAACGAAGACGGCCTCGGCCGCTCGAGAGAAACTTCCATGCTCGGCAAGGGCGATGATGAATTGCAGTTGGCGAAGAGTCGGAAGCTGAGACATGGCCATAGATAATACCTATGACTTCTCCAAATACAATCCATTGGATTAATCGCAGAACGCCCGTAGTACCGGCCCCGTTCACAACGCCGGCAGACAAGCCGGCCCGTCCAAATGGAGAGACACAATGCTGGGTATCGGCGAAAAACTTCCGGAATTTGAGATCGTCGGCGTGAAGCCGGGCTTCAACGCACACGAGGAAAATGGCGAGTCGGCCTTCGAGCCGATCAACCAGGACAGTTTTGAGGGCAAGTGGAAGGTCATCTTCTTCTACCCGAAGGATTTCACCTTCGTCTGCCCGACTGAAATCGTCGCCTTCGCCAACCTGGCTGAAGAGTTTGCCGATCGCGACGCCGTCGTGATGGGCGGTTCGTCCGACAATGAGTTCTGCAAGCTGGCCTGGCGCCGCGAGCACCCGGACCTCGACAAGCTCGGCATGTGGCAGTTCGCCGACACCACGGGCTCGCTGATCGACAGCCTGGGCATCCGCTCGGAAGAGGGCGTTGCCTATCGTGCAACCTTCGTTGTCGACCCGCACAATGTCATCCAGCACGTCTACGTCACCAATCTGAATGTCGGCCGCAACCCGGAAGACACGCTGCGCGTCCTCGACGCCCTGCAGACGGACGAGCTGTGCCCGTGCAACCGTCCGCTCGGCGGCGACACGCTGTAATCCAGCAATTCTGACCGGCAGCCCGCCCTCCGCAGGTTGCCATTGCCCTGGAGCCACCCTCACCCGACCGGCGCATTGCCGGCCTGGCAGGCGGCTCCAGGGCCCTTTTCTCCTACCCCGATCACAGACCGCACCAGATGGGAGCGAATGATGTCGCTTGACGCCTTGAAGAATGAATTGCCGGACTACGCCAAGGACCTGAAGCTGAACCTGTCCTCTCTTGGCCGTGAAACCGAACTCGACGCGCAGAAGAAATGGGGCACTTTCCTCGCCTCAGCCCATGCCATTGGCGAGCCGAAGACCCTGGCCGCCATCAGCGCCGCGGCCGAAGCCGAGTTGAGCCCGGAAGCGGTCAATGCTGCCAAGGCAGCGTCGGCCATCATGGGCATGAACAATGTCTACTACCGCTTCGTTCACCTGGCGAAGAACAAGGAATACAGCACGCTGCCAGCCAAGCTGCGCATGAACATCCTGGCCAATCCGGGTGTCGACAAGGCCGACTTTGAACTGTGGTCACTGGCCGTCTCCGCCATCAATGGCTGCGGCTTGTGCATCGACAGCCACGAAGCCGAATTGCGCAAACATGGCATGACCACGAGCCAGATCCAGGCTGCGGTCCGGATTGCTTCGACGGTGAATGCGGTCGCTGCGGTGGTCGCTGCCGAAAGCTGAGTAAGGGTCTTTTTTTGCAGTGCGGGAGCGTGTTTGAAAACGCGCTCCCAAAGCGCTGAAAAGGGGATTTAAAAGCGAGTTTTACACAGCCCGGTTGCATCCGAAAAAATAAGTCCGTATAATGATTGAATGTCGCTTATAGATCATTCATTCGATCCGCTGCCGAGGCGGACGACTCGCAAGGACCATGACGTCCGCGGCGGCCGCATATGGTTCTCCCGCGAGACGATCAACAAGGCTCGCAGCTATGACGATGTGTCCTGGCTGCGGGTTTCCCGCACCGCCCAGATCGGCGCCGCCCTTGTGGCCGCCGGCCTTCTGATTGGCGCTGGCGGCACCAGCTCCCTGCTGATTCTGTCCGGCGTGGCGGCTATCGCGATCAATATGCCGGCCCTGATCCTCAAGGCTGCCTACGCCTCCAAGGCGGGCTGAACCCCACCTCTCCCCAAAGATTGACCCCGACCGCGCACCCACTAGTGTGCGAACGCATCATCGTGCCTGCACGGCGCGTCTGGATCGGGGAGAGACTTCATGGGCTGGTGGTTCAAGATCAAGCTGTGGCAGCGCGTACTGGCCGCTCTGGTGCTGGGGGTTGTGTTCGGTCTGGTGACATCCAATTTGATGGGGCAGGACGCAGCGACAAGCTGGCTCGACAGCTATATTCGCCCCGTCGGCCTGCTATTCATCAACTTGATCCGAATGTTGATCGTACCGCTGATTTTCACCACGCTGGTGGCCGGTGTGATTGCGATGGGCAAGCCCTCCAAACTGGGCTCGCTGGGTCTCAAGACAATCGCCCTATATCTGGTAACCACATTCTTCGCCAATGTGATTGGCCTCACCTTCGGCGCGCTCTTCCGCCCCGGCGCCGGCGTCAATCTTGAAGGTGTCGAGGCCGTGCCAGTCAGCACCGACCCGCCCTCCATTACCGAGCGGCTTCTCGAGATCGTTCCGACAAATCCGATCGCGGCTCTCGCGGATGGCGATGTGCTGGCGATCATCTTCTTCTCACTCTTCCTGGGCATCGCCATTCTTTCAACAGGCGCCGCCGGCAAGCCGTTGGGCGACCTGTTCAACTCGGCCTCCGAAGTCGTGCTGAAGATCACCCACTACGTGATGGAGGTCGCACCCTTCGGAGTCTTCGCGCTCGTCAGCTACACCGCTGCCAGTCAGGGGCTGGAGGCGCTTCAAGCCATCCTGACCCTGATTGTGGCGGTCTATCTGGGCCTGATCGCGCATGCGATCATCACCTACGGCATACTGGTCCGCTTCGTGCTGAACCTGCCGCTGGTCCGTTTCTTCCGCGGCATGACCGACCCCATCGCGGTGGCCTATTCCACGGCGTCTTCCTCGGCGACCCTGCCGGTCACCATCGCCGCGGCCTCCGACAACCTCGGCGTCAAGAAATCCGTTGCCGGTTCGGTTCTGCCGCTCGGGGCCACCATCAATATGGATGGAACGGCGCTCTATCTCGGCATTCTCGCGCTCTTCACGGCCCAAGCCTTTGGCTACGACCTCACCTTCATGAATTACGTCATGATCGCCTTCACGGCCGCGATTGTGTCAATCGGCGCCGCCGGCATCCCGTCGGCATCGCTCTTCCTGTTGGCGATCGTGCTTGAGACCTTCGGTGTCACCCCGGAACACACCGCGATCATTGTCGGGTTCATCCTGCCGGTTGACCGGATCATGGACATGGCGCGTACGGCCGTGAACGTGACCGGCGATGCCGCTGTCGCGACGGCGGTCGCCAAATGGGAAGGCGAGCTGGACGAGGAACGCTTCCGCGACCCGGCCGTCATCTAGCGACTGCCATTCGCTTTGAACCCGATCAAACCGTCCCTCCACCTGTCTCAATAGAGGCACGGTGGAGGGACGGTTTGTCATGAAGATTGCCATCCACGCATTCGGTACGCGCGGCGATGTTCAGCCCTATCTCGCCCTGGGGCTCGAACTCCAATCCCGCGGCCATGCGGTGACCCTGTCAGCGCCGCGCGATTTCACCGCCTGGATCGACAGTTTCGGCCTTCCGGCCCGCGCCTTCGATTTCGACATGGGCGAATTCATTCGCCGGGCCGAGGCCCTGGGCGTCACCCGCAATCCGCTCAAGGCGTTTTCCAATCGCGGCGAGATGATCGAACCGATGATCGATGCCTGCCTGACCGAGGCGGTCGAGGGGACGCGGGATGCCGACATGGTCATCGCCCACCCCAAGGCCCTGTTTTCAGCCAGCGGTGCGGAAGCGGTCGGGGCCGGCTTCATCCTCGCCGCGCCGCTCCCCATTATCAGCCCGACCCGCGACTTTCCGATGCCCGGCGTGATGGCCAATAATCGGGCCCACTGGCTCAATGCGCTGAGCTGGGCGCCACTGGGGCTGGGCATGATGCCCTTCCGCAGAAAGCTGAATGCCTTGCGCACGTCACTCGGTCTCGCGCCGGTCGGCAACAGTCTCGACTACGGCACGTATCGCGGCGAACCCTGCCTGCGGCTGACGGCCAATTCCGCTCATATCCTGCCGCGGCCGGATGATTGGGACGATTACAGCGTGCTGACCGGGAACTGGGTCTTGCCGGACCCATCCCGATCGCTGGCGCCAGACATCGACGCCTTTCTCGAGAGCGGCGCCCCGCCCGTCTATGTCGGCTTCGGGTCCATGGTCACCGGTGATGCGACCCGGCTCGTCACCGCCGCGGTCGCCGGGCTTCGACGGGCCGGCCTGCGCGGGATTATCGCCCGCGGATGGGCCGAACTTCCGGCCACTGCCGAGCCGGACATGCTGGTGATCGACGGCGCCCCGCACAGCCTGCTTTTTCCGCGTTGCCGTCTGATTGTCCATCACGGCGGCGCCGGGACGACGGCCGCGGCCCTGACGGCCGGCAAGCCCAGCCTGATCACCCCCTTCATGGTCGACCAACCCTGGTGGGCTGAACGATTGCGTGAGGCCCGGCTCGGACACAAGGCCCTGCGCCCTGAACGTCTGAACGCCGGACGCTTTGCCCGCGCGCTCCGGCGGCTCGAGGACGACAGGGCCGTCGCCCGAAATTGCGCGGATCTGGGCGAGCATCTCCGCCGTGAGAATGGCGTCGCCAAGGCCGCCGATCTGGTTGAGCGCGACGCAGAGCGCTGGGCCGGACTGAGCCGAGCTGGAAGCCCGCCCAAATCAGGCTAGACTGCGCATTCACACGGGTCGGGGGGGCGCCATCATGAAACTGCAGCACCGCATGATCGAGCTGATCGTGGCTGTGAGTGTCGTTGTCATCTCGCTCGCATCCCTCTTCGTCGCGGTCTACCAGGGCATCGTCATGGACCGCACGATGAAGGCATCGGTGATGCCGGTCATCCAGGTCGAAAGCGGCAATATCGATGATGACCGCGAAACCTGGGTAATGACAATCAACGTCAAGAATACCGGGCTTGGCCCCGCCGAAGTCCGCTATTTCAACATGTATTGGGGCGGCGAAATCATCCATGACACCTCGGTTTTCATTGCGCGCTGCTGCCTTCCGGAAGAAATCCCGGCCGATGAACGCCTGCCCTTTGTCCATGACGCGTTCCGCAATGGTCAGTTGAATCTTGTGTTCGACAATGTCCGACGCCGCTTCCTCGCTCCCCAGGAAGACATCGACTACATCGCCTTCGACCGACCGGATGCCACAACCCAGCCGCTTGGCCACGCGCTTTGGGACTCCCTCGACGCCGTGCGCCATGAAATGAGCTATGAAGTCTGTTACTGCTCGGTCTTCGATGATTGCTGGCTGGCGCGCTTCCCGGAGCACAGCCGCGAACCGGTTCGCCAATGCATTGATCCGGCCATTGCGGACTGATCCGGCACGTGCGGGACCACGTACCAACCGCATGACCTCCTCGGAACCCCGCTTCAAATCGCTCCTCATTCGTCTGGCCGCCCTCATCGGGACGCTCGGGCTGACCGCGCTGATTGTGTGGGCCGTCCAGGCTGGCGACTTCGGAGCCGCCGGTGACTGGCTGACACATCATCCGTGGGGCCTGGTCACGCTTGCCGATCTGTATTTCGGCTTTCTGATCGCGGCCATTTTCATCGCTGGAATCGAGCGGGACTGGCGCTGGGCCTTATTCTGGATTTTGCCCCTTCCCCTTCTGGGCAATGTCTGGGCCGGCCTTTGGCTTTGCCTCCGGGCCGGTCGTGTCTGGAACACGCTGCGCGGTCGGAATGGCCGGGACACACAACAAAACCGCCCCGAGTGATCCAGCCGAGCCCGGGCAGCGTAACTGCCATGTCCCCCGAGCGGTGCATGGGCTGACCCTCCAAAAACCGTGCCCGCTCAAACCGCGTCGGCCCTGTCCGCCTCATGTCCCGGCGGGCAGGCCGGCGTCTCCCTGGACAGCCCCGGATCCGGATCAGACATCGCCCCTCTTGAACGGGCCAAACCGTCTCCCATATTCAGGCCACATTCATTGGATACGCCGACAAGACAGTTTGAGGCGTATTTTACTTGTTTTAACGATAAACCCGCTTCGAACGCCGCCGCTAGGACCCCGTTAAGGGAATCGGCGCTCAAATCGGTACGCGTAAAAAAGGGCAATCCCGCCCCGAGGACATCATGGCCAAGGCTCAATTCGCAATCAGCACGCTCGCAAAGACAGCCCTTCTGTGGCTGACGGCAGCGCTGATCTTTGCGTCTCTGTTCGGCGCCATGCTTTCTGCGCGCCCTGATCGTCCGGGTCTGACCTTCTCCAGCTCCGAACCGGTCATGGTCTCCGGCGAAGCCGACACGGTTGCCGAGACCCGCTGAGCCTCGCCCCGCATCGTGCGTGCGGCTTGACTCTTTTCCACACGCCACGTACTAGCCCCGCTTCATCTTGCAAGCATCACGCTTGTCTTACCGGCACATCCGCACCAACTGGTCGGGGGAGGTCGGCGAGAACCCTGCTCGGCGAAGGTTTCGCTCAGCGGGGCCGCTTTGCTTTGTGATGATGGCGACGGATTGAGGTTTTGATGTTCGACACACTGACAGAACGACTTGGCGGCGTTTTCGACAAGCTCACCGGGCGCGGTGTGCTGTCGGAGAAGGATGTCGATGCGGCGTTGCGCGAAATTCGCGTCGCCCTGCTCGAAGCCGATGTCGCTCTGGACGTGGTGAAGGCCGCGACCAAGCAGATCCGCGAACGCGCTGTCGGAGAAGATGTGATCCGCGCCGTCTCGCCGGGTCAGCAAGTCATCAAGATCGTCCATGACGCCCTCGTCGACCTGCTCGGCGGCGAAGGCGAGCCGGTCGGCCTGTCCCTGGACGGCGAACCGCCGGTCGCCATTTTGATGGCCGGCCTGCAGGGCTCCGGTAAAACCACGACCTCGGCCAAGCTCGCGAAACGCATTCAGGAAACGCAGAAGAAGAAGGTCATGCTGGCCTCGCTTGATACGCGTCGCCCGGCGGCCATGGAGCAGCTCCAGCAGCTGGCCGGCCAGATCGATGTCGCCTTCCTGCCCATCGTTCCGAACCAGCGCGCGGTCGATATTGCCAAGCGTGCGATGAGCGCCGGCCGCCTGCAGGGCTTTGACGTCGTCATCCTCGACACCGCCGGCCGCACCTCGATCGACGAGGACATGATGGCCGAGGCGCATGAGATTGCGCGCGTCACCAATCCGCACGAGACCCTGCTGGTCGCCGACGCCCTGACCGGTCAGGACGCTGTCGAGACCGCCCGTCGCTTCCACGAGCGCCTGCCGCTATCCGGCCTGGTACTGACGCGGATGGATGGCGATGGCCGTGGCGGCGCCGCCCTGTCCATGCGCCATGTGACCGGCCTGCCGATCAAATTCCTTGGCGTCTCGGAAAAGCCCGACGGGCTGGATGTCTTTGACGCCAAGCGTGTCGCCGGCCGCATTCTCGGCCGCGGCGACATCATCTCGCTGGTCGAGAAGGCCGCCCAGAATGTCGACGAGGAAAAAGCCGCCCGCATGGCCAAGAAGATGGCCAAGGGCAAATTCGACCTCGACGATTTGCGCGAACAGTTCAGCCAGCTCAAGACCATGGGCGGGCTTGGCGGCATCATGGGCATGCTGCCGGGCATGAACAAGAAGATGCAGGCCCAGGCGGCCGCGGCCGGCATGGACGACAAGATGCTGACCCGCCAGGAAGCCATCATCCTGTCGATGACCAGGCAGGAACGCGCCAAGCCGGAAATTCTCAAGGCCAGCCGCAAGAAGCGCATCGCCGCCGGTTCCGGCGTTCAGGTTGCCGACGTCAACAAGCTGATCAAGATGCACCGCCAGATGGCCGACATGATGAAAAAGGCCGCCAAGGGTGGCCGCGGCGGTCTCGCCGGCATGATGGGCGGAATGGGCGGCGGCATGCCTCCGGGCATGGGCGGCCAGATGGGCGGAATGAACCCCGCCGATATGGGCCGCGCCACACAGGACCTGCTGGGCGGCAAGGCGCCATCCGGCTCAAAGCTGCCCGGTCTGGGCAATTCAAACACCAGCAAGCCTGCGGGCCTGCCGGGATTGGGCGGCGTACCGCTCGGTCCCGACGGGCTGCCGCTGGGTCTGCCGAAGAAATGATCCGCGCGCTCGTCATATTCCTGCTTGTGGCCAGTGGCTCGGCGTTGGCTGACGACTGGGCGGATGAGCTGCGCGCGACCACCCGGGTCGAGCCCACCTATCCCTATCTCGCTGCGGCGACGGGCATGACAGCCGTGTGCCGCGCGGCCTACGGCATTGATGAAAATGGTCGCCCGTTTGACGTTTGCGTGGCCTGCAATACAGGCTTGGAACGGCCAACACCGCCGCGGACGCAGACCCTGGTATCGCAACAATTCGTGCAGTCGGTTGAAGTCGCCATCAGCCAATGGGCCTATTCACCCGATCTGGCTGGATACATTGGCGTACGGACCGAAATTCAATTTCTGCTCGCCGACCAAAGCCCCGACGTCCTGCCGGAACCACCCGCAATGGATGAGTGCCGCGGCCCTCAAATCACCTGATCTCCCTATACGACTCTAGAAGGAATACCCCTATGTCTCTGAAAATCCGTCTCGCCCGTGGTGGCGCCAAGAAGCGCCCTTACTACCGCATCGTCATTGCCGACAGCCGCTCGCCGCGCGATGGCCGCTTCATCGAGAAGATCGGTTCCTACAACCCGATGCTCCCGAAAGACGGCCAGCGCGTCGAGCTGGACATGGACAAGGTGAAGGCCTGGCTCGCCAAGGGCGCCAAGCCGACCGATCGCGTCGGCCGTTTCATCCACGCCATCGAAGCCGAGACCTGGAAGTGGGAAGCCAGCAACAACCCGAAAAAGGGTGAGCCGGGCCAGAAAGCCAAGGAACTCGCTGCCGAGAAGGCCGAGAAGGAAGCTGAGCGCAAGGCTGCTGCTGAAGAAGCCAAGGCCGCTGCCGAAGCACCAGCCGCTGAAGAAGCTCCGGCTGAAGAGGCTCCGGCCGCTGAAGCTGCTGCTGAAGAAGAAAAGTCCGAGTAGGACTTTCCCGCGATCGGCCCCCTCATGAGTGAGGGGGCCGTCACGACCGGATACCCATCATGACCGAGCCCGCCGACGATCTCGTCTTTATTGCCGCCATCGCCGGCGCCCACGGTGTCCGTGGCGAGTGCAAGGTCAAGAGCTTCGCCGGCACCCCGGCCGACGCTTTCATCTATGGCGCCTTCCTGGACACAGACGGCAAGACCATCCTGACTCCCAAGGCCGCCCGGTCGGTCAAGGACGGTTTCGTGGTCCGCTTCGCCGAACCGCTCGACCGCGACACGGCCCAGGCCCTCAAGGGCACAAAACTCCACGTCCTCCGCTCAGCCCTGCCGGAACTGGAAGAGGACGAATTCTACCATTCCGACCTGTTGGGCCTGAAAGTCCAAGGCCTGGACGGCGCGCCCATGGGTACGCTCAAGGCCGTCCATGATTTCGGCTCCGGCGACCTCTTGGAAATCACCGGCACGCCCGACCGTAATGGCAGCTGGATGCTCCCCTTCACCCGCGAATTCGTGCCGCATGTCTCGATTGCCGAGGGTGTGGTGACGATCGACCCGCCGGAAGATGTCGGCTCGAAGGCCGAGGAAGAGGCGAGCGGAACTGTCGATGACTGACGCCACCAGCCCTTCCCTGCCTTGGACCGCGACCGCGCTCACCCTCTTCCCGGATGCCTTTCCGGGACCCCTGGGGGTTTCGCTGATTGCAACAGCTGCGAATCATGGGTTGTGGGCGCTTGAAACTGTGGACATCCGGGATTTTTCCCGTCATAAGCACCGCTCCGTGGACGACACCCCAGCCGGCGGAGGCGCCGGTATGGTGCTCAGGCCGGATGTCGCGACGGAGGCGATTGATGCGGTGCAGTCTCGCTGGCAAGGCGGGAAACGACCGTTGATCTATTTGACGCCGCGCGGAAAACCGCTGACCCAGTCCCGGGTTCGGGAATGGGCGACGGGTCCGGGCGTTGTCGTGTTTTGCGGACGCTTCGAAGGCCTCGACCAGAGGGTGATCGAAAGCCGCGAGATGGAAGAGGTCAGTGTTGGCGATGCCGTGCTGGCCGGGGGCGAAGCGCCCGCGCAGGTTCTCATCGAGGCCTGTGTGAGACTTCTCCCCGGCGTGCTGGGCGACCCGATGTCGGCCGAGGATGAAAGTTTCGAGGGTGATCTCCTCGAATATCCTCATTACACGCGACCGCGCGTGTTTGAGGATCGGGAGATCCCGGACGTCCTGTTGTCGGGGCATCATGGCCGTGTTGCGGCCTGGCGCCAGGAACAGGCTGAGAAAATTACGAAGGCGCGTCGCCCCGACCTCTGGACGAGGTACAAGGCCCGCAAGGAGAATGCACGATGAACATGATCGAGCAGCTTGAACAAGAAGAAGCCGCCCGCGTCCTGGGTGACAAGAAAATTCCGGATTTCAGCGCCGGCGACACGCTGCGCGTCCATGTTCGCATCAAGGAAGGCGAACGTGAGCGGATCCAGGTCTTCGAAGGCGTCTGCATCGCCCGCAATGGTGGTGGCCTGAACGAGAGCTACACTGTCCGCAAGATCTCCTTCGGTGAGGGCGTCGAGCGCGTTTTCCCGCTCTACTCGCCGAATGTCGAGCAGATCGAGATCAAGCGCAAAGGCCGTGTCCGCCGCGCCAAGCTCTACTATCTGCGCGATCGTCGCGGCAAGTCGGCCCGTATCGCCGAGCGCGTCACCGGTCGTGGCATCGAAAAGCGCGAGCCGAAGAAGAAGGGCTAGTCCCGCCTCTTCGCGACAGCGACACGAAAAACCCCGTCAGCCTCGCTGGCGGGGTTTTTTCATCCGATCGCTTCACAAACCGGGCCCAAGTGTCGCTGTGACTGGTTTGCGCGAGAATTCTGTGCCCGAATGCGGGCTGATCCGCTCGCCGCTTGAATGACAGGACCGCCACCGAGATGTCGATGACGCCGCAAGAAGCCTTTGCTCGTTCCCAGTCCGGGTTCGCCGCCTATCGCGACCATCGCTTCGTCGATGCCGAATCCGTAGCCGATGCCATTCTCGCCGCCCTGCCGAACGACCCCAATGGACTCTATCTGAAGGCGATCTGCCGACGCGCCCGTCAGGATCCGGACGCCGCGCTCTTGTGGATCAAACAGGCCTGTGATGCTGCCCCGGGACAGATGGGCTTCGAGCTGGCCGCCGCACAGATCCTTGGCGATCTGGCGGATTATGTTTCCGCGCGAAGCCGATTCGACGCCATTTCCGATGCCTTCCCGGACGCTGTGGAACCCCACGTCCTGCGCGGCGCCATGGAACGTCAGGCCAATGATCTTGGCGCCGCGCGTGCGGCATATGAAGAAGCCCTGACGCGTCAGCCCGGTCATGTCGAAGCCCATCGGGGCCTGGCCATTGTGTGTGAGAACCAGCGTGACTGGTCGGCGGCGCGCGAGCATGCGGACGCGGTCCTGGCCGTCGAACCGAGCGATGCGGCCGCCCTTTCTGCGCGCGCTGGCTCCGACCTCGCCAACCGGACACCGGACCAGGCGCGCCAGCTGATCGAGGCGCAATTCGATGCCAGCCGTGCGAATCCGGCGATCAATGCTACAGTCTGGCGCCGTCTGGGTGATGCCTGCGAAGCAATGGACGACCATGCGGCCGCATTCGCGGCCTGGGAAACCGGCTATTCGGCGTTGCGCGAGCATCTTGCTCCGGGCGGGCAATTCTTCGATGGCCTGCATGGGCTCGACAGCCTGAAACGGCTGACCGCTGCCTATGCGACCATCAAGCCGCCGAGCCTGCCGGCACCTGAAAAGCGCCGCGCGCCGGTCTTTCTTGTCGGCTTTCCGCGGTCAGGCACGACGCTGCTGGAACAAATCCTGGCGAGTCATTCGGGGATATCCACGAGTGACGAGGCCCTTCTGGTCCAACCCATCCTCGATGAGGCCGGCGACAGTGACGACAGTCTGCGGCGCTTCTTCGCGGCCCTGCCCCGAAACCGGGCCCGGCTGCAAAGCGAATACTGGGCGCGCGCCAAGGCACTCGGCGTACCGGACGACACCGTCTTCATTGACAAATTGCCGCTGAATTTGCCCTGGCTGGGCGTGCTGGGACAGGTCTTCCCGAATGCCCGGGTCCTGTTGGCGCTGCGCGATCCGCGGGATAGCGTCTTCTCGACCTTCAAGCGGCTCTTCCAGTTCAACACGGCGATGCTGCGCACCTACACGCTGGCCGACACGGTCGCGCTTTACGATGCGACCATGAAAGCCGGCGAAGCGGGCCGCAAAGTGGCTCCGGACCTGCGCGTCACCCAGGTCCGCTATGAGGATGTCGTGACCGACATGAAGGACGAGATCGCACGGGTGCTTCTGGTGCTCGGTCTGGAATGGGAAAGCGAGATGGCCGACTATCGCGAGCGGCTGTCGCCCAGCCTCTCGACCCCCTCAGCCTCGCAGGTCGAGGAGGCCATTCATGACCGTTCCATCGGTCTCTGGCGGCACCATGCCGAGGCGCTGGAGCCCTATCGGGCCCAACTCGATCGGTGGATCAACCATTGGGGCTATCCCGACCGATAAAGGCTGAGAGCCGTCAGTCTGCGTCCTCAATACGGTGCATATCCTCATCGGAAAGGCCGAAATGATGGCCGATCTCATGCACCAGGACATGAGAAATCAACTCGCCCAGCGTGATGGCGCCGTGATCGGCCCATTCATCAAGAATAGGGCGACGATAAAGGACAACCCGGTCCGGCTCAGGCGACGGGTCCGAGACCGATTTCTGCGACAGGTCCACGCCGATATAGACGCCGGTCAACTCGAACGGATCGGTCAGCCCGACCGCGGCCAGGGTCTCGGCATCCGCAAATTCACTGACAAAGACCTCTACCCGACCGCAAAGCGCCCGCATCTCGTCAGGCAATGCGTCAAAGGCGGTCGCGGCGATCCGCTCGAAGTCATCCAGCGATGGCGCGATACTGTCTGCGGTCATGGCGCGTCTTCCCGAAATCCTGCCTCAATCTGATCGAGCCTGGCTGGCTTGAACAGAGGCATGGTCAGCACGGCCTTGCCGCGCGAACAAATCAGGTACAAACTCCGGCAATGTCCAGAGATGATGTCGCCTCAACTGCCAACCCGCTGATCGATGACGCCCAGGCCCTGATGCGTGGCGCCGCGCGCCTGCTCTGGCATATGGGTTACAGCGCGGTCCCGGAGTTCAGCCTGCCCGACGGGCGGCGCGCTGATCTCGCTGCGCTTGGTCGCAAGGGCGAGATCACCATTATCGAGATCAAGTCCGGTCTTGCCGATTTCCGCGCCGACAGCAAATGGACGAATTATGCCGGCTATTGCGACCGGCTCTATTTCGCGGTGTCCGAGCGCTTTCCCCATGACGTCATTCCGGACGATGCCGGTCTGATCATCGCCGACGGGTTCGGCGGCGCGATTATCCGGGAGAGCCCGGTTCTCAAACTCGCACCCGCCCGACGCAAGGCGCTGACCTTGCGCTTTGCCCGGGCCGCGGCAGACCGGCTGATGCGCGTGGGCGAGCCCGCGGTCGACCCGGCGCCGACTGCCGATTGACGGATCAGGCGTCGGCCGTGGCCGTGACCCGGTCCACGACCTCCAGAAACGCTTCCAATCGTGGTGCGAAGCGCGCATCGACGGCGTCACGAACCGGCGCCGGGGCCTTGTCCGGGGACCCGGCATTCACCGGAGGCGCCGGATCATATTCAAGACCCAGCTGAATGGCCTGGGCCAGCGCCTCGCCATAGAGTTCGCGCACGATCGTCAGCGCGAAATCAATCCCGGCCGTGACACCGCCGCCAGTGAAGAGGTTTCCGTCCCGGACAACCCGGGCCGTGACCGGCTCGGCACCGAAGCGGGACAGGGAGGCATGATAACTCCAGTGGGTGGTGGCCTTTCGGCCCTCGAGCAGCCCTGCCGCGCCGAGAATAAACGCCCCTGTGCAGACCGACGTCATGAATTGCGCTCCGGTCGCCTGCTGGCGCAGGAAATCCACCGTCGCCGCATCTTCCATCGCCGCGTCGACGCCCCATCCACCGGGCACGCAGACCAGGTCGAGCTGAGGACAATCGGAAAAGCTGGTATCAGCAAGGATGAAGGGGCCGCAATCCGTCCTTACCGGACCGGCCTCCCGGGCAACCAGGTGGATTTTGACACCCGGAAGTCGGTTGAGCACTTGCAGCGGCCCGGTGAAGTCCAGCTGGGTGAGGTCGTCGAACAGGACAAAGCCGATATGTTTCAGACGTGGCATGCATGTCTCCAATCCCAGCCACGCGCAAGCTAGCCAGAGCGGTCAGATGCGGGAATGCCAAATCCCCGGCAAATCCGGTCAATGACGGTCCGGCGAGACGCGCCAGGGCGGATCGATGCGGTTTTCGCCGGCGTAATAGAGTTTGATGCGATGACCATCCGGGTCCCGCAGGATCGCTTCACGCCAGAGCCAGCTCTCATCGCGCGGCGCGGTCTCAAAAACAAAACCCACCGCCTGCAGGCGGTGGTAATCAGCGTCCATGTCCTCGGATTCGAGATAGATGACCGCCCCGGTCCCAACCGGTGTTTCGGCATGAATTGAAAAGGTCGCATCCCCGTCCGGTGCGAGAAACCGGCAGTAATGCGGACTGTCGACCAGCAGCCGGAATCCGAGACGCGCGTAGAAATCCTTCGAGCGCGGAATGTCGCTGACGGGAAGGGTGATCTGGTTAAGGCGCATCACCGGCCTCCTCGCGCGGGTCCGCAATTCTGTCGAGCGGTCTGATCAGGCGATCAATCGTGAGGTCAGACATCAGATAGGCCCAGCCATCGGTGAGCGCATTGAGCGCCGAAGCTTCCGCCGCTGCATCATCGGTGATGGCTGACGCCGTGATCAGCGCCCAGCGCGTTTCGCCCAGCGCCTTGACGTCAATCCGAACCCTCAGGCCCGAAAAGGTTTCGGCCGTGTGGTGGGCCACGAACTCGCCACCCAACCGGTCCGCCCGGCGAACATCGCGGAAGCGAACGCGGCCAAGCGCGGCTGCCGGACCATTCCCGGCGGCGGCGGTTATGGTCTGCCAGCCCGCGGGTCGCCGCAGGGCGAAATTCCGTGACGCCGTCGAGGCCCGCTCCAGGCGATAGGCCGGGCCAGCTTCCGGCTGGATATCCGCACGGGCAATGTCATTCGTGCCGAGGGAGAGGAAATCGAGATCAAGCCAGGCATCCGCCGGCAGCAGGTCGGGCCGTGCCACCGCGCCATCGCCCAGCCGGGCAGCAAAAGCCCGGTTCCGACCGGGTTCACGCACATAAACCCGCTCACCACGCGTCTCGCCCAGAAGAATGTCGGCCAAGATGGTCCCGTCCGCATCGCGAACGCTGATACGGGTCGCGCCGTTCTCGGTGCCCGGCTCGGCCAGTCCCAGACGCCCCAGCCGGCCAGGATTGTCGGTTCGGGCCCCCTCGAATGTCAGGGCCGCAAGATAGGCGTCCAGCTCGGCGAGGCGTTCCGGCCGGACCGGATACCCGTCCCGGCTGGGCATGGTCCAGACGCCCGCCGCCTGTTGAAGAAGAAAGTTCTCATCGCCGGTGATGTCGATGACCCGGGCGCTGGCCACTGCACTGGACCAGTTTGGCAGGACCGGTCCGCTGACAGCCGGGCGCCAGGTCTCGCTGGCCTGCGAGAGAAGCGTCACGAGGGCGGCGCCGGCAAGCAGCAAAGCCGAGCCGGCAGCCACCAGCAATTGGGTGCGTCGCCGCTTGTCCGTGGTCACACTCATCCGCGCCGCCTCCGTCGCCGGACAACCGCTCCGGCGATCCCGAGCAGGATGATCAAGGCGGGCGGGACGCCGATCGTCCAGAATTGGAGGTCTGCGTTGAGCGCATCGATATCCTGCCGGAAATCCCGTTCGATTCCCCGCAATGCCTCGCGTCCCTGGAGAATTTGTTCACGCAGACGCATCGCCTCATCGCGATCACTGGCCTGGGAATCCGCGAGCAGGGCCGAAGCCTGACCGCTGTTCAACAGCACGCTCAACCGGTCCTGCGCATCGGCAATTTCCGCTTCGAGCCGGTCCTGTGTTTCGACATAGCGGGCCTCGGCTTCTGCCCGCAGACGTTCAACCCGGGCCATCGGGCGTAGGGATGGCGTGCGCGAACGCAGTGAGACAAGGGCCGGGTCGCCCGCTGCCATATCGATGAGATTGAGCGCCAGGGTCAGATTGTCGGCGACAAAGCTGCGACCCGTGCCCGGGTCATTGCGGACATAGTAATTGTCATCGAGCCAGTCTGCGTCGGCGACAATGACGATATCCACCGGACCGGAAGCCATCTCGCGATGGGCGCCCGGATTGAATGCGATCTCGCCGGCGGGTGGCCCGGACGGGAAAGCCGTCTCGATCATGCCCGTTACACGCGCCGCGATGATGAGCGCCTCGTTTGCCGCAACATAGTCCTGCAGCAGGGCGTCGGGGCCCGGCGCGCCCGCGGCTATGTCGGCGTCCAGCAAGGCGCCTTCCGGCGAGGTCGACAGGAGTGGTGTCACTTCGACACCGGCAAGCGGATTGATCGACAATGCGCCGGGCGACCCGAAATTCAGGCCGAGATCGAGAGTAGACGTGGCCAGGTCGGTCTGGCTGATCTGGCCGGCCCCCAATGAGAACCAGAGCGGGTAGGCTCGCCGACGGGCCCGACCGTCGGACTCCACAATCTCTACCGGCAGGCCGAGTTGCCGGTCCATGCTCACCGTTTCACTGTCATATCCGATCCCCCAGCGGGTGAGGAGCGGTCCGAGATCGGACGAGCGGCGGGCATTGATCGGCGGCAAACCGTCCGGGCCCGGCCGCAAGGCCATGTGGGCCAGCGGATCAAGGAAGGCGAGGACGCGCCCATGGCTCAGCGCGAACTGGTCGACGAGATAGAGCTGTTCCTCGCTCAGAGCGCCAGGATGCACGATCAGCAGGGCGCTCGCCTCGGGCATGGCCACAAAATCGCGCTCCAGCCAGATCAGATCATAGGCCGCGTTCAATTCGGCAATGAAGGCGTTCGGAGCCCCATCATCGGGGCTGAGCGGCAAACTTGTAAGGACGGCCAATCTCGGCCGGGCAGGCCGCTCGATATCAACGATGAGGCGGGTGAGATCGTATTCCAGCCGGGCTTCCGCCTCTTCCCGGAAAAGCGGAATAACCGCCTGTTCGTCGACAGAATTCCGCGCCACGAGGCCGAAAAACAGACTGTCCCCGCCATCCGTGGGCATGGGCGACAAGCCGGCTGCCAGCGCCTCATCCTCATTCGACGAGAAGGGCTCCGGATCAATCTCGGTCACGCGGATTCGCCCGTTGGACCGGTCCGCATAAGCGTCGAGAAACTCACGCACTCGGGTCGCATAGGCCCGGATCGCGGGATATTGGGCGGCCTCGGCGCGGGAATAGTAGAAGCGCCACTCAATCGGCTCCTCGAGGCGGGTCATCACCGCAACCGAGCCGTCAGACAGGCGGTAGAGGCCGTCCTGTGTCAGATCGAGTCGGGCACTGCCGAACCATCGGCCCGCCAGTTCATTGCCACCAAGGAAGACGACGATCAGGCTGATCAGCATCAGGGGCAGGAAGAATGTGCGCTTCATCGCCCGCCTCCGCGCCGCTCGGCAATAAGGACACCCGCAATTGTCAGCGAGACGAGGATGAGGCCGACAAAATAGATCAGGTCGGACAGGCCTATCACGCCGTATCGGAAGGCGTTGTAATGCTCCAGAGCGCTCAGCCGCGCGACGAATTCGGACAGGGCGGCCGGGGCATTCTCCCCCAGCGCCGACAGCACGAATGGCCATCCCGCCATGGTCAGGAGAAAGGCCGCTCCGGTACCGAGAACAAAGGCCACGACCTGGTTCGATGTGGTCGCAGACAATGCCTGGCCAACCGCCAGATAGCTGCCCGCCATGAGCCAGGCACCCAGATAGCCGGTTGCGATCGCCGCATTGTCGGGCGCGCCGAGATAGTTGACTGCAATCCACATCGGGAAGGTCAATGCCAGGGCGAGGCCGGCGACTGTCCAAGCGGCGAGGAATTTGCCACCCGTCGCCGCCCAGAGCGGGATCGGCAGGGCCATCAGGAATTCCAGTGTCCCGCGATCACGCTCCTCGGCCCAGGCCCGCATCGCCAGGGCCGGCATGAGGACCACAAACAGCCAGGGCAGATAGTCGAACATCGGCGCGAGATCGGCGCGATTGGTGTCGAAGAAGCGCCCGATATGAAACGCGAAGGCGGGCGCACAAATCGCGAAGACCGCCAGGAAGACATAGGCCAGTGGCGTCTGGAAATATGCCGTGAGTTCGCGGCGATAAACAGCATGGAGGGTATGGATCACGCCACCGCCTCCGCGCCGCCAACGCCCTGGGTGAGGGCACGGAAGGCCGATTCCACCGTCGAATCGGGACCTTTCGCAGCGAGCGCATGCGGGGTGCCGTCAAACAGGACACGCCCCTTGTCGATCACGATCGCGCGCGAGCAGACAGCGGGCACTTCTTCCAGGATATGGGTTGAGATGATGATCGCCTTCTCCGGCGCCATGTCCCGGATCAACTGGCGCACACCATCCTTCTGGTTGGGATCAAGCCCGTCAGTGGGTTCATCCAGAATGAGGACAGCCGGATCATGGGCGATGGCCGCGGCAAGGGCAGCGCGTCGCTTATAGCCCTTGGACAGCGTCCCGATCGGCTGATCCGCCATCTCGCCCAGAACGGCGCGCTCAAGCGCCAGACCCGTGGCCCGCATCAATGCACCGCCGGAGAAGCCGCGTGCACGCAGACCGAAAATGACAAAGCCCCGCGGCGTCATGGCTGGATAGGCCGGCGCTCCTTCCGGCAGGTAACCAAGGCGCGACTGCGCCTCCAGGCGCTGGGTCATACAGTCATAGCCGGCAATCGAAGCGGTCCCGCCATCCGGCTCCAGCCCGCCGGCGAGCATGCGCATACTGGTCGTCTTCCCGGCCCCATTGGGGCCGAGAAAACCGAGCACTTCGCCGCGCTCGAGGGTGAAGCTCACTCCATCGACCGCACGGAAGGATCCGAAATCCTTGATGAGTTGATCGGCAACCAGCATGGTTCGCAGGGCTCATGATCTGACTGATCTAGCGTTAGCGCGACGCGGCGCGCTTGGCCAGAGGCAAGGCAAGTTGTCCATTTCATGAGCGGAATTGGGGGTGTCGACCGGACCGCAGCCTCTTGACCCGGGGGGCTGGGGGGGCTGTCTAAAACCAGGCTGGGAGGCGGTTATTGCGACCGGCCGACAGGTGAGACGGTGGTCGGGCGGTATGGCCGGAACGCGCCGAGAATGTGGCGACTTTGCGGCGCTGCGTGAAATGTTTGTAAGCTGGACAGGGTGATTCAACTGGTGGGAGAATTCGGCGTGCAATCTTTATCCCCCTTCGCGAAACGCAAGCCGGACCCGGTCATGTGGAACCGTCGTGAGCTCGACGCGATCCTGCGGGTCTATGGGCGTTTCGTCGCCCAGGGGGAGTGGAAGGACTATGCCATTGACGGCCTGCGGACCGAGGCCGTCTTCTCGATTTTCCGCCGCGCCAGCGAGGTGCCGATGTTCACGGTCGTCAAGACGCCGGCGGACACCAATCGCCAGGGCCAGTACAAGGTCGTCGCCATGAGCGGCCAGATCCTCAAGCGCGG
>NZ_CAJQOO010000123.1 GCF_905480005.1 uncultured Maricaulis sp.
CGATCCGCGCAAGCTGATCCCGCCCCTGCACGGTGCCCTGCTGAAAAACGAACAGGACGTCATGCTGTTCGAAAAGCTCGCCTTCATGGCGCGCCGCCCGGGTGGCCCCGGAGAAGGGCCGCGCGGGCCGGGGGCGGCTTAACGGTTTCCTTAGGAGCCGGACCGTTTTTAGCAGCCGAAGCCCCGCGGAGGCGTGGCGCAGAGCCGGGACCGGCAAGCGATGAGGTCCTTGTTTTTCCCGGATCGCGCGGACGCGCGTCCGGGAGAAGTGTCGTTGGTTTCCAAGAACAGCGCTCCGCGCTTACCTCGCCATAAACCGCTTGGAAGACGGAGAGAGCTCAAATGAACAATCGCGGCTAGCCCGCGCCGGACCGGGAGACCGGGGGCGCGTTTCGATAAACTGAAACCCCTCACGTCCGGAGTCTGTTCATGACGGCCTCAAACGAAACGACCGCCTTTGATCACCCCGCCCTCGACCCGATGAACCCGGCCCCCATGCCGGCAGCGCCGTCCATGGCCTATCTCAAGCCGCTGGTCGCCGGCCATCCCAAGATCACGGCCGGCGATTACAGCTATATCCATTCCTTTGATGATCCGGCGCGTTTCGCCGAGACCCAGCTGAAATACGCTTTTGACTTCATCGAGGACCGTCTGGAGATCGGCAAATTCTGTTCGATCGCGGCAGATGCCAGCTTCGTGCTCAATGGCGGCAATCACTTCGCCGACCGCCTGTCGAGCTATCCCTTCCCGATCTTCGGGTGCTGGGGTGAACCTGATCCGGGACCCTGGCCGAACAAGGGCGGAATCACGATCGGCCATGATGTCTGGATTGGCTGGGATGCGGTGATCATGCCCGGTGTGACGATCGGCCATGGCGCCATCATCGCCGCCAAATCCGTCGTCACGCGCGATGTCGATCCCTACACGATCGTCGGCGGCAATCCGGCCACACCCATTCGCAAACGCCTGCCTGAGGCCGATATCGAGCACCTGCTGACGCTCGCCTGGTGGGACTGGCCAATCGAGACGATCCGCGCGGCATCAGAGGCATTGATGACGGCGGATGTGGACGCGCTAAGGCGGTTTTCGCCCGACTGATCCGCACCACGCACACCCTTTTGTCCGCCCGGGCACGCCGTTCACAATGGCCTGCGCGGCGTCGGTCGGCTGCACAAAAACGGAAACTGTTTCTGTTTCTGATTGTCTATCGCTTCCAGATATGGAAATTTGTGGCACAACAGATGGACAGGGCGCGGCAGTTAGATGACGCACGCGCGGGCGAAAGCCGGGGAGAAGGCAATGAAAATGACGCGATATCTGATTGTGGGCGCCGCTGCGCTGATTCTGACCGCTTGCGGCAATGGCGGCCAGGACGGACGCGATGTCTCTGGTGCGGACGGGGATTATCAGTCGGTTCTGCTGGAGCAGTTGATCGACGCCCAACCCGGTGACGTCATCGAGATCCCGGCCGGCGTCTACAGCTTCAACCGCTCACTGAGCCTCAATGTCGATGGCGTGACCATTCGCGGCGCCGGCATGGACCAGACCATCCTCAACTTCCAGGGACAGATCGCCGGGGCGGAAGGCCTGATCGTCACCGCCAATGACTTCACCCTGGAAGACCTCGCCATCGAGGACACGTCCGGCGACGGGCTGAAAGTGAATGGCGGCGAGAACATCATCATTCGCGGCGTTCGCGTCGAATGGACGAATGGCTATTCAACCGAGAATGGCGCCTACGGAATCTATCCGGTCCAGACGACCAATGTCCTCGTCGAGAATACGGTTGCGATCGGCGCGTCCGATGCCGGCATCTATGTCGGCCAGTCGCGCAATGTCGTCGTGCGCAACAACCGTGCCGAATACAATGTCGCCGGTATCGAGATCGAGAATTGCATCGGTGCCGATGTCTACGGCAATACCGCGACCAACAATACGGGCGGCATCCTGGTCTTCAACATGCCGAACCTGCCGCAGCCGGGCTATCACACCCGCGTCTATGACAATGATATCTTCGAGAACAATACCGAGAATTTCGGCCATGCCGGCACACCGGTCGCCAGTGTCCCGGCCGGCTCGGGCATTGTCATCAATTCCAACGACCAGGTCGAGATTTTCAACAATCGCATCTCGGACAATGACACTGCCAATATCATTATCTCCAGCCTGCACTCGACCGGCTATTCCGATTACTCGGTACAGAGCGATTTCGATCCCTATCCCGAAACGATCTGGATCCATGACAACACCTATTCCGGTGGCGGCACGTCGCCGGACGGGCTCGACCTGACGGCGCTGAAAATCGCCATGTTCGGCCTCAATGGTGCCCTGCCCGACGTCCTGTTCGACGGCTTTGTCGATGACGCGAAACTCGTCGAGGGTGTCCTGCCGGACGCGTTGCGTATCTGTGTGGCCGATGATGTCGACGTTCTCAATGCCGACGGCCCCAATGGCTATGGCTCGCCGCGGATCGAGACCGAAGCCTTCCGGTGCACGCTGGACGGGCTCGCGCCGGTCGAGCTGGCCCTCGCTGACTGATCGGGACCACCGCAATGTTTCGCCGACTGATCCTCGTGCTCGCGCTGGGCATGGCCGCCTGCTCACCCAGCGAACCGACGCCGCAATTTCATGCGGTCGACACGCCCCGCCTCCTGTCTGAATGGGGCCAGGTCGGGATTAGCGGCGAAACCTTGCGACTGGGCGAGGGTGTTGTGGCCTATGACCTCAACACCCCGCTCTTCACCGACTACGCGCTGAAACTGCGCACGATCTGGATGCCGGAGGGTATGCAGGCCGGTTATCGCGAACATGAAACGCTCGATTTCCCGGTCGGAACGGTCATCACCAAGACCTTCTACTACCCGCTGGCCGAACAGGCGGGCGCCGTCATGCGCGGCGACGGTCATGCCCTGATCGACGCCGAGGGCGATCTGGACCTGTCCCGGGTCCGGCTGATCGAGACCCGCATCCTCGTTCACCGCGAAGACGGCTGGGCCGCCCTTCCCTATCGCTGGAATGAAGATCAAAGCGAAGCCGTGCTGCATCGCTATGGCGATATCGTGCCCCTGACCCTGGTCGGGACTGACGGCGAGGCGCAGGACTTCAATTATGTGATGCCGGATGTGAACCAGTGCGCCAGTTGCCATGCGCCGGATTCCAATACCCGGATCATCTCACCCATCGGCCCCAAACCGCGTCATCTCAACCGCGATTTTGCCTATCCCGGCGGCCCGATGAACCAGCTCGACTATCTCACCGAGGTCGGTTTCCTGACCGGCGCGCCCGCGCCGGCAGACACGCCGCGCAACGCCGATTGGACAGATCTCAACGCGACGCTTGAAGACCGCGCCCGCGCCTATCTCGATGCCAATTGCTCACATTGCCACAGCCCGGTCGGACCGGCCGACACATCAGGCCTCGACCTTGAACCGGGTATTGCCCACGGTCCCGCTCTCGGCATCTGCAAACTGCCCATCGCGGCCGGCTCGGGGACGGGCGATCGCCGGCATGACATCGTTCCCGGCCAGCCGGACGAGTCCATTCTTCTCTTCCGTCTCGACAATATCGAGCCGGACCAGATGATGCCGGAAGTGGGACGCTCGACCATACACACCGAAGGCGTCGCGCTGATCCGGGCCTGGATTGAAAGCCTGCCCGGCGATTGTGACTGATCAGTCCAGATAGGGAGCGAGATAGCGCTGCAGCGCTGCCAGGGTCTCGATAAAATAGATCTCGGCATCGGCCGGCCGGTCGCGCGTCTCGAAGATCAACACTTCCGCGGCACAATAGATTTCCACCGTCATCCGCGCGACCACGTCGGGATCGCCGCCGTGAAACCCGTCCAGTCCCTGGCGCCAGCGATCTGCGAGGAAGCCGGCAAGGCGCAGATTCCACGCCTCGCGAACCGCGCGCAATTCATGTGTGGTGAGCGTCAGGCGGAAGACGGCCCCGTAAGACGGGTTACTGGCCACCAATTGGCGCAGGCCGAAGATCATGCCTGACAGGCTGACCGTCCAGTCCTGCTCGTCCGGATCCTCCATGATCGTGGTGACGATCCGGTCGGTCTCGGCCTTGAACTCTTCCAATATGGTGCGGTGGATCGAGTAGATATTCGGGAAATAGCGATAGACGGAACTCACCGGCACGCCAGCCTCGGCAGCCACGGTCGAGGTCGTGATCGCGTCGACATCACCACGCTCCAGAAGAACCTTGGTCGCAGCAACGATTTTCAGGATTCGATCCTGCGACCGTTTCTGCCGCGGGGCGGCTCGCCTTTCCAGGTCGACCCCTTCTGTCGGTGCACGTTCGTTCACAAGCTGCCTCGTTGAATTCGTTTTGTAATCTGGCACAACATTCCGGCGAGGCAAGTGTGACCCTTTTGCGCCTCCTGCCCGGTTTCAGCCGATCCGGCCACACCCCCGCTTGAATAACAGAAAAAAATTCTGTTTCGTTTATTTGGATATTCGAATGGGGAATCCAAGGGGAATCGGCAGGTCTCGCGACATCAATGCGCGACTGACCGAAAATGGGCCCCGCGCCCAGCGGAGGAAAAATGACACGCATTCAATCGGCTCGCCGGCTCGGCCTGCGCGCACTGCTCGCCACGACGGCTGCCTGCATCGCGGTTGCGCCTGCCCTGGCACAGGACGAAGCCATGGACGAGGACGTCATCGTGGTGACTGCCCAGCAGCGCGCCCAGTCCTCGCAGGACGTACCGATCTCCCTGCAGGTGATGGACAGCGAGTTTATCAGCTCCGTCGCCGCCGATGATATGGGTGATCTGGAAGCCTTCGTTCCGGGACTGGATGTCTCCAATGGCAGCCCGACCCAGCCGCGCTATTCCATCCGCGGTATCACAACGAGCGATTTTGGCGTCGGCACCGACCCGGCGGTCGGCATCTATGTCGATGGCATCTATGCGGCGCGCTCGGGCGCCTCACTGCTGGCCTTCAATGATATCGAACGAATCGAGGTGCTGAAGGGGCCGCAAGGGACGCTTTTCGGACGCAACTCGGCCGCCGGTGCCGTCTCCATCATCACGCGCGAACCCAGTGACGAGCTGGAAGGCCGCGTTGCCGTTCGTCTGGGCAGCCATAACCGTGTCCGCACCGAGGCGATGATCAATATCCCGATCACCGACACGCTCGCCGTGCGCGCAAACTTCCTCGACAACAGCGCCGACGGCTGGTTGACCGATGCCGTTACCGGCGAGGATTATCGTCGCGAGGACGCGTCGGCCGACCGCATCACCGTGCGTTGGGATGCGACCCCGTCGACACAGATTCTGCTGCGCCACAGCCGTGACAGCATTGACCAGGACGCCCGCCCTGCGATCGGCATCGTCGATCTGCCAGCCGCGCCCGGCACACCGCCGCTTCCGGTGGATACAAACGCCTATCTCAATCCATTCAACGCACCCTTGCGCAATGATGTCGTTTTCAATCGCGAGGCCCGCGACCTGGCCGAGACCACGCTGACAATCCGCCAGGATATCGGCGAGATGACGCTGACCTCGCTGACCTCTTTCCGCGAATTCGACACGATGAATCGCGAGGACGAGGACGGCACCAACCGGATCGACACCTATTTCGACACGTCGAATGTCGAGAGCAATGAAGCTTTCTACCAGGAGTTCCGCCTGGCCGGGACCAACGGGCCGGTCGATTGGCTGATCGGTGCCAGCTATTATGACGAGACCGCGATCCAGGCCTCCGAAACCTTCACCTTCACGGACACGGTGAATACGGTGTTGGGCAATATCGGCGCCGGCACACCTTTCACTGATCTGGAATACGGCCTGCTCGTCCCCTTCGGCCTGCCCTTCTCCATGCTTGGACATTCCTGGTCCGAGAACATGAATAACGAAGGCGAGTTCACCGCCCGCGCGGTCTATGCCGACATGATCTGGTCTGCGACGGACCGCCTGAACATCTCGCTCGGCCTGCGCTATACCGAGGATGAGAAATCCTTCCAGTGGCTCAATGGGCCGCGGGTCGCCAACGGTCTCGACCAGACCCTGGCTGCGCTTGACGGCGCCGGCATTCTCGCACTCGCCGGAGCCTCTCCGAACGACTTCCTGTTCGACTTTGTCTTCGACCTCTCGCCGCTGGCGGGCGTCGCCTGCGATAATGGCGTCAATGTCGCCGAGGGCGTGCCCTGCGTGATGGAAGACAGCTGGAACAATCTCAGCCCGCGCGTCGTTGTCGACTATCAGCTGACCGAGAATGTCATGGTCTATGGCTCCTTCTCTGAAGGCTACAAGGCCGGTGGCTACAACTCGGTCGAGGTCGGCTCGCGCTTCGAGAACGAAACGGTGACCAGCTGGGAAGTCGGCTTCAAGTCGGATTTCCTGGACCCGGATCTGATCTTCAACATGTCGGCCTTCTCCTATGTCTATGAGGGCAAGCAATCCATCCGCCTGGTCGTGCCGACCGGTGGCGGCGTACCGCAATACCTGGTCCAGACCTCTGATGACCAAGCCGTCGGTGTCGACATGGAGCTGGACTGGCAGGCCTCCGACGCGCTGCGCCTGTACGGCAATGCGCAATGGATCGATTCCACGCACAAGCGCCGGGTGGACAGCAATGGCACCGATCTGTCGGGCGAGCCGACCGGTGAGCCGTTCTGGAATGTCGCCTTTGGCGGTGAGTATGTGATGGATCTGGACAATGGCAGCGATCTGACCCTGCAGGCCAATCACGCCTGGCGTGGCGAGGGCCGGTGCAACAGCCAGTCGACGCTCCAGGGCACATGCGGCGGTTACCCCGCTTTCGCACTGGGCGAGTCCCGCAATCGCACCGATCTGCGCGCCCGCTGGACCGCTCCCAATGGCGATCTCACGGTCAGCGCCTTCGTCAATAATGTCTTCGACAACCAGTATGTCGAAGGCGTCAACAACATCACGGCGAGCACGTTGGGTACAGCCTTCTCCTCCATCTCGACGCCGCGTGTTTGGGGCGTGGAGTTCGGCTACGACTTCTAGTCACGAACTCCATTGCGGCGGAACGGCCTCGCCTCCGGGCGGGGCCGTTTTCCGTTTGGGCGGCAGATTGCACGCACCCCGCCCTTCCCTGCCACGCGAACCCCGCTAGATTGACCGCATGCTGCATCATTTCTTCACCGAACTCCGCGCCGCCAAGATCCCCGTCACCACGCGGGAATACCTGACCCTGCTGGAAGCGCTCGACAAGGGCGTGATCGAGCCGGAGATCAAGCATTTCTACTCGGTCAGCCGCGCCGCCCTCGTCAAGGACGAGAAGGATTTCGACAAGTTCGACATGGTGTTCGGCCACGTCTTCAAGGGCGTGGAAATGCTCTCCCAGATGTTCGAGGACAAGGAAATCCCGGACGAATGGCTGCAGGCGATGATGAAGCGCATGCTGACCGAAGAGGAAATGGCCGAACTCAAGGCCCTGCCCTTTGACGAGCTGATGGAAACCCTCAAGAAACGCCTTGAGGAGCAGGAAAAGCGCCATGAAGGCGGCAATAAGTGGATCGGCACCGGCGGCACCTCGCCCTTCGGTCATTCCGGCTATAACCCGTCCGGCGTGCGCATTGGTGGCGAAAGCCAGAACAAGCGCGCGGCCAAGGTCTGGGAGCAGCGCCGCTACAAGGATCTCGATGGCGAGCGCGAGCTGGGCACGCGCAATCTGAAAGTCGCCCTGCGCCGCCTTCGCAAATTTGCCCGCGATGGTGCCCGCGAGGAACTCGACCTTGGCGAAACGATCGATGCCACAGCCAAGCAGGGCTGGCTCGATGTGATCATGCGACCGGAGCGCCGCAATGCGATCAAGGTGCTGGCCCTGTTTGATGTCGGCGGCTCGATGGATCCGCATATCCGGCTGTGCGAGGAGCTCTTCTCGGCCGCCCGCACGACCTTCAAGAATCTCGAATATTTCTACTTCCACAACTGCCCCTATGAGGGCGTGTGGCGGTCAAACCTGCGCCGTCGCACCGAGACCGTGCCGACCCTGGATGTGATGCACAAATACCCGGCCGACTGGAAGGTCATCCTGGTCGGTGACGCCGCCATGGCGCCTTATGAGATCACCCATGATGGCGGCTCGGTCGAAAACTGGAATGAAGAGGCCGGCGCAGTCTGGCTGCAGCGTATCGCCGACACCTGGCCACACCTGATCTGGATCAATCCGACGCCGGAGAAATGGTGGGAGCACTCCTACTCCACCCGCCTCGTCCAGGACATTATCGGCGCCGACCGCATGTTCCCGCTGACCCTGGAAGGCGTCGATGCGGCGATGAAGGAGCTGGCGCGCTAAGCCAGCGCGGTCACCCGGCCTTCATCATAATCCAGCTCCAGCTCGTTCTCGACCCGGGCGATCCAGCTTCGCACGCCGAGGAATTCGTCCAGATCGAACCCGCCCTCATCGGCGACGCGCGTATAAGCGACGAGCGCGATATCGGCGAGGGTAAGCGTGTCGCGGACGATGAAGTCGCGCGACAGGAGGCGCATTTCCATCACCCCCAGCGCGCGGCGCCCCTTGGCCATGAGCTGTGGATCGATCGTGTCATCGCTCATGTTCTGGAAGGCTTTCTGGAAGCGCCGCACAGCGATGAAGGGCTCGTGGCTGTATTGTTCCCAGAACATCCATTCCAGCATCTTGGCCTGGTCGAAGGCGTCGTCCGGTATCAGGTCCGAGCCGCCAGCCAGATGGAAAATGATGGCATTGGACTGGGCCAGGATGCGGCCATCCTCGCGCTCGAGACACGGCACTTGTCCGGCCGGATTGATGGCCAGGAAGTCCTCGGTGCGGGTCTCCCCCTTGGCGACATCGACCTCATGCCAATCATAGCTGAGGCCGAGCCGGTCGGCCGTCCACTTGACCTTCAGGCAATTGCCACTGCGCTGATCACCATAGATGCGAACGGGCTGGTTCATGGACGACTCCCTTGTCTGGTCCCGCAGCATAACGCCACCGGGCGCGCGGTCATATGATGAATGCGTGTCAGTGCCGGCAAGGCTGTTTGACCGGCTGTGACAGTCCGCCGCTTGGGCCTCGCCGCGAGCCCGCCTATAAGAGGCGAAACGAGCACAGGTATCCGCCAGAATGACCACGTCTACCCGCCCCGGCATCACCGAACCCGAAGCCTGCCAGACCATGCAGGATGTGCGTGCGGGCGTGGACGCGCTCGACCGCGAACTGGTCGCCCTGATCGCCGAGCGGGCGCGCTATATGGAAGCCGCCGCCCGGATCAAGCCGAGCCGCGAGGTGGTCCGCGATGAATGGCGGATCAATGATGTGATCGCCAAGGTCACTGCCGAAGCGGAAAAGCGCGGCCTGGCCGTCGAGATCGCCGAACCGGTCTGGCGCGAACTGGTCGAACGCTCGATCGCTTATGAATTCAGTGTCTGGGACAAGACGCGCGGGGACTGAAGCGGTCAGTCGGCTTGCGCGAAGGCGAGCTCGGTTTCCCGGACACAGCGCTCCACTTGCAGCCGGGCACCAGGCCAGGCCGGCTCCGCAGCCGGCTCGATCGCATCGCACAAATCAGCCAGCGCAAAGGCGCCGACACCGCGCGCGGCCCCCTTCAGCGTATGGCAGGCAGCACGCCAGGCGGACGCATCGACAGGGGAGTCCATGATCGCCAGGCAGCGTTGGGCCTGATCGCACATCAACCCCAGGAGCTCATCGCGCAAGGCCACATCCCCGCCCGTATAACGGGCGAGATGTGCGGCATCAAACAGCGGTGAGGCTGGGTTTTCCATGGCGGCTATCATAACCCATCTCTAGCCCGGCGCCCTTAACAGCCTCCTTAATTTCCCGCCCGCACAGGGCCGATCGCTCAGCTTGGTGAATGAAGCGTTCAGTTTCGCGTCAGGCGCGAAATGTGAGGCTGGCCGCAGAAATAGGGAGGGACACCATGATCAGAACCGTCAAGACACTCACCGTCTGTCTGGCTCTCGCACTGGGGGCCGGCGGGCTGGCCGCGGCGGACAGTGGCGTCACCCGCACAACCGAGACCGCACCGCGCCTGGCCGCCGAAACTGGCGAGAAGCGTCTGCAGCGCCGTCATCATCGCCCGCGCCACGACTATCGCCCGCGCCGCGGATCGCATCATGATCACGGCTATCGGCGCGGCCAGCCAACACGCTATCGTTATGCGTCACAATGCTGGGATTCACGCCAGCAGGCCCATTTTCACGGACGACCCGCCCTTGTTTCCGTCCGCCTCTGCCGCGACCGCTACGGGCGGACCTATACCGTGCGTGGCTCGACCCGGCTGATCCATTACATTCGCTCACCCTATCGTCGCTGGTAGGGGCCGGGGGCCTTTCGCTTGAAGACGGGGCGGCGGCGCGATACCTCTCATTGCGAGGGAGACTGCCATGCGTGACCGACTGACCCGCCTGCTTGCCGTTTCGGTGTCCATCACCAGCCTGCTCGCCGCCTGCTCGCAGCCGGCACCGGTCGATGAGGAAACCCCGCCCGCTGCCGATGAAACCATGGCCGCGCCGGACGAGACGCGTCCGGCCGATGGTGTCACCCCGCCCGAAAACAGCCCTGAGATCGCTGCCATCGACATCCAGGAATGGGCTGTGCCGTGGGAGGGTCGCCCGCGCGATCCCTACACGCTGGATGGGCAAACAGTCTGGTTTGCCGGTCAGGCCAATTCCTACATTGCCCGCCTTGATGTCGCGACCGGCGAGATGATCCGGATCGATCTGCGCGACGGCGCCGGACCGCACAATCTCATCGTCCAGGATGATCACCGCGTCTGGTATGCCGGCAATCGCGACGCGCATATCGGCATCTATGATCCGGCGACGGAAAGCTTCGACTATATCGAGACACCGCGCGACACGACCGCCGACCCGCACACCCAGATCTTCGATGGCCAGGGCCATATCTGGTTTACAAGCCAGCGCAGCAATTCGGTCAGCCGCCTGAACATGGAAACCCGCGAGCTGGAAACCGTCATGGTGCCGACCGAGGGCGCGCGCGCCTATGGCATCAAGCAGGCCCCCGACGGAACGATCTGGGTTGCCCTGTTCGGGACCAACAAGCTGGCCTCCGTCGATCCGGAAACCCTTGAGCTGACCGAGCATGATCTGCCGCGCGAGACGACGCGCCCCCGCCGCATCGCCGTGACCTCCGACGGGCGCGTCTGGTATGGCGATTATGCCGACGGCTATCTCGGTGTCTTCGATCCGGCCGACCAATCCGTCACCGAATGGGAGATGCCCTCCGGCGCCAATGCCCGCCCCTATGCCTTCGCCGTGGATGGCCAGGACCGGATCTGGTTCGTCGAGACCGGTGTGGATCCGAACTGGTTCGTCGGCTTTGACCCGGAGGGCGAGGCGTTTTTCTCCATCACCGCCATCCCCTCGGGCGGCGGCGTGGTCCGCCATATGCAGTATCTGCCATCGACCGGCGAGATCTGGTTTGGCAGCGATATGGGCACGATCGGCCGGGCCCAGGTGGAATAGGCCGTCACGCCGCCTGGAAGCCCACCGATCACGCATGGGAGATATGTGTGACAGGGCAGAGGAATGGCTTGATTTTACACGCCGCAAGCGTATTTTCCGCCGCTTCCCAACCGGCGCGCCTATAGCTCAGTTGGTAGAGCAGCTGACTCTTAATCAGCGGGTCCGAGGTTCGAGCCCTCGTGGGCGCACCAATTCTCCGACTTTTGCGGCACCCCCCATATCCCCGAATTCTTTACCGGCGGTCTTTGCATGCCCGCCGGCCCATTGACGGGCGGGACCGGCTGCGTTGATCTTTGCGACCGCCTGTCCAAAGCCTCCGAAAGTCATCGCTGCGATGCGTCCACACACCGTCAATCCATGCTTTGTCCTCGCCCTGGCACTGTTCGCGCTCTCAGCCTGCACCACCGCGCCGGCTCATTTGCCGATTGTGTCGCCCCATGTGGCGGCGGGTGTGAGCGAGCCGATCCTGATTGCGACGACGCGGGCGACGAGTGAGGATCCCGATATCCGCCTAACGCCGGGGCGCGGCGCCCTGTCCTTTGCCCGGGCCGATGTCTGGGTTCCGGCCAACCGGCTCGCAGGCGACATCACCCATCCCACACTGCCGGCCGATCCGGCGCGTGAGTTCGCGCTCACCGGCTATCAGGCCGACCTGGCGCCCGAGGCGTGGTCGGCCATGCTCGACCAGCATCTGTCATCCATGCCACTGGCGGAGCGGCAGGTCTTGGTCTTTGTCCACGGCTTCAACACGCCCTTCTCGGACGGGCTGTATCTGAATGCCCAGATCCTCAATGATTACGGCGTGCGGACGGCGGCGGTGCATTACGCCTGGCCCTCGGCGGGCCATTGGCCGGCCTATCTCTACGACAGGGACAGCGCACAATTTGCCCGCGATGGTCTGGTCGAGACCCTCGAGCGCGTTTCCGACAGTCCAGCCACCTCCATCATCCTCCTCGCCCATTCGATGGGGTCACTGGTGACGATGGAGGCGCTGCGCCAGCTCAGCCTGGAAGGCCGGACAGATGTCCTGGCCCGGCTCGACCCGGTCATCCTGGCCTCGCCTGACATTGATTTCGACGTCTTTCTGAACCAGCTCGACGCGATCGACCCTCCGCCGGCGCATCTTGCCGTCCTGGTTTCGGACCGCGATCGCGTCCTCGCCCTGTCCGACTCGCTGCGCGGTGGCCACCAATCCTGCCTGGGCATCGGCCGTCAGCGCGACGCGCTGGTCGAACGGGGTATTGCGGTGATTGATCTGAGCGAGTTGCGGGACGGATCGCTGCTGGGTCATGTCGACTTCGCGACGTCTGAAACCCTGATGCAATTAGCCGCGAGCGGCGCGCTGTCGGAGGCCCTGAACGGCGAGCCGGGACAATCGCGGGAGAGCGGGCTGGGTGCCCTGGCCGACATGGCTGCGCGGATCATCTATCTGCCGGCGCGGGCGCTGGGCGAACGCTAGCGCCGCACCGCTATCCAGACAGAAAAACGCCCGGACCGAGGGGGGAGAGGTCCGGGCGCTTGTGTTGCAAGGCGACATCAGGGGGGAGAGATCAGCCGGCCTCGCGAACCTCGGTGAGGAAAGTTTCCACCGTGGAATTCAGTTTTTCGGCGCGCTCGGAGACGGTCCTGACCGCGCGCAGCACGTCCTGGGATGCGTCACCGGTCTGGCGGGCCGAGCGGGACACCACATCGACATTGTCAGAAACAGCGCGCGCACTCGTCGCGGCATGGGATACCGAGCTCGAGATCTCGCGGGTCGACGCGCTCTGCTCTTCCGCGGCGGCGGCAATGGCCGACGCCGAGCGGGAGATTTCGCCAACCGCACGGGTCACATCCTCGATCGAGGAGGAGGACGACGCGGCAGCATCCTGGATCGCCTGGATCTGGTCGCGGATATCATCCGTGGCCTTGGCGGTCTGGGCGGCGAGCGACTTGACCTCGGAGGCGACGACCGCGAAGCCCTTGCCGGCTTCACCGGCCCGTGCCGCTTCAATCGTGGCATTCAGCGCCAGCAGATTGGTCTGCTCGGAAATATCATTGATCAGCTGGACCACATTGCCGATTTCCTGCGCCGCGGCGCCGAGATTGTCGACAACGGTGCGAACCGACTTGGCGCGCTCATCAGCCTGGCTGGCCATATCCGAGGAGCCCTGGATCTGGTGGGTCACTTCGGCGATGGAGGCCGTCAGCTCTTCAGACGCCGCCGCAACCGACTCGACATTGGCCGATGCCTGGGCTGCCGACGAGGCCATCTGGCCAGACTGCTCGGACCCTTCCGTCGCGGCTTGCGACAGCTGTTCGGCAATCGCCGACATGGAGGAGCAGGCCTCGTTCACTTCGCCCAGCATGGACATGACTTCGGCGTCGAAAGTCTGGGCCAGGTCATTCAGCTTGGCCGCGCGGCGCTCATTGGCTTCAGCCTGGGCGCGCTGTTCTTTTTCAAGTTCCTCGGCCTGCAGGCCCTTCTCGCGGAAGCGGCTCAGGCTTTCGACGACAGCGCCCAGCTCGTCGGAGCGCTCAAGCGCCGCGATATTGAGCGAGTAATCGCCATCGGCCAGCGTTTCCGTCGCCGCGGCGATCTTGCGCACCGAGGCCGAGATCTGACGTCCGAAGATAACCGCCAGGGCAATGAGGGCGACACCGACACCAATGGTCAGACCAATGAAGAGAATGATGGAATTGCGGACGCCGTCCTGGGTGGCGGCGGCATCCATGCGTGCCAGGGATGCGCCTTCCATGGCGAGATCATCGAGGTCAGAGCTGATCTCGGCGAAGACGGCATCGAAGGGCTGCAGGAAGGCGACCGAGCTGGCGAAATCGAGTTCCAGCATCTGGCCGACGAAATCGAGCGCGTCCTTGTAGAGGGCGAGCTGCTCGACCAGGCTGTCAAACGTGTTGGTGCCGGCGGCAATGTCGGCGCCGGAAACCTGAAGGTCGGCGATGCGGGCGGAGAGCCCGTCAACGCGTGTGCCCACGGCGTCGAACTCAGCCATCACATCGATCGGATTGCCGGCAGCCTGGGCGGTGACCACAGCAAGCACGTCACTATTGATGGTCTGCAATTCGGATTTCAGATCAGTGAGTTCGAGGGCAGCGTTCATTTCGCCCATCGCACGTTGCTGGCTGTCGGACCCGTTCTGCAGGGACCAGGCCCCGAGACCGGCAACCGCGATCAGCGCGATGATCGCCGCAATCGGTGCAACCGCGAAGGATTGCGCGATCGTCAGCTTGAATAGTGAAGTTAACTTGCCCATTGAACTCTCCCAGGTGACATCACCGATTGGCGGTTTTGTCGATGCTCAGACAATCCGCCCGAATCGCTAAAGTCAGGGTTAACGCCCCGGCACCATTCAGTGCCGGGGCGTTCATTTCATATTAGAAGCTGCTGGTCAGCGAGGCCCAGACCCGGCTTTCATTGAGGTGATTGGTATTCGTCACCTCGCCGTCGCCAAAGTTCACATTCTGGGCGTTCAAGGCCACCGAGAGCCAATCCGTGAGGTCATACTGACCACGCAGGGACAGAGCGACCTGGCTGTCGATTGCTTCGCTGGTGACGGCGCCGAAGGCAGGCTGCATCGGCATATCGACCGACGAGACATAATTGACGTAGCCATCAACCGTGAAGCGACCACCGGTCCAGCCCAGATGGGCGTTGACCAGATGCGTCGGGGTTGCTCCCTCATAGTCCTGGGGCGTGAAGACGCCAAAGGTCAGGAGGTCATCTTCAACCGACTGGTAGGTGTAGGAAACATCCCAGTTCCAGCCATGCTCCATGTCGCCAGCCAGAGCAAATTCTGCGCCGGAAACCTGGGTGTCACCATGATTGCCGAACAGGTAAACCGGAACCGGCGAGGTCGGCGGGAACACCACAGGAATGACGCTCGTACCACCTTTGACGTCCGTGGTTTCCTGATGGAAGACCGCGGCACGAAGGGTGATGTCAGCCGTCAGGTCACGGTCGTACGCGATCTCGTAATTGGTGACGACTGAAGGCTCGATGCTCGGGTCACCGCTGACCGAGGCTGTTCCGAAGAAGAGCGTGAAGCCCACATCGAACATGGTCGGGGCTTGCACACCACGCGCAGCCGAGAAACGCACCGTTCCGCCAGCCTCTGGGCGCCAAACCATGGCAGCATTATAGCTCAGCTCTTCAATGGAGCGGTCATAATCTGCTTGCACAAACGGATAACCGCCGGGGTTCGGGGACGCATCGCGGCTCCACTCGACGCTGTCATAGCGCAGCGCCAACGTCATCCCCAGCTCATTGCTGAACTTGTGGCTCCACATGGCGGAGAGAGCGCTGGACGTGTAGCCAAAATCGCCGTCCGTCGCGTCCGGGAAGGAGCCGGCTTCGGCGTCACGATACTCGACAGAGAAGCGGATCGTGTCGTTGGGAGACAGATTGATGAGGTCCTGGACCCGGAACACCGTGATCGAGCTCTCCATCGAGCCGAAATTGTAGGCGATTTCGGATTCATTGCGGGAGGCGAAGAATGTCAGGAACCCGAAGTCAGTATCGGCTTCCAGACCTGCCTGGTAGGAGTTCAGGTCATATTCCGTACCACCGGCAAGGTAGATCGAGCCCGTTTCTGCCAGCGTCACGTCGGAAGTCGTGACTTCCGCATTCATGCTGACCTTGTCGTTGAAACGGAAGGTGGCTGCGATCGCGGCATTTTCACGGCTGAACTGGTTGCCGGCTGCGGCGATACCGACCGCCTGAGCGTTCGGGGCATACGGGGCAAACTCGTTACCCTCTTGCGTGCCGTAGCTGAAACGCGCGGAGAAATTCTCGGTGAACTGACGCCCGCCAGACAGCGACACGTTGGAATACTCATCGGTACCGATTTCGGCCCGGGCCGTCGCATAGTCACCATGAGCGGGGTTGCGGGTGATGATATTGACCACGCCAGCGACCGCGTTGAAGCCGTAAAGGGCGGATTGCGGCCCCTTGACCACTTCGATCTGCTGGATGTCGGCCATTTCAACCGGCAGGCTCGACCAGGCCGTATAGCCATAGCTGTCGAGATAGACTTCGCGGCCATTCACCAGCACCAGGAGGCGCGGCGTGTAAGGCGTTGCGGCACCGCGGATCGAGACCTGACCGTCGCCGAAGGCATAACGGTTGAAATTGACACCTGCGAAGTGACGAAGGACGCCCGGAATGTCGTACTCCGGGAAGCGCTCGATATCGTCCTGGGTGATGATGATCATCGTGGCCGGGACGTCGGATGCGCGCTGCGGAGCGCCGGTTGCGCCGGCGGTGACAGGCTCACCAAACAGATCGCTCATGGCGGTGTAATCAAGGGTCTGCGCGGCGGACGTGGCAGAAAACGCGACGCTCAGCGCAAGCACCGAAATCGACGTTGTGAGGAATTGGGTCTTCATGGCTAGTACTCTCTCAAACTCTGTTTGCGCTTAGATTTCTTCGATCATCATGGCGAAGGCGGCGGCGAAGGAGACCGACGAGCTGTCGGCTGCACCGCGATTAACGACGATCCGCACGGACGGGGCGCTCTGCACACCCATCACGCACTGAGCGCTTTCAACGCAGCTCATATCCGTGGAAACGGTCATCACGCCGGCCGAGCTGGCGGCCGAGAAAACGCCGCCATCGCCGGCAGCAGCGCCGAGCAGCACCGCAGCATCGGCTCCGCCGAGTGACCCGCTGTCAGCCATCGGCACCAGCCGGGCATTGAGCGTGACGCGACCGGCGGAAAGACCGCCCGCCATGGCCGAGGCCAGGGCCTGGGCTTCGGCTTCGCTTGCCGCGTCGTATACGATTGCGACCGTGCGATCGGAGCCGCTGGCGCCTTCGACGAAGCTCAGCGCGCGGCCGATCACTTCGAGATCGCGCTGGGTCGTCTCGGCCATTGCCGGCGTTGTGAAGAGAAGACCGGCCAGAGCCGGCAGAATGAATTTACGCATTGGGGACACCCCGTCCTGTTCCATATGTCACCGCATGGCGGCGTATGGGGTCGAAGTACAGGAGGGTTATTAACCACGACTTTCGGTTGAGTAATTGGATATTACCAATGCTTGCAGGGCGGCGTGACCAGATCACGTCACTCAATTTGATGTTGCATCGACAACTTTAATAAAGACTAGGTTTCACCGCGCTCAAGTATAGCGAATCGCCAAAGGGCGGTAGCGGGTGCCGCAGAAAAGCATCTCACCGCCGCTTTTCTGCCGCCTTCATGAGTTGGGATGGTGTCATGCGGCAGGGCGAATTAATCAGGAATGATGCGGTAGCGACCGGCTTGCTGTTGCTCGCCAGCGTTCTGCTGATACCCGGCCTGATACTCCCGGCGCTGGAAACGAGGCATCTTGGGCTGTGGGACGAGCACCACTCCATCCTCTCATTGGGCCGCTCGCTGCTAGTCGACGAAGAATGGTTTCTCGCCCTTGTTGTCCTGACCTTCTCGATTGCCGTGCCGCTCGCCAAGCTGAGTTGGATGTGGAGGCTGCAGTTTGCGCCACCGCCATCGGGCGTGAACCATCACGAGAGCGCGATAGGCTGGCTCCAGAAACTGGGCAAATGGTCCATGGCGGACGTGCTGGTGATCGCGCTCGTCGTATTCAGCCTGCGCGATAGTCTCCTGCTGCAGGCACGCCCGCTGATCGGCGCCTATTGCTTTGCGGTCTCCACCATCCTGGCGATGCTCGCCGCCGGGCGGATTGCGTCGAACTACCGGCGCCAGGCGGCCTGAGCATCAGTCGGACGTCGCGCCGGACAGCAATTCCCCGGCCCGGCGCCTCAGCTTGTCCAGCATGTCCGCCAGCAATGCTGCCTCCGCATCGTCGAGCCCGGTGAGCAGGGCGGCTTCCGCCTCGAGCGCAACGGGCGTGATCTCGCGATAGACCTGCAGCCCGGTATCCGTCAGACGCAAATCCCGCGACCGCCTGTCGGTGACGCGTTCAGACCGGTTGACCAATCCGCGCTCGACCAGCGCCTTGACAGCCCGGCTCACCGACACCTTGTCCATGGCGGCAATGTCGGACAGGGATTGCGCGGTCATCGGCGCGGCCTCGCCCAGAAGGGCAATCACCCGCCATTCCCAGATCGTCAGTCCGAAACGGTCCTGATAGGCACGCGCGACAAGGCGCGACACCTGGTTCGAGGTCACGGCCAGACGATAAGGCAGATAATCGCGCAGGCTGAGCGCAGGCGGGTTCGGATCAGTCATGACCCAGACGTGCCGGATGCGGGCAGCAGCTGCAAGACGTTTGTTGGCTCGACGGCGTGAGCCTTCCTCGGCTATCGATAGCCCATGAATGATCTCATAACCTGCCCCGCCCCGCCCCGCCTCTTCCTGGACGGCGACGACCGCCACTTCCCGGTCGGCCGCGTCTTCTGCGTCGGACGCAATTACGCCGACCATGCCAAGGAGATGGGCGAAGCCGCCGAAGCGATCTTCTTTACCAAACCGGCCAGCGCCATCACCACGGCGCCCACCCTGCCCTATCCCGACGAGACCGAGGATCTGCATCACGAGGTGGAACTGGTCCTGGCGCTTGGCGAGGGCGGGGAGATTGTCGCCTGCGGAACCGGCGTCGATCTGACCAAGCGCGACCTCCAGGCGCGCCTCAAGGCGAAGGGCGCGCCCTGGGAAATTGCGAAGGGCTTTGATCGGTCGGCCCCCATGGCCGCGCTGCGGCTCGGCCCGCCGCCATCGACCGGGGCGATCACGTTGAGCGTCAATGGCGAGACGCGCCAGTCCGGCGATCTCGATCAGATGATCCTGCCGCCCACTGCCTTGCTCGCGCAATTGGCGCGCTATTTTGCGCTACAGCCGGGCGATCTGGTTTTCACCGGAACGCCGGCCGGCGTCAGCGCCCTTCTGCCCGGCGACGCGGTCTCTGCGCGGATTGACGGCTTGCCACCGCTTGACTTCACGCTAACGGAAAGAGGCTGACCCATGACCACCAGGCTTTATGGTTACTGGCGTTCCAGCGCCGCCTACCGGCTGCGGATCGCCCTCAATCTCAAGGGCGTTGCCTACGAGCAGATTCCGGTCAATCTCAAGGATGGCGAACAACGCAGCGATGCCTGGCTCGCCATCCAGCCGCAGGGACTGGTCCCGGTTCTCGAGCATGACGGAGTGCGCCTGCTGCAATCCCCGGCCATTCTGGAATGGATTGACGAAACCTGGCCTGACCCGGCTTTCCTGCCGCGCGACGCAACAGCCCGCTGCCTGGCGAGAGGCTGGGCTTCCGTCATTGGCTGTGACATCCACCCGCTTCAGAATTTGCGCGTGCTGAAGACTGTGGCCGGCGATCTTGGTCAGGGGCCTGATGGCATGAAGGCCTGGGCGCAACGCTGGATGACGTCCGGCCTCGACGCGCTCGAGACGCTGGTGAAGGCCGCACCGCGGACCGGTGAATATCTGGGCGGCCAGACGCCTGGCCTGGCCGACATTTACCTGGTTCCACAGGCCTATAATGCCCGGCGCTGGGGTCTCGACATGGCAGACTGGCCAGCCCTGGAAGCCGCAGATGCTGCCTGCCGTGCCCGGCCGGCCTTCCGGGACGCTGCCCCGGAAAACCAGCCCGACGCAGACGGCTAGGCCCGGCGCACTTCCCAGAAGCTGTTCACGATCTCCCATTCTCCGGCCACCCGCAGGAGGAAGAGCCACTCTGTCCGGTCGGCCGCATCAATGCGCGCCGCGCCGGTCGCCTGGGTCGCCTCGAACACCGTCACCTCGGACGGCGCTGCTGCAGCGCCCGCGCGGTCGAGATGGAGGGCAATCGTCTCCAGGGTTTCCGGTGCCAGGTATTCGCGGTCACCACTGCGGTCGACATGACGGCGGTCGAAATCCGGATAGACGGAGGCTGTCACCGCCTCGGCATCGCCGGCATCCCAGGCCGCGGCATAGGTTTCGACCAGATCACCGATCGCGCGCATATCGTCGGCACGGCCTGGATTGTCGAGCCAGCCAAAACCACCATAGGCGCAATTCACGAGGGTCCACTCGCCATTGATGCGGGTGCCGACGAAGAAGTCATACCAGTCCGTATCCGCGGTCAGCTGGAAGACGCCGGTATCGGCGGTGCTGTCAAAGAAGCGGACATCCACGGTTGAGGTGATCGGGTCCAGATGCCCATCGGCATTATACATCTCGCCCAGGACCTGCAGGTCGCCCGGGGTCAGGTTCTCGATCACCATGCGACCATGCCCCTGGAAATTGGGGCGCAGGCCGAGCTTCGACAACTCCGGATGCACCGTGGACAGGACCTGATCGGCATCGCGGGCATAAAAGCCGCGGGCAAAACGGTCGGCCAATGGCTCGAGCGCGGCTTCGGTAACCGGATCGTCAGCCAGGCTGACCGACGTCAGTCCCAGCGGGGCCAAGCTAAGCGTTGCGAGTGTGGCAAGTGTTCGGATCATGGTCCTGTCCCCTGTGTGATTGCGACCACACATGTGCCATGCCCGCGACCGCAGGCACGTTTATTCGGGGCAATCTCAATCAACTGAATGTGATCCAGGCCTAGCGCCTCAGCCGCGCGAAACCCCGATTGGCCAAACCGTCCAGCAACCATTCCACCGGCCCGGACCGCAAATACCGATCCGTGAGCCAGACCGCGCCCGCCTGGACGCCGGTCAGAACCACGCCGAGCGCGAAGAGCGCGGCAGGGTCCAGTCGTCCGAACAGGGCCAGGCCGGGCACTCCGGAAAACAGGAGGGTCAGAACTATGATCTGGCCGACATGGACGCTCAGCCAGAGATGCCCGGCCCGGATGAAGAGGAGCTGGACCGGTTCGGCAATACGGAAGCGGATGGCTAGCACGACAAGAGCGGCATAGCCATAAGCCAGCAGCAAGGCTGCAAAGGCACGCGCCATCAACCCTTCCCAGGCCTGCGAAGGTGCGAAGGCGACACTCATGGCCTGCACCGCACTCCAGCCGCTCAGCGGCAGCCCAATCCCGAGCGCGATGGCTGCACTGGTCACCAGGGGCATGACCGGCCAGCGTCCGCCCCAGAATCCCCGCTCCACAAGTTCCATGCCCAACAGGATCAGCCCCAGCACGCCGCCACCGAGAAAGAAGAACTCGACCAGATGGAATTGCAGCGCCGTCGCCATATTGTGCGGCAGATGGGACCAGAAGCCGGACTGGTGCGCCGCCTCGATCGCGGCAATTCGGGCGTCATCCAGACCCAGAAGATCGGGCAATCCCATCGTGTCAGGCAAGAGCGCGGTAATACCGATCCCCGCAAGAACGATCAGGACTGTGCCGCCAATCAGCGCCACCAGCGATACCCAGCGCGTTACCGGCGGCAAGGCCCTCATCGGCAGGGCAATCATCGCGGCAAGGGCCATCACTGTCAGCAGCTCGCCATGCCAGAAGAGATAGGCCAGGCCGAGCCCCAGCAGGCACAGCCAACCCAGGCCCGGCTTGTCCCCGCTGCCCTCGCGCAGGGCGAGCGCCGATCCGAACAGGACAATCAGGAGGATATTGAAAACCCAGGCGACAAAGGTCTGGCCGGCCCACCAGGCAAGGCTGTCCAACGGGCCGGGTATCTCGGTCTGCAGCGGCAGAAGATCGGCCGCCGCCCAGACATGGGCAAAGCCCGGCAGGTTTGCGAAGAGCAGGCCAAACACCGTCACGCCCAGCATGATCAGGATGCCGGCCTCTTCCCCTTCATCGCCTGCGTCCATGCCTGCTCCTGCGGGCCCTGCCCCATTTCCGCCGTCTTCTTACGAAGACTTCATGAAACTCTCATCTTGCGTGCATTGCCCTCACCGTATGCAGGTCCCACGCACATATTCAATCCTTTGGACGTTCGGGCGCACACCAGACATGGTCCAGTTTCTGATATCTCTCATCGAATGGTTCGCCATGGTGGCCCTGTCATCGGTCGGCCTGGACACGTCTGCCTCGACCGAATGCGGTTCGGCCCCGGCGCCTCAGCCCGCCGAGTATCGCGAAGCGGTCATGGTCCTGGGCGACCGCGAGCCGAGCAATTGGACCAAGATCAGCCTCGATCCGTGCGCACAATGGACCCCGATCCGCGACAGCCAGGAACTGCCGGAACTCCTGGCACCGCCACTGGTCTATACCAGCTAGCGTCCGGTCGCAGGCCAACACCCACACGACCTTTCCGCTGCAAATATTGAATTTGCATAGATTATCTGTGTGCCTCGCGCGCATCTCCCCCTATTCTCTGCCATATTGAGCCCAACCGGCACGCCCGCGCGCGCGGACGGGCCGTACACGGAATACAGCCAGCCAGGCCCGAAATGACCGAGACCAGACAAGACCACACGATCGAACTCGCGGAGATGACCATGTCCGACGAGGACAACCCGTCACCGGTAGCGCCGACAGGCGGCCAGGCGCTGACAGCGCCCGCCAATCAGGACGCACCGGGATCCGACGCCCCGCCGCGTGGCGGTAACTGGCTCGTCTGGCTGGGCAATAGCTTCGCGCTTTGCTGGGTCGGTGGAGCCAGTGCCTATCTGTGGGCCTATCTGGGGATCCAGTCCTTCGAGGCTCTGGGTCGGTACAGCTTCGGCCAGCTGACGGGTCTGTCGGTCTTCGCGCTCCTGCCCGCCCTGATCTTCATCATCGCCGGCATGATGGCGCGCGAAATCGTCCGGAGCTCTGCCAATACGCGCCGGGTCGAACTGGCCATCCGCAAGCTGGCCGAGCCGGCGCAATATGCCCGGCACGAAGTGCAGACACTGTCCGCCGCCGTGTCCGGCGAGGTCGAGCGGATCAATTCGGCGCTGGAAAGCGCGCTCGCCCGCCTGGCGGCGATGGAAGAAGTGATCAGTCATCACGCCGAGTCCCTTGAACAGTCCGCCACTGATGCCCGCGACCGCACCGAAAGCCTGCTCAAGGGTTTGCGCTCGGAACGCCTGCGTCTGGGTGAGGTTTCGGAATCGCTGGACGACAAGGCCGCACTGATCGCCGCCGCCATATCGGATCAGTCGAAAATGGTCGCGGCGGCCGCAGAACTGGCTGCCAGCCAGGCCTCCGACAGCGAGAAGCGGATACGCGCCAGTGTCGACGATCTCAATGAGGCCGGCAGCGCCGTCACCGAACGCAGCGACGCCGCGGCCCTCGTCATCTCCGAACGCAGCGGCCATTTGCGCGAATTGTCGGATGGCCTCAAGGAGCGCTCGGAAAATCTCGACGCCGCTTATGTGAAGCATCGCCAGCGTCTGGCCGATGCCGGTGAGGCCCTGCGTCAGGAGCAGGAGAAGATCGCCGCCGCACTCGACTTCCACAAGGCCGAGCTGGAAGTCATGGCCTCGACCGCCCGGGATGGTGCCGACGCGCTGAATTCCGCTGCCTCCAACGGCGCTGTCGCTTTCCGCGAAGCCGTGGAAACCGCGATCGAGCGGGCTGACGGGATGGCGGGCCGGGTCCGCGCCGAGACCGAAAGCGCGGCGCAGGAACATGAATCCGCCCTCGCCCGCCTGATCGCCTCAGCCCAGGAGGCCAAATCCGTCTCCGAAGCCGCGATTGATGCGATCGAAGCCCAGGCCGACATCGTCGCCAGCAAGGTCGAACAGACCAATGAGGCGGCCTATGAAGCGGCACGCCGCTCCGACGAAGCCTTCGAGCTGCGCCTGGCGGAAGCCGACAAGCTGACCAAGCGCGCCTCCGTCGCGGCCGATGAGGCCGCTGATTCCGTGCGCAAGCGGCTCGAGAGCGTCCTTGCCGCGGCGCGCTCTGAAACCCAGACGGTCGAGCGTCATCTCGACGCCATGACCGAACGCCTGTCAGAAATGCCCGGCATGGCGCGCGACCGGGCCCAGGAAGCGGCCGACACGCTGCGCCGTGGCCTGGAGGGTCTGAATGCTGCGGCGATGGCGGCGGCTGAAGAGGCCCAGGAGATTGATGCCGCCTTCCAGGCCCGCATCCGCCAGAATTACGAATTGCTCTCGGACTTCATGTTGCGCATGGGTTCGGTTGCCGGCGGTCGGCGCGCGCCGGAGCTGGCGAGCAATGAACTGCCCGACCCGCTGGCCGGCCGCAAGCCGCGGCGCACGGCCACGCCAAGCGATGACGGGGCATCGGCTGAGTCGGAAACCGAAACAGGGTCGGATGACGATATGACGCGACCGCTCGGACACTCCGAAGCGTCGACCCAGCCACGGGCGGAAAATGCTGTTGGCTTCCCGGAGCGAGGCGGACGACGTCCCGGCGGTTCCGGCAGCGAGCCGGGCTGGCGCTGGAAGGATCTGCTCTCATCCATGCCGGATGACGAGGACGCCCCCGCCCCCCGGCGCGGCAACCGCACCGGCAAGACGGACCCGGACTCGAACGACAGCTAGAAACAGCGCGCTGCGAACCGGGTTGGGCGGCTAGTTGTCCGCGGCATGCGTGCGACTGGCGGTCCAGTCAGCAATCTCGCGACTGGCCTCGCGCGAAGCCTGGTCGAAGGCCGCGACAATGGCCGTGGTCCGGTTGGCGCTGGCACGCACTTGCGAGGTCACCACACGGGCACCGGCAAATCGGCGACCACTCTCCGCGACCAGGCGGGCGGAAAGCCGCACCCGAACGATCGGCGCCGCGTCTTCGCCGCGATCATAGACAGCCTCGAATTCCTGCATATCAACACGCAGCTCGTAATCGGCCCGAACCCCGTCATCCGCGCGCGTCGGGGCCAGTCCGGACTGACGCGCATTGAAGGTGTCGATCACCAGGCTCTGAAGCAGCCGCGGTGCCGGAGAAATCCAGCGTGCGCCATGGATATAGGCGAGGCTCGACCCGTCCCGGATGATGGCGATCTGGTCGCCGGACAGCCCGCGCGGGGCGTTCGGTGTATCGATCTCGATTATGGTCCAGTTCTCACCGGCCAGCTCGGCCGGCTCCGGCGATGACAGGCGATAGACGGAGACCGGTTCGGCTTCCGGCAGCAAGGAAACGCAGGCGGAGACCGACAGGGCGCTCAGCCCGACAAGGGCGGCCCGGATGTAATGCGATCCGCTCATTGCGGCACCTCCACGGTTTCACGGGGCGCTCCGGCGATGAAGCTCCCGGGATTGCTTTCAACCTCGGACGTGATCCGCTCGAGCGAGGCCACAACGCGCCGCAGGTCTGAGAGAGTCCGGTTGAGATCCTCGATCCCGCTATCGGCCAGGCTTTCCAGCGCCGGGTGCAGGGTGAGAACAATCTGGTTGGTATCGGCGGCGGCCTGGTTCACGGCCATGGCCGCGAGGGTGGTCTCATTGGTCGCCAGCGTCATTTCATTATTGAGGAAGGCTTCCGCCGTCACGCCGAAGCGTTGCAGCGAGATCGCCGCTTCATTCATGCCCTGGGCCGCCGTGTCGATGCTGGCGAGCGTATTGCGCATGTCGGTGATCAGCGCCTCCTCCTCGGAGAGCCGGTCGGTGATCTCGCGCAGATTGGTCAGCGTCGCCGAGACCTCGTCCACATTCTGCTCCGACAGGAGGGCCGACAGGCGGAACAACGCCGTTTGCGCGGCGTCGAGCACATCCTCGGACCCCTCGACCAGGCCTTCCAGCTGCGCCCGGCGGGCAAAGATGCGGGGCGGCGAACGATTGGCCGGGCTTTCCAGGCGCTGGGCTTCCGGCGTGCCGCCGGTAATCAGGACATAGGACAGGCCGGTCAGTCCCTGCGGCTCCAGCTGGGCTTCACTGTTCACGCGGACCGGCGTCTGCGCCAGCACGCGGATACGCGCGATCACCCGGCTTTGATCATCGAGTTCCAGATCCGTGACTTCCCCCACCTGGATGCCGTTGAAGCGCACTTCGCCGCTTTCGCGCAGACCGCGTACGGGCCCGTCGAAAACGATGTCATAGAAGGCATACTCCTCGTCAAAGGAGACCTTGCCGAGCCAGAGGGCGAAGAAGCCACCGGCCGCCAGCAGGAGGACGGCGAACAAGCCGACCAGGGCGTGATGGGCTTTGGTTTCCATGCTCTAGTTCTCCTTGGCGGCCAGCGCGGCGCGCCCGCGTGGTCCGTGGAAATATTCCTTGATCCAGGGATGGGGATTCCCCAACAACTCCCTGATTGGCGCGACGGCTTCAACCCGCTTGTCGGCCAAAACCGCGACGCGGTCACAAATCGCGTAAAGACTGTCGAGATCGTGTGTGATCATGACCACAGTCAGACCCAGGGCATCAGACAATTCCCGGATCAGACTGTCGAACGCCGCCGCGCCGATCGGATCAAGGCCGGCGGTCGGTTCGTCGAGAAAGAGAATTTCAGGATCCAGCGCCAGCGCCCGCGCCAGGGCTGCGCGCTTGCGCATGCCGCCGGACAATTCAGACGGGAAGCGATCCGCCGCGCCCGGATCAAGACCGGCCAGGCCGATCTTCATGCCGGCGATCTCCTCCATGAGCGAGATGGGCATGTCGATATGCTCACGCAGCGGCGCCATCACGTTTTCCAGCACGGAGAGCGAGGTAAACAGGGCCCCGTTCTGGAACAACACGCCCAGCCGACTGTCGATCTGGCGACGCTCACGTGCTGACATGTCGGCCAGGCGCTGGCCGTTCAGGCGTATGTCTCCGCCCTCGGGCTGTTTGAGCCCCAAAATGGTGTTCAGCAATACCGTCTTGCCGGTACCCGATCCGCCGACAATGCCGAGAATCTCACCGCGATGGACGTCCAGGTCGAGATGCTCGTGGACGACATGGCGCCCGAAGGCGCTGCGCAGATTGCGGACCGAGATGAGGATGTCGTCGGTCAAATCCCCAACTCCAGATACATCATCGCAAACAGGGCCTCGAGCACGATGATGGCGAAAATCGACTGGACCACCGATGCTGTCACGCGCCGACCCAGCGACTCCACATCGCCCTGGACCTGCATGCCCTGGCGACAGCCGATAATGGCAACCACCATTCCGAATACCGGCGCCTTCGACATGCCGACCCAGAAATGGCTGATATCGATTTCGGAATGCAGGCGCGTGAAGAACAGCGCCGGCGAGATATCCTGCGCTGACCATGTCACCAGCATGCCGCCGAATATCCCGGCAACCATCGCGCCGAATGTCAGCAGCGGCGCCATGAGCACACAGGCCACAACCCGCGGCAGGACCAGCGCTTCATAGGGGTCAAGACCCAGCACACGCATGGCATCGACTTCCTGCTGCATCTTCATCGCGCCGATCGAGGCGGTGAAGGCGCTGTCCGAGCGGGCAGCCAGCATGATCGCGGTGATCAGCACGCCGAACTCGCGCAGGATGGAGAGGCCGACCAGGTCGACCGTAAACACCGACGCGCCGAAACTCTGCAACAAGGTTGCCCCCATGAACGCCACCACAGCGCCGATGAAGAATGTCAGGGTCGCGACGATGGGCAATGCGTTGACGCCCACCTCTTCCATCGCCCAGACGGTCGGGGTCAGGCGAAAACGCCAGGGCTGAAGGAAGCAGGAAGCGCCGGTGGTCAGTGTCTTTCCGAAGAAGGCAAAGGTGTCGACCGCCTCGCGGTAGGCGGCTTCCAGCCCCGCGCCGATCCGGGCCAGGGCCTTGATGAAGCCGAAGGTCGGCACCTCTTCCGGTCCGCAAATCTGGGTACGCTGGCGGACTTCTTCGATCAGGCGCCGGACCGTGCGGTGCTCGCCGACAAAATGGAAATCCGCATCCGGGGTCGGACAGCGCCGCGTTGCCCGGCCCAGCAGGTAGGCTCCCGACGTATCGACCCGGCCAAGATGCCTGACATCAACAATGATATTGCAGGGGTCGGCCGCATTCTCGACCGCACGGATCGCACTGTCATGACGGCCGATCGTGTCTACGACCCAATCGCCATGCGGTTCCAGGATCGTGCGCTCGCCCTCCTCGCGCACAACCAGTTCCGCCCTCGGCGATGATTCGTCCCGCATTCCCCTCATCATGCAAATCCTAGTCGATATTTTCCCGGCGCGGGAGTGAAGAAACGCGATGCAATCCGAACGCCGCCACCAGGCCCAACAAGCCCGGCACCATCATGAAAGCAAATCCCCCCACTCCGAATGAAGCAAAGGCATAGCCTGACAGGGTCGACATCGCTGCCAGTATGATGCCACCGGACAAGGCTGAATTGAGGCCTTGTGACAGGGCCGTTTGATCGTCGGGCATATCGCGGGCGGTAAATCGCAGAAACCCGACATAGGTGGCGGCGAAGGTCAGCGCATGCAAGGCCTGCAGGGGAAACAGCGCCCAGACAGGCGGGGACAGCGCAGTCAGCCCCCAGCGAACCAGCGAGGCCAGCCCGCCCAACATCATCAGGTGAGCCGGGCTGAGACGCCCGAGCCAGCCCCGCCCGGACAGCCAGAGGAAGGCGATCTCGAACGCCACGGCGGAGGCCCAGAGCGTGCCGACCATGGCCCCGCTGATACCCTGCTGGGTCCAGGCATTGGCCGAGACGACATAGTAGAAGGCATGTCCCGACTGGATCAGGGCCGAGGCGGCCAGGGCGAGCCCCAGCGGGCCGGCCAGGCGACGACGCAATTCCTTCCACTCGTCGGGGCGCGGGACATGAGCGGTCGGCCGGTGCCCCGGCGGCAGCCAGGCCGCGGCCAGCGCCATCAGCCCGCCGGCAATGATCACCCAAGCCAGCACGCTCTCGGTGCCGGTGCGGTCAATCAGCGCGCCGGCGGTGAAATTGGCGACGATAAAGAGCGCCGAGCCGAAGGCGCGCACCGGGCCGAATTCGAAGGCATGGTCGCGGGCGGCGCGGATTGCGAACGCGTCGGTCACCGGGATCTGGCCGAATACCAGCGCGCCGGCCGCGAAGGAGAGCACGACCAGGAGCCAGGGCGAGTCGACCGGGATATGCAGCGCGAAGACGACCACGCTCCCGATGGCGAAAGCGAGAATGGGATCCCGATGACGCACGGCGCGGTCAGCCCAGCGCGCGCCGATCGGCGAGACCAGGGTCCGCCCGATCATCCCCGCAGCGAGGATCCAGCCAATCCATTCCGGCGACAGGCCACGCCCGTCCAGCCAGCGCGGGAAATAGGGCAGGAAAGCCCCGAACATGAGGTAGAAGGCGCCATAATATGTGGCGAAGCGCAGGGCTGTGGGTTTGACCATCATGACTTCCTGATCGTGCGCTTCGCTGCAGCGCCGCATTTCCCGGCTAGAGCGGCTTGGCGAACAATGTTCACTTCTATAGGTTCGCGTTTCAATTGCCACCGCCGGAATCACGCCTCATGGACGGACATAACCTTGTTTCCGCAGGGATGGAAAAGGAGAGTGAGGTCACGCCGGTCCGGCCGTTGCGCGTCCTTGTCACCGGATACCGATCCCATCCCCATGTTGGCGGACAGGGCGTCTATCTTCGCGAATTGACCCGCGCCCTCCGCGCACTCGGCCATGACGTGTCCGTCGCCTCGGGCCCCCCCTATCCCGAGCTTGACCCGGGCATCACCCTGTACGAACTGCCGTCGCTCGACCTGTTCGCCGAAGACAATGCCTTTCTCGCCCTGCGCGCCCGGCACCTGAAGTCCTGGTCCGACCTGTCGGAATGGCTGGCACACAATTCCGGCGCTTTCGGCGAGCTCTACGCATTCGGCCGCCGCCTGGACCGGTTTCTCAAGGCGCATGAAGACCAGTTCGACGTGGTCCATGACAATCAGACCCTGTCGGCCCCCATGCTGCGCATCAATGCGCGCATCCCGGTCATCACCACCCTGCACCACCCGATTGCCATCGACCGCGATTATGCCATCGCGGCCGGTCGCAAATGGTGGGAGCGCCTGCTGACCCGGCGCTGGTACCGCTTCATCGACATGCAGGCCAGAACCGCCCGCGCCCTGCCGCGCCATCTCGCCGTCTCCGGCGCCGCCCGTCAGACCCATGCCGAGCGCTATGGTGTTGATCCGGACCGCGTGAGGGTCGCCTTCAACGGGCTGGATCACGACACTTTCTGCCCCGATAGCGCCGTTGAGCGCGAGACCGGACTGATCGTGACCACAGCCAGCGCCGACGTCCCGATCAAGGGTCTGGACGTCCTGATCGAGGCCCTCGCCCGCGTCGCGGCCGCCCGCCCTGCGGCCCGGCTTCATATCATCGGCACGCTGCGCGACGGTCCCGCCAAGCGCATGCTGGCCGCACACGGCCTGTCCGAGCGCGTGACCACCTCGTCCGACCTGACCCGGGCCGAGGTCGCTGATCTCTACCGCCGCGCCCATATCGTTGCCTGTCCGGCCCGCTTTGAAGGTTTCGGCTTTCCCGCCGCCGAGGCCATGGCGTGCGGATCCGCCGTGGTCGCCAGTGATGGCGGCGCATTGCCGGAAGTGGTCGGCGATGCCGGTCTTGTCTCTCCGGCCGGGGAAGCGGGGCCGATGGCCGACAATCTCGCCCGCCTGCTCGATGATCCGGCCCTCGCCGGTGAATTGGGCGCACGCGCCGCCGACCGGGCCCGCAGGGAATTCAACTGGTCGAGCCATGCGCTCGCCGCCTCGCATCTCTATGTCGAGGCCTTGTCAGAACAGGTCAGGGCCTGAACCGATGCAGACCATTCAGACAGAAAGCCTGGCGCTCGAGCCCGGCATGCGCGTTCTTGATCTGGGCTGCGGCCAGGGCCGGCACCTGCACGGCCTGTACTGGGACGAGACACCGGTCACCGCCGTCGGGCTGGACCTTTGCTATGAAGACGTGGTGATCGCGCTCGACAAATTCTTCGAGCTCCCGCCGCCTGAACCCGCTTCGCCATTGCGCCATGCCGTCCTCACGGCCGGGACCGGCGAGACGCTTCCCTTTCCTGACAATACATTCGATCGCGTCATCTGTTCCGAAGTGCTCGAACATGTGCCCGACCCCGAACTTTTCCTCGCCGAAATTCGCCGTGTCCTCAAGCCGGACGGGATATTCGCCGCCTCGGTGCCGCGCTATTGGCCGGAAGCGATCTGCTGGTGGCTGTCCTTTGGCTATCAGAATACGCCGGGCGGGCATGTCCGCATCTTCAAGCCGAAAGCCTTCCGACATGATGTCGAAAAGCATGGCTTCCGCCGTTTCCGCCGCCATTGGGCCCATGCCTTGCACAGCCCGTATTGGTGGCTGCGGTGTGCTGTCTGGGACACCCAGGAAAGCAATGGTCTGGTCGCGCTCTACCGGCGCTTCCTGGAATGGGATCTGATCAAGCGTCCCTGGCTCACCCGGGCCATGGAATGGGGGCTTGATCCGGTCATGGGCAAGTCGGTGGTGATGTATTTCAGGAAGACGAATTGATGAGCGATCTGGTCGACATCAAGGCCTGTGCCGATCACATCGCGGCCCTGCAGCGCAGCGACGGAACAATCCCCTGGATCGAGGCCGGTGTCTGGGATGCCTGGAATCACGGTGAAGCAACGATGGGGCTCGCCATCGCCGGCCGGGAGGCCGAAGCCCTGCGCGCCCTCACCGCACTGATGGACCGCCAGGAGGCCGATGGCGGCTGGACCGGCGATCTCGGCGCCTCGGTACCGCTCGATGACGCCAATCGCCATCTGGTGCCGGGCAAGCCGAAAACCGCGCGGGACACCAATTTCTCCGGCTATGTCGCGGTCACCGTTCTGCGCAGCCTGCTCGCCCTGAAGGCGATGGACCAGCTGCCGCGCTACTGGCCGATGATCGACGCTGCGATGGACTTCGTCCTCGCCCACCAGACCGAGCATGGCGATATCGTCTGGCGCGCCCGGGGCGACGAACAGACATTGACTGAGATCGACAGCCTGCGTGCCGGTAATGCCAGCCTTTACAAGGCGCTGGAATGCGCGAGTCTGATGGGGCGCCGGCTCGGCAAGACGGTCGAGCCCTGGCTTGAGGCCCGCCGCCGGATCGGCGCCGCGCTCCGTGAGAATGATGCCCGCTTTGACCGCAAGGGTACGGACCGGCGCGGCTTCGCCATGGACTGGTACTACCCCGCCCTCGCGGGTGTCCTGTCGACCGATATTGGTCGCGCCAGGCTCTATGCCCGGTGGACCGAATTCGTCGAACCGGGCCTGGGCTGCCGCTGTGTCTCCGACCAGCCCTGGGTCACCGCGGCGGAAACCGCCGAGCTTGCGCTTGCCTGCCAGACTGTCGGCAAGCACGAGCAGGCGCGCGCACTGATCGCCAATCTCGCCCCCTTGATCGCTCGCGATGGCGGCTATTGGATGGGCTGGCAGTTCGAGGAATCGATCATCTGGCCACGCGAGCGCCCCTCCTGGACGTCCGGTGCCCTGATCCTTGCCGCTGATGCGATTGAGGGGCTGAGCCCCGGCCATACCCTGTTGGTGGCCAATCACCTGCCGGAATATCCGGCGACTAGAGCCGCCGCAAAACTTCCAGCGTTCCTGTACGCCTGACCGGCTCGAACAGACCCGACGCACACGCCAGCTTCCAGATCTCGTAAGGCGGGCGTCCGCCATCTTCCGGATTGGGGAAGACGTCGTGAATGGCGAGGATGCCGCCCGCCACGACACGACCCGCCCAGCCGCGATAATCCGCCAGCGCCGCCGCCATGGAATGCCCGCCATCGATAAAGACCATGCCCAGCGGCGTGGTCCAGTTGGCGGCAATCACGGCGGATCGTCCGACCAGCGGAATAACGCAGTCTTCCAGCTCGCCGCGGAACAGGGTTTCGCGCAGGGCCGGCAGGGTCTCGACCGCGCCAAGCCTGGCGTTGAACAGCTCGGGGTCGTGATATTCCTCACCCGGCTGATGCTCTTCGGAGCCGCGATGGTGATCCAGCGTGTAGAGCACGGTCCCCGCCTGGCGCGCCGCCGGGCCAAGATAGAGGGCCGACTTGCCGCAATAGGAGCCGATCTCCAGGACGGGGCCCAGACGTCCGGCCTCGGCAGCCAGGCTCGCCAGATCGCGACCTTCCTCGGGATCGAGGAAGCCTTTGACTTCGTCGGGATGGATCATCAGGAAATGGCGGGGTTGCGCATCTGGCGGCGCAGGGCGGCCAGTTCATCGGCGCGATCACGCAGATCATTGACCCGCAGGGCCAGCAGGTCGCGCTCGATCCGCAAACTGGAGAGCGCCTCGGCATCATGATGCGTCGTCAATTCGAGCATGGCGGCCTCGAAGACCGACTGCGCCGTCTGGGCATTGGCCATGGCCGTTTCCACGGCGCCCAGTGCATCGGTCACGTCAGAGCGCGACAGGCCGGCGCCTTCACTCATGAGCACACGCGAGGCGGCATCAATGCTC
>NZ_CAJQOO010000124.1 GCF_905480005.1 uncultured Maricaulis sp.
GACGGCTCGGCGTCGACGCGCCGCTCGACAAGAACGATGCACTAAAGGGCGTTGAGTGACGAGAACTTGGAGCGGGTGAAGGGAATCGAACCCTCGTCGTAAGCTTGGGAAGCTTCTGCTCTACCATTGAGCTACACCCGCCTTGATTTCATCCTACACGGAGCGGCGTGCCGCGCGGAAGCGCGCATTTACAGTCGCAGGGCACAAAAAAGGGCCGGCAAATGCCGGCCCTTTCTCATTACTTCCAGTCCGGAACGGACGCGATCAGTTCGCGTCCGGCGGATTATGCTCGAACAGGAAGCGTTCGAGATTGGTGTAGAGCTCACGCACATTGTCCACCGTCATCCGGTAGGACTGGTGCGGACCATCCTCGATCGCCACCAGCTCGTAGGGCTTGCCGGCGGCATCCATGGCTTCGGCCATGATTTCGGCCTGCTCGAAGGGGACGATGAGATCGTCCGTACCATGAACCAGCATCAGCGGCGTCTGGACGTTATCGGCGTTCAGCGCCGGCGAGATACGGGAAATATTCTCCGTCTCACTGCGCCAGTCGCCGATATACTCGGCCCAATAGGTCACGGACGCGCCACCGAAACGACCCGTCTCGTAATTCATCATGGCGAAAATATCCGAAACCGGTGCCCCTGCAATGATGCAGCGATACAGCTCCGGTGTCAGGGTCGCACCGGCCAGGGCCGCATAGCCGCCATAGGACCAGCCGAACAGGCAAACGCGGTCGGACGCTGCCACGCCACTTTCGACCAGATGGTTCACCGCATCAGAGACATCATCCTGCATGGCACGGCCCCACTCACCATGTGCCATGGTGATGAAGTCGCGGCCAAATCCCTCGGACCCGCGGAATTGTGGTTGGAAAACCGCATAACCGCGCGAGGCCAGGAATTGAGACCAGGGGTCGAAGCCATAGAAATCGCGAGCCTGCGGTCCACCATGCGGAAGCATCACCAGAGGCAGGTCGCGCGCTTCGCGGCCCGGCGGCAGAGTGAGATAACCGAACAATTCGACGCCGTCACGAGCCTCGAAGTGAACGATCTCGACGGACGCCACAGACTCATCGGGAATCCGGTCATAGGCCCCGGCCAGGAAGGCCATTTCGCCACTTTGACGATCCAGCAGGTAATAGCTCTGGCTGGTCTGGCCACCACCGATGGAAATGATCACGCGGCGGAAATCCTGATCCCAGCTCGAGATTGAAACGTTGGAATCGGGGAAGAAGCCTTCCAGTTGGGACTGGATGCCGGCAAAGGTCTCGTCGAAATACTCGACGCGCTGGCGCTCTTCAGCCCAGCGCACACCGATAATGGCATTCGTGCGCCAGTCACGGATGAAGCTGCCGACATCGGCCAGATCAGACTGGACCACCGGACCTTCGATCTCATTGGTCTCGAAGTTGAAGCGGAAGACGGCCGCACGGTCGTCATTCACGCGGGATGTGAAATAGCCGAACTGACCTGTTGCATCCAGACCTGCCAAATTGGTCATGCGCCCGGTCCACCGGTCCGACCGACGGGCACCGAAGCGGAAGCGTTCACGGGTCAGGTTTTCATTGTAGACGCGGTCCCAGCCGGAATCGTCCAGATTGGCCCAGAGCTCGAATTCGCCGTCATCCGTCGTGTAGCGCACGACCGGCTCATTCTCGGCATTGAGCACATAGTTGAACCCGCCTTCACCGATGAAGACCCGACGAGCGGACCGGTCACGCGAGAATTCCTGACGGAACAGGCCGACGGCCCGCTCCACACCATCACCCGCGGAGCGCGACCCGCGATTATCCTGAAGCACCGGCTGCCAGACCAGCATGGAGTCGGGGTCGGCGATGTCCCGGTTGGCGAGGGATTTATACTGGCTGAGCTCCCAGTTCCGGCTCCCATCGGCGCGGATGACATAGGTGCGGAAGACATCGACCCGCTCACCGACCGACGCCATATCGCGGCGTTCCGAATAGGTCGCGAGCAGATTGTCGTCATTGGCCCAGGAGACCGCCGCCAGAACCTGGTCGTCACCACCATCAATGACCTGCGGCGCTGCACCAACCAGCGAATACACAACGATGGAGCGCTCGGCGCGGCTCTCACCGGAAATGAATACAATGCGCTCACCATTCGGCGAGATGCTGACCGACGACATGTTGGCCATCGCGGCATAATCGTCGATTGATGGCACAGGCGCCTGAGCTTGTGCGGTCCCACCCGCAATAAGCAGCAGCGTCACGAGGCCTAACAAACGGGCCATACTCCCCTCCCTTACGAAAACCCCACCAAAGGGTAACTGAGAAGTAAGATTTAGATTTGCGACGCCACAATCAAGGGGAAAAGCCAGAAAACCCGGCTATTCGCTGGTGAAGAATTTCGACAGCTTCAGGCTTTGGGCCTGGTAATTCGACGCGACCTGCCCATAGGCCGTCTCCGGCATGGCCAGCATGGGCTCATAGACCAGACGCGCAATCGGCTGGCCGTGCTCCAGGATGAAGGGCACATCGCGGCCGCGGACTTCAAGCACGGCGCGAGCGCCGATGCCGCCGGCCTCGGCGGTGCCGAAGCCGGGATCGAAGAAGCCGGCATAGTGAGCGCGAAACTCACCGATCTCGGTGGCGATGGGGGCCATCTCCGCCGCTTCGCCCCGCCCGATCTCGACCGCCTCCTGCGAGGCGAGAATGTAGAACTCGCCCGGATCCAGGATCAGGCGGCGATCCGGAGCGCGCAGGGGTTCCCAGAACCGGCGCGCGGCATGCCCGCCGATTTTCGCCAGATCAACCAGCCCGGAATGACGCCGGGCGCGATAGCCGACAATCCCGTCGCCAAAACCGGCCAGGTCGACACTCACCGTCACTTCGCGCAACGTCCTGTGCTCACCCTGACGGAAGCGGACCTGGCTCAGACGGTCGCCCTCGCGCGCCAGAACGGAAAAGGTGCAGGGCGAGATTTCCGCATAGAGCGGACCATCATAGCCAACAGGCGCCTGATCGAAGGCGACACCGCGGTCCGTGATGACACGGGTGAAGACATCAATCCGCCCGGTCGAGCTTTTCGGATTCATCGCCGCCGACAGGCCGGCCGGCAGTTTCAGACCTTCCTGCAAAGGCGCGAGGTAAACGCATCCCGTCTCCAGCACTGCCCCGGCCCGAAGGTCGACCGTATGCATGACGAGATCATCATCAAGACGCTCCGCAACCGTCCGCTCCGGCCCCGGAAGGAAGCTCGCACGCAGGCGCCAGGCTTCGCGGCCAAGCCGCAAGTCAATGCTGGCGGGCTGAACCTGTCCTTCAGCCAGCGGCGCGTCCGCTGTGAGGATGCCGCGCCCGAGAAGGGCAGCGAGATGATGATCTGGGAGGATTCCGGTGTCAGCCATAGGTCACGATCAGCCTGTCTGGGATAGGCAGATGTCCAACATCCCGCGCGCGCTGTCCAGCGATGCTGACCGTGGGGGTTGAGCCGCCTTGCGCGCAGGTTGATGATGGCGACCTTGAATTGACGGCCAGACCCGAGCTCGGACCTGGAGTACTGGCCACAGGGGCATCTCATGTATGAGCACGAAAGCCGCGGCGTGCGGATCAGTGTCAGTCCGGATTATCTCGAAGACGAGAGCACGCCGGAGGATGGCCGCTATGTCTGGGCCTACACGATCGAGATCGAGAATACGGGCGAGCAGCCGGTCCAGCTGATTGCGCGCAAATGGGTCATCACCGATGCCAATGGGCGGACCGAACATATCCAGGGCATGGGCGTGATCGGCGAGCAGCCGGTGATCGAACCCGGCGAACGTTTCCGCTATACGTCCGGCGCGCCGCTCCCGACCCCGTCCGGCTTCATGAGCGGCAGTTATGAGATGCGTCGCGGCGATGGCGAGAGTTTCGCCGCCACCATTCCCGGCTTCTCGCTGGACCGCCCCTCTGATCGTCTCTGGTTGCACTGATCGCGTAACCGCGCACAAATGACGGACCTAACTCAGGAAATCATGCGCTCGTGACCCAGGCCCTGCGGCAAGTTCTTTTCATGATCGGCATGATGGTCACCGTCCTCGCGACGACCATGCTGGCCCCCGCCCTGGTGGATTTCAGCGCCGGCGAGCATGAGAGCGCCACCGCCTTTATCCTGTCGGCAGTGATCGGCGTCTTTGTCGGCGGAGCCGTGGCGCTTGCCACGCGTGGGCCGGTCGGTGACATGCCGCCGCGCGGTGCCTTCGTGCTCATTGTCGGCGCCTGGCTGGGCCTGGCATTGTGTGCCGCCCTGCCGCTGAGACTGTCCGGCCAGGACCTGAGCTGGACCGACGCGATCTTCGAAGCGATCTCCGGCCTGACGACGACGGGCGCCACCGTGATCACCGGGCTCGATTTCCGCCCGCCGGGTATGTTGCTGTGGCGCGCCATCCTGCAATGGATTGGCGGGATCGGCATCATTGTCACCGCCATGGCCTTCTGGCCCATGCTGGGCATTGGCGGCATGCAGCTCTTCCAGCTGGAAACCGGCGACAAGTCGGACAAGGTCCTGCCGCGCGCGACCCAGATCGCCGCGGGCATCACGGTGATCTATGTCACCCTGACCGTGGCCTGCCTTGTCGCCTACATGGCGGTGGGCATGCCTTGGCTGGACGCCCTTTGCCACGCCATGTCCACGGTCTCGACCGGCGGTTTCTCGACCTCGGACGGGTCAATGGGGACCTATTTCGGGCTCGGGGCCGACATGATCGGGACGATCTTCATCATCCTCGCCTCCCTGCCCTTTGGAGCCTATCTCCTCGCCGCCCGGGGGCGGCTCCACGGTTTCTGGCGCGATGCGCAAGTTCGCGGTTTCATCCTGGTCATATTCGTTTCGGCCCTCGGGCTGACCGCCCTTCTGCTGTCTCAAGGCGCGGAGAATGCCAATGGCGAAGCCTGGCGCCATGCCAGCTTCAACGCCGTCTCGATCATCACGGGCACCGGGTTTGCGACGACGGATTACGGCCAGTGGGGGCCGCTCGCCCAGGCCAGCTTCTTCGTCTTCATGTTCATAGGCGGGTGCGCCGGATCAACCACATGCTCGATCAAGATCTTCCGCTTCCAGGTCGCCGGCACGGCCATTCGCCGCTATCTCGCCCGCCTGCTTCAGCCCAATGCCGTGATCCCGATGTTCTATAACGGGCGACCGGTCTCGGACGGCATCCTGCACTCGGTGCTGGGCTTCTTCTTCGTCTTCTTTGCGGTCTATGCGGTCTCGGCGGCGGTGCTGTCGGCGATGGGCCTGGATCTGATCACCGCCCTGTCCGGCGCCGCGGCAACACTGACCAATGTCGGTCCGGGTCTCGGCTCCATCATCGGGCCGTCCGGGACGTTTGAACCCCTTTCAGACCCGGTCAAATGGGTGCTGACGGCGAACATGTTCATTGGTCGGCTGGAAGTCCTGGCTGTGCTGATCCTGCTCAGCCCACGCTTCTGGCGCGCCTAGGCGGCGGCGAGAATGACCCGGTTGCGGCCGGCATCCTTGGCCTCGTAAAGCGCCGTATCCGCCTGCTTGAACAGGCGCGTCAGGCAGGGCTCATCGCCCCTCACTTCAACCAGTCCGGCCGAAATGGTGATGGCGATCACCTTGCCATCCAGCTCGAAAGGCGAGTCCTCGACAGCCTGCCGGACCCGCTCGGCGATCTCGCCGACACTGGCAGGCCCGCCCGCATGGATCAGCGCCACGAATTCCTCGCCACCCAGGCGGGCGACATGGTCGGTGTCCCGAATGGCGCGCTTGAGCACGTCCGCAATGTGCTGCAGCACCGCGTCACCGACATCATGCCCGTAAGTGTCGTTGACCTGCTTGAAATGATCGACATCGAACACGGCCAGCGCTGACTGGCGGGCCGCCGGCTCCGCAACCCCGAACTCGCGATGGACCATGGCTTCGAAGGCGCGGCGATTGGGCAGGCCGGTCAGGTGATCGGTCAACGCGGCCTTGCGCAGGACAGCGGCCGAATGCCCGGCGGAAAGCAGGACAAAGCCGAACACCAGATTGGTCTCGACGACGATCAGCGAGAGAATGCCGAACGCAACCAGCTGGTTCGGCGCCAGCACGCTGGGCATGTCCGGGTCGAACACTACAACGCCGACAGAGATCACCGCGAGTGACCCCACGAAGTAAAAGATCGTGTAGCGCAGCAGGCGCACACCCGGATTGCCGTCGCGCTGCCCGATCACCGAGAGATAGGACAGCATCAGCAGGTTGGGGATGATCACGGCCACGCCGAAGACCGCAAAGCGAAGGGCCGCGCTGTCCACAATCCAGGTGAAGGCCGGAAACCCGATCACCACGACACCCGCCAGGCCGCCCAATTGCCAGCGAGGCACATTGAGACCGGCAAAGCGCGCGGCGCCTTCGAGCATGATGAGGAAACCGCCAGCGGCCATGATGTCGCCCAGCACGATGCCGAAGACATCCGGAACCACACCGCGCAGGGAGATCAGACCCAGGCCGATGCCATGCATGGCGGTCCCGGCCAGCCACCAGCGCGGGCCGTCCTTGTCTTGCTGGATCGCCGCATTCACCGCATGGATGAATACGCCCGCAAGAATGACAGGCACGATGGCCAGAATGAGCGTTTTGGAATCCATGGCGCCGGATGCTTGCCTTCCCACTTGGGCGAGACTGTCTACGTCAGGCGTTACCGGAGCGTTGTCATGAGCCGAGAAGTTATGTTGCACTGCAACGTCATTCGGCCGATTTCGTCAGGTATCAGCTTGTCGCCCCGTCCACATCCCGAGGGTCGAACTTCCAGTCGCGATTGCAGTATTCGCAGGTCATGACGATGGCGCCATCAGCCTCCATCTCCGCCCGGTCATCGGCCGGGAAAGACGCGATGATGCGGCGCAGGCGCTCGCGTTCGCACGAACAGCGCTTGGTGACGCCCGTCGGCTCGAGCAGGCGCACACCGTCCTCGTTGAACAGGCGATAGAGAAGCGCGCCGGCGGACAGGTCGGGGTCGAGGAGCTCGCCGTCCTCGACGGTTTCGAACAGGGCCCTGGCATGATCCCAGTCGTCCTCGGCCGAGCCGCGGGCTTCGTCGCCGGCAACCGATTGCAGCAGCGAACCGCCGCCTCGCCATTGCCGGGCCTCATCACCCGTCCAGATTTCACCGATCGCGCAGCGCAGCCGGGTCGGGGTCTGTTCGGACTGGCGAAAATAGGTTTCGGCAACCTGGCTCAGGCTTTCACCCTCGAGCGCTACCACGCCCTGATACTGGTCCATGTCCGGGCCGTGATCGATCGTCATGGCGAAAGAGCCGCGTCCCAGCAGGCTGGTCATCATCGCTTCGGGCGCCGGCGTGTCTACCAGGACCGCGTCCACCGCGGCACGATCCATCGAGGCGAAGCCGCGCACGCCCTCGCCGGTCACATATTCGGCGACCAGGAAACGCACCGGACCGTCGCCCTGGGCCTGAACGATCAGGCGACCGTCAAACTTCAGCGCATCGCCGACCAGCGTGGTGACCAGCACCGCCTCGCCGAGCAAGCGGGCAACCGGCTCGGGATAGTCGTGCGCGGACAGGATGTCATCGAGGACCGAGCCGAGCCGGGTGACCCGCCCACGCACCGTGCGGCCTTCGATCTGAAAGCCGGCAACGATATTGTCGTGTTCTCCGAGCGGATCACCCACAGCTCTATTCCTCATTGTCTGTCAGGCCTGGATATCAGGCCGTCTTTTCCAGAGCGGCCAGTGCGTCATCGAGCACCGAGACCGCCTCGCTGGCATCTTGCTTGGAAATGATCAGCGGCGGCGCCATGCGCGAGACATTATCGCCGGCCGCGCCGATCAGGAGATGGCGATCGCGGGCCAGGCCTGCAAGCTTCTTGGGGTCATATCCCGGCTTCAGCTTGACGCCGATCAGCAATCCCTTGCCACGCACCTGCTCGATCTTGTCGCCATGACGGTCCATCAAACCGTGCAGCTGCTGGGTCAGATAGTTGGACACATCAACCACCTGCTCCATGAAGCCGTCGGAAGTCAGCTCGTCGAAAACAACATTGCCGACGGCCATGGCCAGCGGTCCGCCGCCATAGGTCGAGCCATGCGTGCCGACGACCATGCCTTCGGCCGCAGCCTCGGTGGCGAGGCAGGCCCCCATCGGGAAACCGCCGCCAATACCCTTGGCAGCCGCCATGATATCGGGCTCCGCACCCTCGACCCACTGGTGGGCAAAGAGCTTGCCCGTCCGGCCGGCGCCGGACTGGACTTCATCATAGATCAGCATCAGCCCGTGCTCATCGCACAGGTCGCGCAGGCCGCGCAGGCATTGCTCGGGAACGGCCCGGACGCCACCCTCACCCTGGACCGGCTCGATGCAGATCGCGGCGGTCTCGTCGGAGATTGCAGCCTTGAGCGCCTCGTGATCGCCGAACTCGACCTGGTCAAACCCTTCCATCGCCGGACCGAAGCCCTCGAGATATTTCGGATTGCCGCCGGCATTGATCGCGCCATAGGTGCGACCGTGAAAGGCCCCGGTGAAGGTGATGATGCGATACCGCTGCGGATTGCCGTTCACATAGTGATAGCGACGCGCGGTCTTGAGCGCACATTCCATCGCCTCGGCACCGGAATTGGTGAAGAAGACGCGGTCGGCGAAGGTCGCCTTGGTCAGCTTGTCGGCGAGGTCGACGCCGGCCGGCACCTTGAACATGTTGGACAGGTGCCAGAGCTTGCCGGCCTGCTCTGTGAGCGCAGCCACGGCTTTGGGATGGGCATGGCCCAGGCAGTTCACGGCGATCCCCGAAATGAAGTCGAGATACCCATCGCCATCCGCGGTGTAGAGGCGCGGGCCCTTGCCATGGTCAAAGACCAGATCCGGCGGGGCGTAGGTATCCATCATCGGTGCGGGCATGTCGTTTCCTCCTGGAGTGTCCGGCTGGATTGTCCGGCCCTGTCTGGATGCGGGCCTTTCTTCTCCTCTATGCCGCCCCGTTCAGCTCTTCAAGCGCCAGCCTGCATGCAGCAGCCCATAGCTGAGCGCCCCCAGCGCAAGGTTGATCACCGCCAGCAGAATGACACCGATCACGAGATTGCCGTCGGCATGGCCGGTGAAGCCGTAGCGGAAGCCGTCAATCATGTAGAAGAAGGGATTGAAATGACTGATCGTGGCCAAGGGTCCGGGCAGGTTGGTGATCGAGTAGAACGTTCCCGACAGGAAGGTCAGCGGCGTGATCACGAAGGTCGTGACCGCCGCCATGTGATCGAATTTCTCCGCCCACAGGCCGCCGACAATCCCGATCATTGCCAGCATCGCCGCAGCGCTGAAGCCGAAATAGACGACCGCCCACCAATGGTCGGGCACGACATCGATGAAGGGGATCAGCGTAAGCGCGGTGACAGCGGCCACCAGGACGCCGCGGGTCATCGCGCCACCGGTAAAGGCGATGAATAATTCCAGCGCCGAGAGCGGTGGCATCAGGAAATCAACCGTATTGCCCTGCACCTTGGACACCAGGATGGACGAGCCGGAATTGGCAAAGGCGTTATTGAGCAATCCCATCAGGATCAGGCCCGGCGCCAGGAATTCCGCGAAGGGGATCCCGCCGACATCTCCGCGTCGCGCACCGATCGCGACAGCAAAGACGGTCATGTAAAGCAGCGTCGTTGCGACCGGTGCGAGCACGGTCTGCATGCCGACCTTCAAGAATCGACGCACTTCCTTCTTGTACAAGGTCCATAAGCCCAAGGCATTGAAAAGGCCGAACTTCTTGGGCTGTGGAAAATCAGTTAAGGCGACGTTACTCATATCGAATTACCCTTAATACCCCGGTAACCATCTGCGTTAACGATTGGGGCTGCAAGTGAGCTTTCCACAGGTATGACCAGAACTCGATCTTGTGGCATCAGCTCGCGTAGGTACAATATCTAGTGTAATTAAACATGCATTGAGCAATGCGCAGTTTACCCTCAACAAGGTAGGCAAGCGCATCCCAGACGGGAGACAAGGGCGATGGCTTGGACTGACGAACGCGTAGAAGAACTCAAGAAACTCTGGTCGGAAGGCCTGAGCGCGAGTCAGATTGCAAAACAGCTCGGTGGTGTGACTCGCAATGCCGTTATTGGCAAGGTCCACCGCCTGGGTTTGTCAGGTCGCGCAACACCGTCACGTCCGGCTCGCCGGACCGCCAAACCCTCCCGTCCGCGCGCCACAACGGCTTCCACCGCGCCGGCCCGCACTGTCGCGCGCCCCTCCCCCTCAGCGCCCCCGGCTGCCGCGCCGGCGCCGGTGGAGCCAGCCGTCCTGCCCTCCGGTGAATTTGCCACCGTGCTGACGCTCCGCGAAAGCATGTGCAAATGGCCGATCGGCGATCCGGCCCAATCCGAATTCCGTTTCTGCGGACGCAAGGCGGACACCGGCCAGGCCTATTGCAACGCTCACTCTGACATGGCCTACCAGCCGAGCCAGAAGCGTCGCCGTCGCAATTCCGACGCGTCCGCCGCGCTCGACTCGATTGCTGCCACGCGCCGCTATAATTTCTGACCCGACCCTCACCCAGGTTCCGGGACAGACCATGGCCGCCTCGTTCTCGAGGCGGCCGTTTTTTTTTGGACAGTCAGCCGCCCGTCTTCGGGCTAGTCCCTGCGAGCCTCGGGGCCCGCTACACGCCGTCGCAGCCAGTCTTTCTGGCAATAGAGATCGGCGGAGAAGTCTTCCAGCAAGGGGTCCAGCCGCATCAGGAGGGCGTCGAACGCCGACCCGGATACGAAAAAGACAAGGGCTGCCTGCCTCCCGGCATCAACGATATGGCCACTGCGGTTCCAGTGATCCTCTCCCTGCCGACCCCGCGCCAGGGGGCGCACGGTCCAGTGCGTCAGGTCAGCGGCGGCCAGACAAGTCTCGAATTTCGGCATGTGGACCTCGTCTGCGAGGATTTCCACGCGAACCTTCGATTGCCAGTCTTGCATGATCAAACCTCCAGAATACGGCCGGCGAGCCAGGCATAGGCCGGAATGCCGACGATCAGGTTGAACGGGAAGGTGACGCCCAGTGACAGCGTCAGCGAAAGCGCCGCCTTGGCCTGCGGCAAGGCGAGACGCATGGCGGCCGGGACCGCGATATAGGACGCCGACGCCGACAGGGTCATCAACAGCGCCCCATCTCCCGGCGACAGGCCGATCAGCCAGGCGGCCAACAGCGCGATCGCGGCACCGATGGCCGGCATGTACAAGCCGAAACCGATCAGCGGGAGACGCAGCAAATTCCGGTGCTGGATCAATCCGCGCCCGGCAATCAGGCCCATGTCGAGCAGGAAGAGGCAAAGCACGCCGCGGAAAATGTCCACAAAGAAGGGCGCCACTGTCGCCATGCCGGCCGGCCCGCTTATCCAGCCAATCGCGAAAGCGCCCAGCAGCAGCAGGATCGAGCCATTGGTGAAGGCATCGCGGATGACCGATGATGAGAGGGCTGATCCGGATCCGCCGGATTTTGCCAGGGCTCGCCCCGCCAGGATGAGACCCGTCAGGATGGCCGGCGCTTCCATGGCCGCCGCAACCGCAACCATGTAACCGCCACCGGCCTGGCCCAGTGCGGCTCCGGCGTCATTGGCAGCGATGAAGGTGACAATGGAGATTGAACCATAGTGAGCCGCGATCGCGGCAGCGTCGATCCGGGACACGCCGGTTGTCGCCCTGAGAAGACCGAAGCCGATCAGGGGCAGGCCGGCTGACAGGATGATCCCGGCACAAAGCAGGAGAATAAGCGATGACGGATCGGCCATCGCCATCTCGGCTCCGCCCTTGAAGCCGATCGCCATCACGAGATAGAGCGACAAGCCCTTGGCAATGGCGTCCGGGATGGCGAGGTCGGATCGGACAATGGCGGCCAGCAGTCCAAGGACGAAAAAGAGTACCGCCGGTGAGAACAGGGTCGTACCGGCGAGGCTTAGCCAATCCATGTCATACTCCTTGGATCGCGTTGCGGGCTTCTCACGCAGGAAGAGACCCGACCAGGGACTTGCGGGGACACGCAAAACTGGCCGGGCCTGCCGGTTTCGGACGGGCATTTGCGAGGCATGCCCGTATGTGGCCGATCACCGGCCTCGTTCCGCCTCGATCACAACAGGGACGATCAGGCAGGGCGTGTTTACCCCCGCCAGTTAGATAGCTAAATAATAAGAAACTTATCTTTGAAGTAGGGAAAAACTATAGATGCGCCCGACCCTCCGCCAACTTCAATACCTCGTTGCGACTGCCGATACCGGCCGTTTCTCGGACGCGGCCGAACGGCTTCATGTCAGTCAGCCAAGCCTGTCCGCGCAGATCGCCGAGGCCGAGTCCCATCTGGGCGCAATTGTGTTCGAGCGAGGACGTCATGGCGCGAGAATGACGCCACTCGGCGCCGAAATCGTGCGCCGGGCCCGATATGTCCTGCGGCAGATGGAGGACATGCAATCCATCGCGAAAAGCGGCGGGCTCGGTCTATATGGCCGCGTCCGCATGGGCGTCCTGCCCACGATCGGACCGTATCTCCTGCCGCGAGCAACGGGCACACTGCACCGGGAGTTTCCCGACCTTCGGCTCTCCATCCGCGAGGAGTCCACCGTCGAGCTCCAGGACAAGCTCACGGACGGTCAGATGGACGTGCTGATTTCAACGCCGGAAGACCATAGTCCGACCGACAGCGCGCACCTGTTCCGGGAAAGCCTGTGGGTCGCCGTACCCAGCGATGACCCGCTGGCCGCCGAAGCCGGCCCGCTGGATCTGGACCAGCTGGCCGGGCGACCGGTCCTGACCCTGGGCATGGGCCACCGCCTGACCTCGCTGGTCTCCGAACTGGCCCATGCCGCGGGAGCGTTTGTCTCAACGGATTATGAGGGGACATCACTCGATGCGATCCGACACATGGCCGCACTGGGCGCCGGCGTCGCCGTCCTGCCGCAGCTCTATGTGACCTGCGAGGCGCGCCGCGACGACGTGCTGGTCTATCGACGTATCGACACGCCCATGGCCGAGCGCAATATCGCCCTTGTCTGGCGCCAGGGCTCGCCGCTGACGGACGGCCTCCAGCAATTGGCTGATGCCCTGCGAACGGCAGCCAGCACGATCCTGGATGAGGTCTAACGCCTCGAAAGGAGAGACTGATTGGTCGATGTTTGGCGCCAGTAGTGTTCGACTGGTTCGACGAGAATCTCGAATCCCATTGCGGTCAAAACGCGTTCAAGTTTTGGATTGGGCGACGCACAGTTTCGCGCATACACTGTCCACTTGATCGCCCGGATTGAGCGCGCGATCGCCGCCCGCTCAACTACGTCAACAAACGCGGCGAGAATGCCCTCTCCGCCACCTTCGGCGATCGCTATTTCTACCTGCAGGACATCATCATCCCGATTGAATTGAGCGAGTACGCTGCCGGCCCCTACGCCGACAATGATTGGACGGTCGATCACCGCTAGCGCCTCAATCTCGTCGAGGCTGACAATCTCGTCCGCTGAAATGCCCTCAATCAGGATCGCGCCAAGATCACGCATTCACATCAAACGCGTAACCGGCGGAGCGGACGGTTCGGATCGGGTCACGCTCTTGCTTGTTGTTGAGCGCCTTGCGCAAGCGTCCCACATGGACGTCCACGGTCCGCGCCTCGACATAAACGTCAGACCCCCAGACCGCGTCGAGCAATTGCTCACGTGAGAAGACGCGACCGGGATGCTGCATGAGATAGTCTAACAGCCGGAACTCGGTCGGTCCGAGATGGATTTCGCGGTCCGCGCGCCGGACCCGGTGAGCGACCCGGTCCATGCTGATGTCGCCAGCCTCGATGACGTCCCCCGCAAGCCCCGGCCGGATACGGCGCAGGACGGCACGGATGCGGGCGAAAAGCTCGGTCATGGAAAAGGGTTTGACGACATAGTCGTCAGCGCCGGTATCCAGACCGCGGACACGATCGGTTTCCTCGCCCCGGGCGGTCAGCATGATGATCGGCACATTGGCGGTTTCCTGGCGCCCGCGCAGGCGGCGACAGACTTCGATGCCGGAGACTTTCGGCAGCATCCAGTCAACCAGGACCAGATCCGGCGTCGATTCTTCAGCCTGTATCAGCGCCTCTTCGCCATCGCGGGCAACGGCAACCGAATACCCCTCCTTCTCCAGATTGTACTGAAGCAGGGTGGCCAGGGCATCTTCATCTTCAACGACAAGGACTTGGGGATTCATCGATTGGCTCCGGGCTATCGATCAGAAACAGCGTCAGTGTGGTCCGTCTTCCACCAGCGGGGAGGCGGTCACCATGAAATGGACGGCTTCGGCAATATTGGTCGCGTGATCGCCGATGCGTTCGAGATTCTTGGCCACGAAGAGGATGTGGACACCCGGCCCGACGAGACCGGAATCCTCGGTCATCGACATCAGCATCTCGCGCACCAGCGTGTTGTAGCGCTCATCGACCTCGTCATCAGAATGCCAGACCCGGACGGCGGGCTCGACATCGGCCGAGGACAGGGCGTCGAGGACCTCACTCAACTGCTTGATCACGATGGCGCCCAGACGTTCGACCTGCTGGGTCAGGGCCATCGGCGCATAGCCGGCAAGGTCACCGGCCCGATAGGCAATATTCTTGGCCAGATCCCCGATCCGCTCGAGATCGGTGGCGATCTTGAGTGCCGAGATGGTCATGCGCAGATCCGTCGCCAGCGGCTGGCGCAGGGCGAAAAGCCGCAGGACACGCTTCTCGATATCGACCTGCAGGGCATTGACCTGGACTTCGCGCGCCTTGATGTCCGCCTTTATGCTGGCATCACGCCTGACAACCGCCGAGATCGACTTCTCGAGCTGCGTCTCGACGAGTCCGCCCATCCGGGCCAGATCGTCGGAGAGCTGATCAAGTTCCTCGCCATAGGCGGTGACGATGTGGGCAGTTCTGGAAAGCGCCATTGACTGGCCCTCCTCTCGATGAACGCGATGGCCTAGCCGAAGCGTCCGGTGATGTAGTCTTGCGTGCGGGTGTCGCGCGGATTGGTGAAGATGTCCTCGGTCGACCCGTATTCGACCAGATGACCCATGTGGAAGAAGGCCGTGTGCTGCGAAACCCGGGCCGCCTGTTGCATCGAGTGGGTCACAATGATGATGCAGTAATTCTCGCGCAGCTCGTCGATCAGCTCCTCGATCCGCGCCGTGGCGATCGGATCCAGGGCCGAGCACGGCTCATCCATCAGGATGACTTCCGGATTGACCGCGATCGCGCGGGCGATCACGAGGCGTTGCTGCTGGCCACCGGACAGGCCGGTGCCGGGGTGGGTGAGCCGGTCGGACACCTCGTCCCAGAGCCCCGCCTTGCGCAGGGCGTTCTCGACAATCTCGTCCAGCTCCGGACGCGTCAGGGCGAGGCCGTGAATACGCGGGCCATAGGCGACATTGTCGTAGATCGACTTGGGGAAGGGGTTGGGTTTCTGGAACACCATCCCGACGCTGGCGCGCAGCACAACGGGGTCGATCGTCTTGTCGTTGATTTCCTGACCATCGATTGTCAGGGACCCACCGACGACGGCGCCATCAATCGTGTCATTCATCCGGTTGAGGCAGCGCAGGAAGGTCGACTTGCCGCAGCCCGACGGGCCGATGAAGGCCGTGACCGAGCGGTCCGGAATGTCGATCGAGACATCATGCAGCGCCTGTTTGCCGGAATAGCTCACCGTCACTTTGCGTGCGGTGACCTTGATCGGCAGGTCAGCGGGTGTGTTGAGAGGGGTATCGGTCATGAAACTACCATCTCCGCTCGAAGCGACGGCGCAGATAGATGGCCAGGGCATTGAAGCCGATCATCAGCGCGAGAAGAACAAGGATTGCGGCGGCGGTGCGAGCCTGGAAAGCCCGTTCAGCACCATCCGACCACAGGAAAATCTGGACCGGCATCACGGTCGCCGGCTCGGTAAAGCCTTCCAGCCCCAGCGTTGGCGCATCGGCAATGAAGGCCACCATGCCGATCATCAGCAGTGGCGCCGTCTCACCCATGGCCTGGGCCAGGCCGATAATCGCACCGGTCAGGATGCCCGGGGCAGCGAGCGGCAGGACGTGATGGAAAACGGTCTGCGTCCGTGAGGCCCCGACCGCCAGCGCTGCCTCGCGGATGGATTGCGGCACCGCCTTGAGCGCCGCCCGTGTGGCGATGATCACCGTCGGCAGCGTCATCAGCGACAGCACAAGACCCCCGACCAGCGGCGCCGAGCGCGGCAGGCCGAAAGCATTGATGAAAACCGCCAGACCAAGCAGGCCGAAGACAATCGACGGCACAGCGGCGAGATTGTTGATATTGACCTCGATCAGCGCCGTAAACCGGTTCTTCGGGGCATATTCTTCAAGGTAGAGCGCGGTGAAGACACCAATCGGCACCGAGATGATGATGGTGATGATCATCGTCAGGATGGAGCCGTAAAGCGCGCCTTTCACACCGGCCAGCTCGGGTTCCCGGCTGTCGGCATTGGCGAACAGATAGGTATTGAAGGCTGCACTGATCGCCCCGCGCGCCTCGAGGGCCCGCGTCCAGACGATCAGCTGATCCGACACACGGCGGCGCTCGGCCGGTGTATCGATGACCTGGAGCGACCAATTGCTTTCGCCGTCGACGGCTTCGCTGCCCAGCAGGAAGCGCCCCGTGCCGCCGGCGCCATTGCGCGCCAGATCGGTCAGGAGGACCGTGCGGCCATCGCTTTCAACGAGAATGCTCGGCAGGCTGCCATCGAGTGCAATCGGACCGGCCTCGGTCTCGAGCCTGGCCCGGATTTCAGCGGCCTGGCGACGGTTGAGCTCGGCGTCATAGAGCATGTCTTCAGCTTCGGTACCGCTCAGCCCTTCCGCCCGCTCGGCAAGCATGTCCGCATCGACTTCCAGCAAGGTCGCCCGTGCGCGAAGTGTGCGGGCGACTTCCGACGCCAGGTCGCGGAAATCGGTGGCGCTGGAGCGGACGATGACGCCGTCGTCCGAAACGTCCAGGCTGAGCGTGCCTTGCGGCTCGAAACTGCGCTCGTCGACCAGCATTCCCTTGAGATAGAGATCGAGATCATCGGCCAGCGGCATGGTGAAACGGTACTGCGTTCCGATCAAGGTCGGGTCCTCGAGCACCTCGTCCATCAGCCGGGTGGCGTTGAGCGCGGTATAGAGGCTGAACAGATTGCGCAGATCGCGACGACCCGTCACCTCCGGGAATTCGGTGCGGACGGCATTTTGCAGGATCCGGCTATAGCTGCCCCGGCGCAGGGAGTCCTCGCTGCGCTCGCCCGACGGATCAACAAGCTCTTCGTCGAGATCGACGGTCAGGTGCAGCTGGTTGGCCGAAAAGGCCGGCAGGCCCCCGCTGACAATGGAGCTCAGCAGAAGGATCAAAATGCCGACGGCCGCGGCGACGGCGGCGAGGCCTGCGGCACGGAAGCGCGACTCCGCACGATAGCGCGAGCCGAGATTTTTGCTGACGGCGGTCCGGATCGGCGAGATGTCGGGCGTATCAGTCATATTTTTCCCGGTATCTTTGCACAACGCGCAGGGCGATGACGTTCATCACCAGGGTGATGACGAAGAGGACCAGGCCCAGCGCGAAGGCGGACAGGGTCTTGGGACTGTCGAACTCCTGGTCACCGGTCAGCAGCATCACGATCTGAACCGTGATCGTGGTGACCGATTCCAGCGGATTGGCGGTCAGGTTGGCGCCCTGCCCGGCTGCCATGACAACGATCATGGTCTCGCCGACAGCGCGTGACACGGCCAGCAGGATCGAGCCGACAATACCCGGCAAGGCGGCCGGAATGATGACGCGCCCGATCGTCTCCGACTTGGTCGCGCCCATGGCGTAGGACCCGTCGCGCAGGGATTGCGGCACGGAATTGATGACATCATCACTGAGCGAGGAGATGAAGGGGATGATCATCACGCCCATGACCAGGCCCGCCGACAGCGCACTCTGGGTCACGACGTCTTCAATACCGATCATGGCGAAGAAGCCGCGAATGGCCGGGCCGACAGTGAGCAGGGCAAAGAAGCCATAGACCACGGTCGGCACGCCCGCGAGGATTTCCAGGACCGGCTTGGCGGTCAGGCGGAAGCGCGGACCGGCATATTCCGACAGATAGATCGCCGAGAGCAGGCCGATCGGAACCGCGACAATCATCGCGATCAAGGTGATCATCGCCGTGCCGGCGAAGAGCGGCACGGCACCAAAGGCACCGGATTGACCAACCTGGTCAGCACGCAGGGCAATCTGCGGCGACCATTGCAGGCCGAACAGGAAGTCGGTCAGCGGCACGGTTGAGAAGAAGCGCAGGCTCTCGAAGAGCAGGGAGAAAACGATCCCGACCGTGGTCATGATCGCGATCACCGAGGACAGGAAGAGCATGGCCGTGACCAGGCTCTCGACATGATTGCGCGCGCGGAAGGCAGCTGCGATCTGGCTCCGGGTCCGGATCAGCCCGCCCAGGGCGATGACAATGGCGAGACCGGCGACCAGATTGCGCAGCTGGCTCGCATGACGGCGCATGATCGAAGCCGCCGCGTCCAGCTCGGGGCTGGCGCGGCTGGCGAGCCCGTCCGTCGCGATCCGGCGGGCATCTGCCAGGAAGAGCTGACGCCGCTCGCGCGGCGAGTGCATGAGTTCAAACCCGGCCAGCGCCCGGACCGGGGCTGCGGACTCGACCGCCTCGTCCAGAACGGCATCGCGCAGGATATTGCGCCGATCGAGGCGCACTTCTTCAGCGGTCGCCAGCTGATTGACCAGATCGGTGTATTCGCTTTGCAGCGCCTCCAGGCGCGCCGGGTCCCGGTCACTGCCTCTGGCGCTGCGCAGTTCGGCCACGTTCGCCGCGGCACTTTCGGACCGCTCACGCAGGACGGCGAGAGCCTCCATCACCGCCAGGGTCTCGGAATCGGCGGCCAGCGCCTCCTCGAAACTCGCGGTCAGTTCGGCCGCATCACGGCGCAGTTCCGATGCGGTCAGGCGATCAACCAGGCTGGTGCCGAATATGCCGAAGACAGCGAGCAGGATGAAAGCCGGCAGGCCGGTCCAGATGGCGACGTAATATCCATGATAATTCGGCAGGGAGTGCAGACGTGCGGTCGCCCCGGACACGGCGGAAATCGCCCGCGATCGGCCGACATAGAAGCCGCCGGCCAGCATCACGATGATCGCAAGTGCGACTATGGCGATAATGGACATGCAATTCCCCTCGGCTTGCCGATCGGTGGTCCGTTTCCCTATGCACCGAGTCGTTTCCGATGCCCGCTGCGAGCCCCGTTTATGACAAGCGGGCTACAGTTTTGTGACAACGGCCGGCTTGCATGCAGGGAATATCGACTCGCCTGGACAACTTCCTGATTAATCAGGATTTTTTCGAGAAGATTCCGGCATGGGCAGAAATACGCTGAAGATCGAGCCCGCGCCCGGGCGGCTCTCGACGGTGAAACCGCCGCGATGCCGGGTGATGATATGCTTGACGATGGCGAGACCGAGGCCGGTTCCCTCCCTGGGGCCGCTCTTCTGACCATCAACGCGGTAAAAGCGTTCGGACAGGCGCGGCAAATTGCGGCGTTCAATCCCCTGGCCACCATCACGAATTCGGATGGCTACAAAGTGGTCGCCAGGCTCGGAGGCCGGCGCTGCGAGGGTCAGGCGACTGGCCTCGGGGCCGAGCGTGAGGCCGGGGCGCTCTGCCTGGTCACGACCGAGATGGCCTGACAAGCGAATCTCGACCGTCGACCCGGCACCGGAATACTTGACCGCATTCTCGACCAGATTCATCACGACTTCGAGCAATTGGTCACGATCACCAATCGCGAGAGCCGGCTCGACCTGCAAGTCGAGCTCGATCGATTTCTCGCTGATCTGTGGTCGCAGGACATCCACCACATCATCGATGATCGCGCCCAGATCTGCCGTCCCGTTGGGCGGAACATGTTCGTCCATCTCGACCCGCGAGAGGGAGAGGAGATCATTGATCAGGCGCTGCATGCGCTCGGTCTGATCGAACATGATCGCCAGGAAGCGATCACGCGCGTCCGGATCGTCCTTGGCGTGCCCGCGCAACGTTTCGATAAAGCCGGCGAGCGAGGCCAGCGGTGTCCGCAGCTCATGGCTGGCATTGGCGAGGAAATCGGCCCGCATGCGATCCGCGCGCTTGATCGACGTCTCGTCGGACAGGACCAGCATGGCGCGCCAGGGCATGGATGGGTCCCGGCGCGACGCCAACGGTGCAACATGGGCCCGGACATGACTCTCGACCGGCGCCATTATCGAATATTCGACCGGGGCTACGGTCTGACCGCGCAGGGCGGCACTGACCGCCTCCAGAACCTGCGGCTGACGCAGGACCGCTGACAAATGTCCGGTCACCGCTTCAAGGCCGAGAAACTCGCGCGCGGCCGGATTGGCAATCTCGATCCGCCCGCCCGCACCGATCAGGAGCACGGGATTGGGAAGGTTTTCGAGCATCACCTTCGCGCGCTGCGCCTCGTCGACCTCATCACCGTCACGCGCCCGCAAGGCCTGGTTTCCGACAGCCGGATTGATGGTGGTGCTGACAGTCAGATAGTAGAATGTCGACAGGGCCGCGATCGTGGCGATGGCCACGACCGTTTCCAGGAAGCCCAGCTCGCCAAACAACCAGAACAGCACGAGCACCAGGCTGCCCAGTGCCGCAACTGCGGCTGTGTCACGTCGCCGGATGCGGATCAACGGCGCGTCGGAAGCCCTTTTATTGCTCAAGTTTTAGTCGCTTTCAGGCCGATCTTGGGTCATGAAGCCGCCAACCGGGCCGGGGCCAGTGTCTCAGCTACACGCCATCTAGCCCGATTTGCATCCAAATGACGAGCCTGCGGCATCTCATCCATAATGACAGGCCTGGTACATCACGAATTTCGAGAGAGTTTTCATGCCATTCGCTAATCATTTAGTGTTTTTCGATAAAAATCTGTTGACTTTCGCTATGCCCTTTCTAGGATGCCGGTCTAATCAGGATCAAGACGTGCGGGGACAACGCATGGCAAAACGTTTGCTAGTAATCGCCACAGCACTGGCCACCGCCTCCTGCAGCTCGCTGCAGGCCTTCGAGACGCGGGAATTCGGTTCCGACGGGGTTCTCCCCTCGGCACCGTCGTCCTGGTCTGCAGGCAATGGTGAGGCCGGTGCAGAACTCGCCCGTGACTGGGTCGCCTCTTTACAGGATGAGCGCCTCTCGGCGCTGATCGACGAAGCTTTCGACGGCAATCCGTCGCTGGCCCAGTCGCTGGCGCGCTATCACGGCGCGGTCGCGGCCGCCCGTATTGACGGAGCGCGCTATCTGCCATCGCTCGATGGCAGTGTGACCTATCAACGCTCCCAGCCGAATGTCGGCTCTGGGTCAGACAGTTTCGGGCTCGGCCTCTCGGCCTCCTGGGAGACCGATCTCTGGGGCGCCCTGCGTGACAATTCCCGTGCCAGCGGGCTCAATGCCGAGGCCGCTGCGGAAGACGTCCGGGCGAGCCAGTTGTCGGTCGCCGGTCTGGTCGCCAAGGGCTGGTTCTCGCTGATCGAGGCCCGTCTGCAGACGGAACTGGCCGAACGCGATGTCGCCACGCGCCAGAATTCGCTCAATCTCACCGAACGCCGCTTTGCTCGCGGACTTGTCCGCAGCTCCGACGTCCGCACCGCACGCAGTGCCCTGGCATCTTCGCAAGCCGCACTGGCCTCGCGCCAGCGTTCCGAATCAGCCTCGGCGCGCAGCCTTGAAACCCTGCTCGGTCGCTACCCGGCCGCCTCGTTGACACCGGAAGCCGACTTCCCGGAATTCGGCGCGATTGGCGGCCTCGGCACGCCGATCGACATGCTGACGCGTCGGCCCGATGTCCGGGCTGCCGAGAACCGCCTGACCGCCGCCGGCTTCCAGGCCGAAGCGGCCGCCAAGGCGCTCATTCCCAGCCTCTCCCTGCGCGGTTCATCGGGCACGGGCGGGGTCGATGTCTCCGACCTTCTGGACCTCGACACGCTGGTCTCCAGCGTCACGGCTTCGCTGGTCGCCCCGATTTTTGACGGTGGACGCCTGATCGCGCAGCGCGATCAGGTCTATGCCAATGCCGAAGGTCTGGTGGCGAGCTATATCTCGACCGTCCTGACCGCATGGCAGGAATCGGAGAACGCCATTCATGCCGATGCCATTCTCGCCCAGCGGGTCGAGAATTTGCAGCAGGCCTATGAAGAAGCCGCCGCCGCCGAGGACCTTGTGGTCCGCGAATACGCCCGCGGCGTATCCACCATCTTCGAACTGCTGACCGCGCAATCACGGCGCATCAGCGCTGAAAGTCAGTACATCTCGGCACGTCGCGAGCGCGCGACCAATCGTGTCGATCTTTATCTCGCCCTCGCCGGCGATTTCTCCGCGGCCCAGTCCGCAGACCCGGCCGCGTACACAGGAGAATAATCATGGGCAAGTTTATCGGACGCTTTTTGATCTTTGTTGTCGTCGGCATTGTCGGCGTCGGCATCATCGCCTCCCAGTTCATGACCCAGGAGGAGCCGGAGCGCGCCAATGCGGCGCCACGCCCGGTCGCGGTATTTGTTGACGAGGCCCGGCTGGACTCGGTGGCCCTGCAGGTCACGTCGCAGGGTGAAGCCCGCCCGCGTACCCAGATCAGCCTGGTGCCGCAGGTTGCCGGTCGCATCACCTATGTGAATCCGAACTTCATCGAGGGCGGTTTCTTCGAAGCCGGCGAAACCCTCGTCCAGATCGAGGATGCCGATTATCGCCTCGCCGTGACCCGCGCCTCGGCCCAGGTCGCCCAGGCAGAACAGGCTCTGGCCCGCGAGCGCGCCGAATCAGAACTGGCGGCGAGCGAATGGGAAGAATTGGGAGACGGCGAAGCCTCCTCCCTGACCCTGCGCGAACCGCAAATGGCTGAAGCCCGCGCCCAGCTGGCCGCCGCCAATGCCTCCCTGCAATCGGCGCGCCTGGACATGGCTCGGACCCGCATCTCGGCGCCTTTCAGCGGCCGTGTACGGGCCAAGAATGCCGATCTCGGCCAGTATGTGGCCCCGGGCACCCAGCTGGGTGAGGTCTTCTCGACCGACGCGGTGCTGGTGCGCCTGCCGCTGACCGATCACGAGCTGGGTCTGTTGGGTATTCCGATAGCCTACAACGCCGGTGGCGGTGCCGGCATGCCGGTCGAGCTCAGCGCGACCCTGGCCGGTCGCCAGCTCACCTGGCAGGGACATATCACCCGCACGGACAGCGCCATCGATCCGCAGACCCGCGTGCTCTACGCCATCGCCGAAGTCATTGACCCCTATGGCGAAGGCGCCGCTGATGGCACGCCGCTGGCAGTCGGCCTCTTCGTGACCGCCAGTATCACCGGTCGCGATGTCGAGAATGCCTACGTCCTGCCGCGCTCAGCGCTGCGTGGCCAGAGCAATGTCTATGTCGCCGAGGAAGGCGGGACGCTCTCGGTCCGTACGGTCGAGGTAATCGACTCGAACGCACAGGAAGTCATTGTTTCGTCCGGCGTACGCGGCGGCGAGATGGTGGTCACCTCTCCGATCCGCGGTGCCAGCGATGGCATGCGCATCCAGACCTTCGGGGAAGATGGCGAACTGATCGCGGCCTATTCCGCGACCTATGACGATGAACCGGCCGAAGAAGGCCTGGCAGAAACCGAGACTGGCGAAGCGGACAACGACGCTGTCGCGAGCGCTGGCTAAGCGACGGAACCACACGGAGGACAACGGCGATGACCGATCCCAACACCACTCATGAAGAAGCCCCGCGGGGCGGCATTGTCGGCTGGTGGGCGCGGAATACCGTCGCCGCCAACCTGGTCATGATCATCGCCGTTATCGGCGGTTTCATCGGCTACAACTCGCTCAATCGCGAGGTCTTCCCGACCGTCTCGGTGAACGGCGCCAGCGTCTCGGTGGCCTGGCCCGGCGCCTCCCCGCAGGAGGTCGAAGAACAGATCATCGTGCGGATCGAGGAAGCCCTGTCCGACATGGACGGTATCGAGACGATCACCTCCACCGCCCGCGAAGGCGGCGGCAATATCAATATCGAGGGCAAGCGCTCGGTTGATGTCGGCGAGTTCATCGACGCCATCAAGCTGGAAGTGGACTCGGTCAACAACCTGCCGCAATCCGCCTTCCGACCGGTCGTGACGCCCTGGCGCTCACAGGACCAGGTCGTCGGCTTTGCCGTCCACGGCAGCGCCGACCGGCGGGACCTGCAGGCCATTGGCCGCGAGATCCGTGACGAAGTCGCCCAGCTGCCGGGTGCCTCCATCGTCAATATGTGGGCGACCCGGGGCGAAGAGGTCTCGATCGAGGTCTCCGAAGAGAATCTGCGTCGCTATGACCTGACCTTTGACGAGATCGTTCGCGCCGTGCGCTCGAGCTCGCTCAATGCCTCGGCCGGTAGTGTCCGCACGGAGCTGGGTGATGTGAGCATCACCTCGCGCCAGCTGGCCGATACCGCGCCGGAATTCGAGGACATCATCATCCGTCAGACCTCGGATGGCGGCACGCTGCGTATCCGCGATGTTGCCCGGGTTAGCGACGGCTTCTCCGACTTCAATCTCGAAGCGACCTATAATGGCGAGTCCATGGTGTTGGTCGTCGTGGAAACCTCGCCGAATATCGACGTTGTCGATACCTCGCAGCAGGTTCGCGACTATATCGACCGCAAGCGCCTGGAACTGCCCGATGGCGTTCACCTCTCTCTGTGGTGGGACAATTCGGAGATGTATACGGGCCGCATGGAAACGATCGCCAACTCCGCCCTGTTCGGGGGTGTGCTGGTCCTGATCGTGCTCTTCCTCTTCCTGCGCCCGATCGTCGCCTTCTGGGTGACCATCGGCATCTTCGTTGCCTTTGGCGGCGCCTTCCTGCTGCTGCCCATG
>NZ_CAJQOO010000125.1 GCF_905480005.1 uncultured Maricaulis sp.
AGCGACAGCGGACCGACCGGCATGCCGGCCATCTTGGCGGCATTCTCGATCAGGGCCGGCTTCACGCCTTCGGCGAGCAGGTTCATGCCCTCGCCGATATAGCGCATGACGCAGCGATTGGCGTAGAAGCCCCGCGTGTCAGAGACGACGATCGGCGTCTTCTTGATCTTGGTGACGAAGTCGATCGTGCGCGAGAGGGCATAATCGCCGGTCTTCTCGCCCATGATGATCTCGACCAGATTCATCTTCTCGACCGGCGAGAAGAAGTGGATGCCGATGAAATTGTCCGGACGATCCGACGCCTTGGCCAGATCGGTGATCGGGATGGAGGAGGTGTTCGAGCCAAACACCGCCGTGGTGCCGATCTGCTCTTCCGCCATCTTGGTGATCTTGGCCTTGAGTTCGGAATTCTCGAACACGGCTTCGACGACCAGATCGACATCCTTGATCGCGGTGTAATCCGTGGTCGGGGTGATCAGACCGCCCAGCTTGTCAGCCTTGTCCTGGCTCAGCTTGCCGCGGGCGACGCCCTTGGCGAAGTGGTCGGTACAATGCTTCTTGCCCTTGTCGGCGCCCTCTTGCGTGGCGTCGATGAGAACAATCTCGATCCCGGCCTGGGCCGACACCGTGGCAATGCCCGCACCCATGAAACCGGCACCGATGATGGCGATCTTGTTGATCTCGCCCTTGTCCTGACCGGCCGGACGGCGTCCGCCCTTGTCCAGGTCCTGCTTGGACAGGAAGATCGAACGGATCATGTTGCGGCTTTCCGGGCGCAGCAAAAGCTTGGTGAAATACCGGCTTTCAATGCGCAGCGCGGCATCCATCGAGACCTGCGAGCCTTCATAGACGCAGGACAGGATGTAACGCTGGGCCGGGTAATTGCCATAGCTGGTCTTGCGCAGCATCGGCGAGGCGGCACCGAACATCTGGGCACCGGCGGGGTGGTAAGGGCCACCACCGGGGAAGCGGAACTTGTCGCCATCCCAGGGCTGTTTGGCAGACTTGGGGTCTTCCTTGACCAATTCCTTGGCCTTGGCGACCAGCTCGCCACCCGGCACCACGGCATCAACAATGCCCTGGGCCTGCGCTGCGGCTGCGTCGAGCTGCTTGCCCTGCAGCAGGATCGGTGCGGCATTCATCAGACCCACCAGGCGCGGCAGGCGCTGGGTTCCTCCACCGCCCGGCAACACGCCGACCATGGCTTCCGGCAGGCCGAGCTTGGCCTTGGGATTGTCCGACGGCATGACCCGGTAATGACAGGCCAGGGCAATCTCGAAGCCACCGCCCAGGGCGAGGCCGTTGACCGCCGCTGCGATCGGCTTGCCGCAGGTTTCCAGGGCGCGGAAGGTCTTGTTGAGACGGAAGCATTGCTCGAACAGCTTCGTCTTCATTTCCTCTTCCGGCAGCTTGGCCAGCGCCGCAGACGAACCGCCCAGTTCCGACAGGTCGGCCCCGGCACAGAATGCCGCCTTGCCCGAGGTGATGACCACGCCCTTAATGGCGTCGTCATTGATGATCTTGTCGGTCAGCGCGTCGAAGTCATCCATGACATCGGCAGAGATGACGTTCATCGACTTGCCCGGGCTGTCAAAGGTGACCAGGGCAATGCCGTCATTGTCGATTTCGAGTGTAAAGTTTTTCAGTGTCATCAGGATTTCTCCTCATCGGACGCGGCGCTGTCTTCAGCGGCGTCCTGCTTTTTCTTGAGTTCTTTCGCCTTGGCAGCGCCGAAGACGGCAGAGAATGATATCGCAAAAGCGACTCCCACCGAGATGCCGATCGCGACGTTTTGCAAAGTCACGCCCATGCCCACGCCAATGGCAAGACCTAGGGGCACGCCCCGGGCGAGACCAAGCCGGATGAGACTCTGCTCGTCCTTGCGATCTGTCTCGTTCGAGTCGCTCATGACTAGACCCGCTCGATAATCGTTGCGGTGCCCATGCCGCCGCCGACGCAGAGCGTGGTCAGGGCGGTTTGCTTGCCCGTGCGCTCCAGCTCGTCGAGGACGGTGCCCAGGATCATCGCTCCGGTCGCGCCCAGCGGGTGACCCATGGCGATCGAGCCACCATTCACATTCATGATGTCGTGGTCGATCTCATAGGCCTGCATCAGGCGGAGCACGACGGCGGCGAAGGCCTCGTTGAGCTCCCACAGGTCGATATCGCCCGCTTCCATGCCGGCCTTTTTCAGGGCCTTGGCGGTAACCGGAACCGGACCCGTCAGCATGATGGTCGGCTCGGACCCGACGGAAGCCATCGAGCGGATACGCGCCCGCGGCTTGAGACCGGCGCGCTCGCCCGCCTCTTTCGAGCCGACGAGAACCATGGCCGAGCCATCAACGATGCCCGAGGAATTGCCGCCCGTGTGGACCCAGTTGAGATACTCGATCTCGGGATAGCGCTGGGTGGCGACAGCTTCAAAGCCGACGAAGTCCGACATGTCCTTGAAGGCCGACTTCAGCGAGCCGAGGCCCTGCATGTCGGTGCCCGGGCGCATGTGCTCGTCATGGGCAAGGATGGTGGTGCCCAGCTGGTCCTTCACGGCGACGACCGACTTGGCAAAGCGGCCCTCTTCCCAGGCGCGTGCGGCGCGCTTCTGGCTTTCCATCGCATAGGCATCCACATCATCACGCGAGAAGCCGTGCTTGGTGGCGATCAGGTCGGCCGAGACGCCCTGCGGCACGATGTAATTGTCGAAGGAGATTTCCGGGTCGACGCCCATGGCGCCGCCATCGGAACCCATCGGCACGCGCGACATGGCTTCCACGCCGCCGCCAATGGCGAAATCGGCCTCGCCGGACATCACCTTGGCCGCCGCAACATTGACCGCTTCCAGGCCCGAGGCACAGAAACGATTGAGCTGGTAGCCGCCCGTGGTCTCGGCATAGCCGGCATTGATCACGGCGGAGCGCGCGATATTGGCGCCCTGCTCGCCGACCGGCGAGACGACACCCATGATCACGTCATCGACGAGCGCGGTGTCGAGATTATTGCGGTCACGGATCGCGGCGAGCTGCTGGGTGGCCAGCTGCAGCGCGGTGATCTCGTTGAGCGCTCCGTTCTTTTTCTTGCCGCGCGGCGTGCGCGTGGCGTCGAAGATATAAGCTTCTGTCATGGTCACTTCCTTTCCCTTGGCGGGGTGGTTCCCTTTATCGACTCAATACTC
>NZ_CAJQOO010000126.1 GCF_905480005.1 uncultured Maricaulis sp.
TTGGGTTCGGTCGAGGACAGCCGCCCGGTCGTGGTCGCGGCCAGCGAGAAGGAGGTGTGGACCCGTTTCGTGTCGCGATTGATATGGGCGAAGAGGCTGTCGGAATAGGTCGATTTCAGCTTGGCAAACTGGCGGTATTCCAGCAGCGCCACCGGCAGGGCGTGACCGTCGGCGGCGAGCTGGTCGAGCACGGCGGCGTCGGTCGACCAGGCCCCGGTCTTGGTCTTCTTGCCGCCGGGCAAGCCCATCTCTCCAAACAGGATTTCCCCGATCTGCTTGGGTGACGCCACATTGAAGTCCCGGCCCGCCGCTTCATGGGCTTCGGCCTCGGCGGCCATCATCTTCTGCGCAAAATCGGAGGACAGGCGGTTCAACTGGTCCGGATCGACCTTGATCCCCGTGCGCTCCATCTTCGAGAGCACATCGGCCATGGGCCGCTCCAGGGTCTCGTAGACCGTGGCCATCTTCTTGGCGATCATCGCCGGCTTCAGGATTTCCCACAGCCGCAGGGTGATGTCGGCATCCTCGGCGGCATAGAGAGTCGCCTTGTCCAGCGGCACCTTGTCGAAAGTGATCTGGTTCTTGCCGGTGCCGCAAATCTCCTTGAAGGGGATGCAGGTATGGCCGAGATGAAGCTCGGCCAGCGCATCCATGCCATGCCCGTGCAGGCCGGCGTCCATGACATAGGAGATCAGCATGGTGTCGTCATAGGGCGCGACATCAATGCCATAGCGGGACAATACGCCCAGATCATATTTGAAATTCTGCCCGATCTTGAGGACGGCCGGGTCTTCCAGCAGAGGCTTCAGCGCCTTCAGCGCCTGATCCATCGGGATCTGCTCGGGCGCAGCGCCGGTATCGAACATGTCGCCCGTTCCCTGCGGATCGACATGGGCGAGCGGGATGTAACAGGCTTGCCCCGGCGCGGTGGCCAGTGAAATCCCGACCAGGCCGGAGGCGGTCGAGGACAGGGCATCGGTCTCGGTGTCCACGGCGATCTGGCCGGCCTCATAGCACCGGGCGATCCAGCGCTCGAGCGCCTCCATCGTGGTCACGCATTCATAGGCGTCGCGATTGATCGGCGCGGTGGCGTCGCCGGTCTCATCGGCTGGCGGACCGCCCAGCGCCTCTTCCACCTTGCGGGTGAAGGAGCGGAATTCCATCTCCCGGAGGAAGGGGACAAGCACATCCGGGTCCGGCTCGCCGAGGCCGAATTCCTCCAGCTTTTCCGGCATGGGTGCGTCGAGTTTCAGGGTCACCAGGGTGCGCGAGATGCGGGCATCCTCGGCATGGGCGAGCAGTTTCTCGCGCCGACCCTTCTGCTTGATCTCGCCGGCGCGCTCCAGCAGCGTGTCGAGATCGCCGTATTCATTGATCAACAGCGCGGCCGTCTTCACGCCGATACCCGGCACGCCGGGAACATTGTCGACACTGTCGCCGGCCAATGACTGGATATCGATCACCTTGTCCGGACCGACGCCGAATTTCTCGACCACTTCCGGCGCCTGGATACGGCGGTTCTTCATGGCGTCGAACATGGAAACCTTGTCCGTCACCAATTGCATCAGATCCTTGTCCGAGGAGACGATGGTGACATCGGCACCCAGGGCCTCGGCCTGGCGGGCATAGGTGGCGATGATGTCGTCGGCCTCGTAATTCTCCAGCTCGACACAGGGCGTGCCGAAGGCGCGGGTGGCGTCGCGGATGATGGAGAATTGCGGGATCAGATCTTCCGGCGCCGGCGGTCGATTGGCCTTGTAGAGGTCATAGAGGTCATTGCGGAAGGTCTTGCCGGAATGATCAAAGATCACGGCCAGGTGGGAGGGTTGGTCATCGCCCTTCAGGTCCTCCAGGAGCTTCCACAACATGTTGCAAAAGCCCTGCACCGCCCCGGTCGGCGTCCCGTCGGTCCGGGTCAGCGGCGGCAGCGCATGATAGGCCCGGAAAATATAGCCCGACCCGTCGATCAGATAGACGTGGCTGGTCTCGTCGACGGGTTTGGTCATGGCCATGGGAAGTCTCTCCGGGCGGATGCGCAGGCGGGCAAATCAGTCTGGCGCGAGACTAGCGCGGGGAGGGCGCGGGGTCATGGGGGGAGTGCGGTGGGGATTGGATGAGGCGCGTTCCCGAAACAGCTTTTCCCAAATCCATTGTCATCCCGGGCGGATGACCTGCGCAAACAGGTCGCAGAGCCGGGACCCAGACGCCCGGCGCGGCCAGCTTTCGCGATAATGGGTCCCGGATCTCCGCCCGGCTCGAGGCCGGGCACCCGTCCGGGATGACAAGATTTTGTGACTTTATCCCACACTGTGCACCCCTTCCTTCTCCCTTGGGAGAAGGTGCCCCGGAGGGGCGGATGAGGGGGATTCGCCCGGCAATACCGGGGTTTACCCCTCACCCGGGCCCTCTCCCGAGGGAGAGGGAAAATGCGCACCGGCAAAAAACTCACAAAACTTATCCTCCCCCCTTATCCGCCATGGGACACTGCCCTTGGTTTTCGGGACGGGAGGCACGAGCTCAGTCACTTGTGCCCGGGAACTTGCGGAGCCTGTCCGGGCGGTGGCGTGACAACCATTGGCGCTGGCAGGGCGTGCGACCAGGTCGCGGGGCACTAAACGACCGACCCCATCTACCTGACGCATTGGAATCGGGGTGGAGACAGCCCGGGAAATCTCCGCGAACGGGATGTCGGCGATGTCACGTTTTTCAAATCAAACCGGTTGACGGCATTGGCCGACATCCCGTTCCCCTCTCATCCCGCCAGGCGCGCCCGCCTTGGCGATTTTCGTGCTGCTGCGGCCTAGCCGAAGAGCACGAAAATGCCGGCAATGATGGCGATGGCGGCCAGATTGATGCGCACGCCGGCCTTCATCATCTGCAGCTGGGTGACAGCGCCCGAGGCGTAGACGATGGCATTCGGTGCGGTCGCGACGGGCAGCATGAAGGCGGTCGAGGCGGCAATGGCGACGGGGACGACCAGGGTTTCCGGTTCCACGCCGGCTTCCAGCGCGATCACGCCGAGCACGGGCAGGAAGGCCGTCGTGGTGGCCACATTCGAGGTCAGCTCGGTGAGGAAGACGACCGCGGCCACGAAAATCAGCAGCAGGACGGGCAGTGGCATGTCGGCCAGGAAGCCCATTTGTCCGCCCAGCCAGTCGGCCAGTCCCGTGGAGGAGAGGGCCGCCGCGAGCGAGAGTCCGCCGCCGAACAGGATGACGACATTCCAGGGAAGGCGCGCGAGGCCCTCCCAATCCATCAGCATTTCGCCTTTGCGCTCACCGCGGTCGCCAGCGGGGACGAGGAAGGTGGCGAGCGCACCCATGACGGCGATCTGGGTATTGCCAAGGGCGAGGGTGACCGGCAGGTCGAGTGCGCTGCCAAGCCAGGCCAGAAGCGGGTTCCAGCCCCACTCCGTGCCCGCCTGCCCGATCAGTTCGCCGGGCAGCTCACGGCCCATCCACAGGATGGCGACCGTGCCGAAAAGGAGGGCGACGCGCCACTCCGGCCGGGTCATGCGGCCCAGACGCGCGAGCTCGGTGCGGACCAGTTCCTTGGCTGCGGAACTGTCGCCACCGCCCTTCAGATCGAAGGCGAGGCGGGTGAGGATGAACCAGGCGACCGGGATCAGGAGCGCAACAATGGGCAGGCCCATCCCCATCCAGGTCGCGAAATCGATCGAGATATCGAACTCGTTCTGCAGATATCCGATGCCGATCAGATTGGTCGGCGTGCCGACCGGTGTCGCCATGCCGCCGATCGACGCCGCATAGGCGACGCCCAGGGCCAGGGCCGGGGCGAAGAATTTCGAGCTGACGCCTTCCCGCTCGACTTCCTGGGCCACACGCAGGGCAATCGGAATCATCATCAGCGTGGTCGCCGTATTGGAGATCCACATCGACAGGAGCGCCGAGGCCAGCATGAAGCCGAGAATAAGCGCGGCCGGGCGACCGCCGAAGCCGCTGACAATATTGAGTGCGATCCGTGTGTGCAGATTCCAGCGCTCGATCGACAGGGCCACGATGAAACCGCCCAGAAGCAGCATCACGATCGGGCTGGCATAGGGGCTGGTCGCGGCACCGGTCGAGGTGATGCCCAGGAGCGGGAATAGCGCGATCGGGATCAGCGCAGTGGCGGCAATCGGGATGGCTTCGGTCGCCCACCAGACGGCCATCAGGAGCGCGAGCGAGGCCAGCAGCCAGGCTTCCCGGCTCAGCCCGTCCGGCATGGGCAGGAATTGCAACAGCGCGGCCAGGGCAATCCCGACCAGCAGACCCGTGACTTGCGATATGGTCTTTCCGCGCGAGGCGGGCGTCGTGTCATTGTCTGGCACAGAACGCCTCCCCAGCCGTCTGTTGCAGACCCGTCAAACTGTCGCGGGGCGTCAGGCCTTGGGGTCTTCGGCGGATCCGGCTCTCACGAAGCGGCGATCACAATAGGGGCATTCGACGAAATCATCCTGGCCCATTTCCAGATAGACACGCGGATGCCCGAGCGCGCCATCACCCCCGTCGCAGGCCATGCGGTGCTGGTCGGTGACAATGATTTCGGACGGCGGTACGGAATTGGCGGCGTCGGCCATGGACAAGCCCTCATGGACAGGAGGAATGACGATCCCTAAGTGTGGGTCCTAGTTATGGCCTTTGGCCCTCATCCGTCAATTCCGAGGCGACATGTCCGACAGCTCTTCCCATTCCGATTTCGCCCCTGATTTCGCAATCGAGGCCACCGGCCTGCAGAAGACCTATCGCGGTTCCAAGCTCGCTGAGCCGAAAGTCGCGCTGAAGGGGATCGACCTGAAAGTGCCGCGCGGCTCGATCTTCGGGCTCCTGGGTCCGAACGGGGCAGGCAAATCGACCTTCATCAATATCTTTGCTGGCCTGGTGAAGAAGTCCGGTGGTACCGCGAAAACCTGGGGCATCGATATCGATCAGGACAGCCGCGCCGCGCGCGCTGCCATCGGGGTGGTGCCGCAGGAAATCAATATGGACGTCTTCTTCACCCCCCATGAGACGCTGGAATTGATGGCCGGCTTCTATGGCGTGCCCAAGGCAGAGCGCAAGACGGATGAATTGCTGGAGGCTGTCGGCCTGTCCGACAAGCGCAATGCCTATGTGCGCCAGCTCTCCGGCGGCATGAAGCGGCGCCTGCTTGTGGCCAAGGCGATGGTTCACACCCCTCCCGTCCTGGTGCTCGACGAGCCGACCGCCGGGGTCGATATCGAGCTGCGCCGTCAGCTCTGGGAGTATGTGCGCGAACTCCATGCCCGCGGCACAACGATTGTCCTGACCACGCACTATCTCGAGGAAGCCCAGGAATTGTGCGACCAGATTGCCATCATTGATCATGGGCAGGTGATTGCCTGCGAGCCCACGGAAACGCTCCTGAAGCGGATGGATTCCAAGACGCTGGTCATTGAGCCGGCCGAGGCGCTGAGCGCCGTGCCGGCCGAGCTGGCAGATTATGACGCCGAGATCCGCCCCGACGGGGCGCTGGCCATCACCTATCGCTATGGCCAGCAATCGGTTGCCGAGATGATCGAGAAATTCCGCGCAGCCGGGGGTCGGATCGAGGATTTGCGCACCGAGGAAGCCGATCTGGAAGATGTCTTCCTTGCCCTCACCTATAACCGTCAGGATGGCTGATCCTTGCGCGCGCGTCTGCGGGGACTCTGACCGGAACCATCCCGCCTGACCTGCCCCTTTTTCGGCATGATTGCGGGCCATTCTGCCGGTGGCCGAAGGAGGGCCGCAACGACCCGATCAGCAGACTTGCCCGATCCACAGACTTGGCAGTTCAGGCGATCGGGCTTTGACGAATACAGGGATGAAGAATACAGGGAGGCTCGCATGCGCACGAATTCTATCCGGAAGTTTTTCGCCATTTCTGTCAGCGCGCCGCTCTTTGTCGGCCTGTCCTGGTTCTTTGGTGTCTTTCTCCAGCCGCAGGGCGAAACCGGGGCCGGCTTTGCCCTTATCCTCATCCTGATCAGCGCCGTCGCCGCGATCTGGCTCTATGGCTGGCTCATGCGACCGGGCCGGAAAGTGCATTTCCGCAATCGCGGCGTTGACGGATTTGATCGTGACTGGGGTGTCGGCATGACCGGTTATTCCCAAACCAAGGGCGGGCGCCGTCGCCGCGATGATAGCGATGGCGACGATCTTGGTGGTCGCCGCAATTCAGGCGATATGGATGACGGCACCGATGATGTCGGCGGTACAGGCTGGGCCTGACCCATCCGGCTCTTTCACACCACGCCCCGGTATCATCCGGGGCGTTTGCTTTGGTGGCCTTCTTGACATCACTTAGATGATTAGCTAAATGTCTTTTCATGAATGATGTTTTCAAGGCCCTCTCTGACCCGACCCGCCGCGAAGTGCTCCGCCTGTTGAAGTCGGGCCCGCGATCAGCCGGTGACCTCGCCGACGCCTTTCCGGTGTCGCGACCAACCATGTCAGCTCATTTCAACGTGCTGCGCGGGGCCGGGCTTGTCTCGACCGAGAAGGTCGGGAAGTCGGTCATCTACCATCTCAATGTGTCGGTGCTGGAAGAAGCGCTGCTGGGCTTTGCCGGAGCGTTCGGCCTGGGCGCCGGTGTGCCGCCGGTCAGCCCCTCGGAATGAAAGGAAATGCCATGATCACCCGTTCGCTGAAGGGTTCGCTTGCCCTCGCCGCCATTCTTCTCGGGACGGCCTACGGGCTGTCGCTTCTGGCTGATTTCAACTGGGTCGGACCGGACATGCCTGACCGGGTGACCCAGGTCATGATCGGGTTGATTCTGGTCCTGTTCGGCAATGCCACCGGCAAGCGCCCGTCTGACGCCGACCCGGCCCGTGATGGCAAGCCGGGCATGATGGCAGCGCGGCGCTTCTTCGGCCTGGCCCTGGTGGTCGGCGGCCTCATCCATGCCATTGCCTGGCTTGTCGCCCCGCTCGACATGGCCAACACACTGTCCATGGCGGCTGTGATTATTGCCCTGGTCGCTGGTCTGGGCCGGGTCGCCTATGCGGTTCTTGCCCAGCGCGAGACACCGGATCCGGAGTGAGGCGCTGGCGTCATTGACGAGCCGCGCGCGCTGATCGGCAGGCGTATAGCCGCGTTGCGCACCTGAACCGCATCGGCTATGGGTTCGCCTTCGACGCACCCATAGCTCAGCTGGATAGAGCGCTGCCCTCCGAAGGCAGAGGTCAGAGGTTCGAATCCTCTTGGGTGCGCCATTTC
>NZ_CAJQOO010000127.1 GCF_905480005.1 uncultured Maricaulis sp.
CGGGCGGCGAGCATCGCCGTGAGTCCCATGATGACAAGGCTGCCGAAAACCGGCGGGACCGACAGGTCGGCGATCAGATTGTCCCAGACAAGCAGGACCATGATGGCCAGCCAGACGAGGATGACCGCCTGAACCATCACCCGCAGCCAGGCCAGTTCCCGGCGTTCGGTGTTGGAGAACTGGTCGTGCAGGGCGCGTCGATAGGCCCGCAACCGGTTCAGGATCCGCCAGACATACACCGCGGATACCAGATTCCAGCCCAATACCAGGACGAATACACCCAGCACGGCCAAGGCCGCGTGGAGACCGTCTGGCAACTCGCCGGTCGCCAGGATGGCGGCGACGCTTTGCGCCGGCAGCGTCCAGATCAATACGGCATTTGCCAGGGCCAGAACCGGTCCGGCCAGGTGCCAGGCCGAGATCGACCCTCGCCCCACCGGCTCGCGGCGGGTCAGAGCCCGGACATAACCCCAGAACAAAGGCGGAAGCGTGTACAGCCCGACCAGTATCAGGCCGGCCATCAGCGCCAGGCCATCGGGCCGGATGGCGAGGATCACCGGGCTGATGGCGAGGGTGGCGAGCGTGCCAAACAAGCCGGCCAACCAGTTGCGCGGCACGTCGCCGGACTGACCGGTCAACACGACCATCACGCACAGCAATGCCTGGCCGGCGGCGGCCGAAGCGAGAATGAGCGGTAGCAGGTCGGTGACGGCAAGTGCGTTCATATTGGCGATCGATCTCTGCCTGGTGCTGCTTGTCCGGTGTCCGCGCCTGCAGGATTGGGCGCGAGAGATAACGCGCGTGGCCAGACTGCCACCCTCGCTCTCTGACACAGCCAATATCGGGAATCCAGCATGTCATCCGAATTGCTTTCACTGTTCCACATCCTGTCCGGCACGATCTGTGTCGGCGCCGGTGGAGTCGCTTTCCTCGCCCCCAAGGGCAAGCCGGTACACCGGGCCGCAGGCACGGTCTTCCTGGTCTCGATGCTGGCGACAGCCCTGTCCGGCGCCGTGATCGGGATACTGGAACCGGAACGTCTCCTGATCACCGCCTTCGCCGGTCTTCTGGCCGCCTATCTGGTGCTCACCGGCTGGCGCACTGCGCGCTGGCGGAGCAACCGGCCCGGCGGTTTTGAGTGGAATGCGATGGCCGCCATTCTTGCTTGCATGGCCGGATTGGTGACGCTGGCCGTTCTGGCCCTGCAGTCGGAAAGCGGGCGCCTGCTCGGCTTTGCCGCCGAGGACTATCTGATGCTGGCGATGATGTCGGCCCTGGGCGCGGTCGCCGACCTGACCTTGCTGATGCGCGGTCCTGTGTCGCGGCCCCATCGCATCGCGCGTCACCTCTGGCGCATGGGTCTGGCCTATTTCATCGCTGTCGGCTCTTTCTTCACCGGGCCGGGCGCCCGGGTCTTCCCCGAGGCGTTGCGGGAGAGCGGACTGCTATCGGCGCCCGAGGGTATAACGGCCCTGATGATCCTGGTCTTCCTTGTCCGGACCCTGCTCAAGCGGTCACCCCGTCACCCGGGAGGAGCGTCATGATCAGTGCCATCGGCAATCTGCCGCTCGTCGGACAGCTCCATTTCCTCGTCGGCGTGATCTGCCTTCTTGCTGGCGCCACAGCCTTCATGGTTCGGAAGGGCCGCCACCCCCATCGCCTGGCCGGGCGGGTCTTTGCCGTCTGCATGCTGCTGCTTTGTGCCAGTGGCCTGTATATGAGCCTGTCGCGCTCAATCCTGTTCACGGCCTTCCTCGCCCTGCTGGCCGGGCATGCCGTGACGACCGGCTGGATGGCCGCCGCCCGGATCACCGGCCTGGCCGAGCGGGTTGCCGCTGGCGCGATTTCCCTTGTTGCAATCGCCTCTGCCGGCTCCGGCCTGTTGGTCGCCAACCTGCCCTCGGGCACATTGAACGACTTGCCGCCGGTGGCTTTCTACAGCCTTGGCGGCGTGGCGCTCTGGATTGCCGGCATTGATGTGCTGGCGCTGCGGCGCGGGTCTGCGGATGACCGCCAAAGGCTGACCCGGCATATCTGGCGCATGGGCTTTGCCCTCTTCATCGCCAGCTTCATCTTCTTCTTCGGCAATAACAACGTCCTGCCGCCCGTCCTGCGCTCGCCGATCGCGCTCCTGGCGCCGGTCCTGACCGTGATCGGCCTGACGCTGTATGCGAGTGTGCGGATGCGCTTCGGCCGCCGCCCTGCATTCCCATCCAGGATGAAAATGCAGGGACGGCGAAAGGAGGCCGGCTAGATCACAGCCTCACCGGCCGGTTCGCGCATGTTGTAGCTCGACGCCATGACCCGCCCATAGGCGCCGCCATTGGCGATCAGGATAACGTCGCCTTCCTCGGTTTCCGGCATCAGGCGCTGGGCGCCGAGGCGGTCGGCGGTTTCGCAGATCGGGCCGACAATGTCGGCGATCCAGGCGGGCGCTTCGTCGAGCCGTGTGAGATTGACGATCTCGTGGCGGGCGCCATAGAGGGCCGGGCGGATGAGGGAATTCATGCCCGTATTGATGCCGACAAAGCGCGCATCCGGCGTGTGTTTGAGCTGGGTCACGCGGGCCAGCAGCACGCCTGACTCGGCCGAGATATAGCGGCCCGGCTCGATCCAGAGCTGGTATTTCGGATGCGCCGTCTTGAGATCGGTGAGGACCTGGTCGAGCGCATCCATGTCGATCCGGCGCACGCCGGAGGCCTCGTCGACCGAGAGGCCGCCGCCGAGATCGAGGATTTCGACATCCGGCATGTCGCGGGCGGTCTCCACCAGGAAGAGGCCAACCCGGCGCCAGTGATCGGGATCGGAAATGCCCGAGCCGGAGTGGACGTGCAGGCCGTTGATGATGGCGCCGGCCCTGGCGGCCAGGGTCTTGGCTTCGGCCAGCTCGTCGGCATGCAGGCCGAATTTGGCTTCCGGCCCGGCGGTGCGGACATGTTTGTGATGACCTTCCGGGCGCTGGGGATTGATCCGCAGCGTGATCTTGCGGCCCTTGAAAATCTCCGGCCAGGCGCGCAGCGGGTGCAGGCCGTCGAGGGTCAGGTGGACCCCCATGTCCAGCGCGTCCGCATATTCCGCCCTTGGCGCGAAATTCGGCGTGAAGAGGATGCGGTCGACGGGCAGGTCCGGCACCGCCTTGCGGGCCGCCTGGACTTCCTTGATCGAGACGCATTCCACGCCCAGCCCGGCTTCGACCGCGGTGCGGATCATGTCGGGATGGCCATTGGCCTTCATCGCATACCAGCCGCGATCAAGCCCCTTGAGACCGGCGACGGCGGAGGCGCGGGCCTTCACGGTCTCGAGGTCATAGACATAGGTGGCGCCATCGACCGGGCAGAGATCGAGCAGGGCCTGACGCCTGGCGCGCCACCAGGTGCCGGTGCCGGGCGGGGCGGTCTCGGTCAGATTCTCACCGATCTCGCGCCAGGACGGGCCAAAGGTCTTGTCCATCGGCCGCGGCTGGATGAGCTGGTCATGCAGGCGGCGGCAGAGCGGCTTGCCCTGGTCAGCATCGACTACAACGGTGAGATTGAGGTCATTGGCGGCCTGGGAGACCAGACGCACCGGGTAGTGGGCGAAGGCTTCCATGGCCGGGCCGAACTGGGCGAGGAGGGCGCGCACCCCGCGTCCGACCAGGCTGACGGCGGCGCAATTCTCGATGATCTCGACGCGGGCAATCGCGGCGAGATCATCCTCCAGCGCGCCGAGCACGTCCGGCGTCAGGCCGGGATCATCATCCAGCGAGACCGTGACGGAAGTCTCCGAGGTCGAGACCAGATCGATCGAGACGCCATGGCGGGAGAAGGGCTCGAACGCCTTGGCGAGGAAGCCCGAGGCGCGCCACATGCCGTCTGTCTCCAGCGTGATCAGACGGACGCCCTGCTTCACGGAAACCGCCTTGAGGCGCGGCGCGTCTTCCGACGGGGTTTCCGAGATCGTGGTGCCGGACATGTCCGGGCGATGGGTGCACAGGACCTGCATCTCGATCCCGGCCTTGCGGACCGGCGAAATTGCACGCGGGTGCAACACGCCGGCGCCCATGGAGGCAAGCTCCTGGGCCTCGGCATAGGCGAGCGAACGGATCTGGCGGGCCGCACCGGTGAGGCGCGGATCGGCCGAGAAGAAGCCGGGGACATCGGTCCAGATTTCCAGACGTTCGGCGGCCAGCTTGGCCGCGAAATAGCTGGCTGACGTGTCAGATCCACCGCGGCCGAGAAGGGCGGTATCGCCATCCTCGCGCCGGGCGATGAAGCCCTGGGTGACGATGACCGGCGGCAGGTCGGCGCACAGGCGTTGCAGCGCGTCGTCCGCCTCGTGCTCACAATCCACGGCGAGATAGCCGCGCGCGCCGGAGGCGGGCAGGGCGGCGAGTTGGTCGCGGGCATCGAGCCAGATCGAGTCCAGCCCGCCATGGGCCAGCCAGGCCTGGCCGAGACGGGTCGCCATCAGCTCGCCCTGGGCCATGATGCGGGCCTTGAGGCGCGGACTGGCATCTCCGGTCAGCGCCAGACCGGCCCGCAGACGCGTCAGGGCCTCGAAATGGGGCGCCAGCAGGGCGTCGCCATTCACACCGAGCTCGGCGGCGAGTTCCAGATGGCGCGTCTTGATCGCGGCCAGCTCGTCCTCGCCGGCACCACTGACAGCTTTCTCGACCAGCGTGTCGAGCAGGTTGGAGATCGTCGCGATGGCGGAATGGACGACGAAGACGCGTTTGCCTTCCGCGCGCACGGCTTCAATCCGTTTGGAGATCACACGCCAATCAGCCAGCGATTTAACGCTGGTGCCGCCAAATTTCAGGACGACCCAATTTTGCGCATGTTCCATGTTGAATTCTCCGTTTCGCAGCCCTTGCAGGGCAACGCGCGTGCATATCCGCTCGCGCGTCGATAGCCAACGCCTGAATACGATTGTCCTGCGGTTTTGGCAGCCTGCATTTCCGGGAAGCGGCTTTGCCCTTTATCCGGGCGGGAAAATCGGGCATGAGAACGGCGATGAAAAAAGACTATAAGGTTGCAAGAACACCCGCTGAAGCGGTGGAGCAGCTCGAAGCGCTCTACCAATCGTCCGTTGAACGCCTCCAGACCGCGTTGAAATCCTTCCTTGATGGCGGACCGCCGCCATCCCATGACGACCGCCAGGCTGGGGCGTTTGTCTATCCCGAACTGCGTGTGACCTATGAGCCGGACGGCCCGCCGCCGCCGGTCAGCCGCGCCTTCGGCAAATTCACCGATACCGGGCTTTATGCCTCGACCATCACCAAGCCGGCCCTGTTTGCCGACTATCTGATCGAGCAGCTGACCCTGCTGGCCGACCAGTATGAGATCACCATCGAGACCGGGCCGTCAGAGACGGAAATCCCGTTCTCCTATGTACTCGACGGGGCCGATGGTCTGGATATGGACGCGGCCTCGCCGGCCGAGCTGGTCCGTCATTTCCCCTATGCCGACCTGTCCAAGGTCAATGATGACCTGCCCAACGGCCTTAAAGTCATGCAGCAGGGCGCGGTGAAACCGCTCTCCCTGTTCGAGGCACCGCGGGTCGATTATTCGCTGCAGCGGCTGCGCCACTACACCGGCACGCCCTATGAAGACACGCAGCAATTCATCCTCTTCACCAATTACCACCGCTATGTCGACGCCTTCACCGCCTGGGCCATCCGCCAGCTGAAGGAAGACAATCACTACGAATCCTTCTCGGCGGCAGGCAATGTCAGCGTTGATGCCGACACACCGAACGCGCATGCCGTGGTCGAGGGCGCGCCCTGGCGCCGCTTCCAGATGCCGGCCTACCACCTGAAGGCTCCGGGCGGTCGCGGCATCACCCTGGTCAATATCGGGGTCGGCCCGTCGAATGCGAAGACGATCACCGACCATCTCGCCGTCCTGCGCCCGCAATGCTGGCTGATGATCGGCCATTGCGGTGGTCTGCGTCATTCCCAACGCCTGGGCGATTATGTGCTGGCCCACGCCTATCTGCGCTATGACGCGGTGCTGGATGAGGACATGCCGGTGGAAGTCCCGATCCCGCCGATCGCGGAAATCCAGATCGCGCTGGAACAGGGCGTGGCCTCGGTCTCCGGTGATAGTGGCGAAACCCTGAAATCGCGCCTGCGTACCGGCACGGTTGCCACCTATGCCGACCGGAACTGGGAACTCCGATACGCCGCCCAGGCCAAGCGGATCAACCAGTCCCGCGCTATCGCCGTGGACATGGAATCCGCCACCATCGCCGCCAATGGCCTGCGCCTGCGGGTGCCCTATGGCACGCTGCTCTGTGTCTCGGACAAGCCGCTGCATGGCGAGCTGAAACTGCCGGGTGCGGCCAATCTCTTCTACCAGCGCTCGGTCTCCGAACACCTCGCCGCCGGGATCGAGACGGTGGAAATCCTGAAGCGCGATGAGGGCGCGGCCCTGCATTCGCGCAAGCTGCGAAGCTTTGACGAGCCGCCATTCCGCTAGGGGCAGGGGAGGGACATGTGCCCGAGGCGCGTGTCCCTGATCCGCTTCAAGGCATCGATCGGGGGCTTCCGCGCCGGGCGTGGAACGACCACGCAGCGCCCTTCCTGTTGTTGTCGCCGCGCAAGTCTGGCTAGTGTGGGTTCAAACAATCCGGAACCCGCGCATGTCGACTGCCACCCCTCCGTCTCTGCCCTCCTGGTTTGGCCGCGCCCTTGTCGAGGGCGTGCTGATCGTCTTTGCCGTGGTGCTCGGTTTCATTGCCAATGAATGGCGCGAGGATGTGGCCGACCGGCGTGCGGCCGACGCGGCAATGGGGCGGGTGGTCGCCGAGATCGAGGCGAATATCGCCGCGCTCCAGGACGTGGTCGGCTATCATGAAGCTGTCGTCGAGCGGATCGGTGCGCAACTGGCGGCGATCGAGGCCGGTGAGGCGCCGGCGGACGGGGTCCTGTTCGATGCGGTGATTGCGGTGATGGATCGCGGCGTGAACGCGCCCGGCCTGTCCAGCTTCGCCTGGGAACACGCCCAACAGCATGGCCGGCTCGATATCCTGCCCTATGAACGCGTCGCGGCTGTGGCCCGGGTCTATGAAATGCAGGGCAATGGCGTCAGTGCCACCTGGCGCCAGATCGTCGAGCTGCTCTTTGCGGGACCGGAAATCATGCGCGCGGAAGACCTGCGTCCCAGCCTGCGCTTCACCCAGATCGGCTTTGCCGAGCTGGCCTCGCAGGAACGCTTCCTGATCAGCCAGTATGAGCGTCTTCTGCTGGAAATGGGCGAGGGCGCGGACGAGACGCAAGGGTGATCCGTCGGCAGCGTATTCAGCCGTGGACGGAAATTGTCGGGCTGCAGCCTTGCCGTCGGGCAGGTGATTGCGTACCTCCGATACATGACTCGCATCACACCCCTCGAAGGCGTCCATAATTTCCGGCACTTTCACGGCTATGAAGGCCTGGACGGTGCACGTGTGAAGGACGGGCTTTATCGCTCCGGACATTTCTCGCGTGCCAGCGAGATGGACTGGGATCATATCGGCGGGCTTGGCATCCAGGTCGTCGCCGATCTGCGCAAGCCGCGCGAGCGCACCAATGAACCCTCCAACTGGCCCGATCCGATCGCCCCGCGGGTGCTGGCGTCCGACAAGGGTGATAGCGGCGAGCCGCCGCATCTGCGCTTTCTTCGCTTGGGTGTGCATACGCCGGAGGGCGTGCATGACTACATGCTGTCCGCCTATCGCCGCATCCCGATGGAGAGCGGCAATCAGGATGTGTATCGCGACTCCTATCGCGCGCTGGCGACGGGCGATGCGGAGCGTGGTTTCCTGGTCCATTGCGCGGCCGGCAAGGACCGGACCGGGATTTTCTGCGCGCTCATTCTCGACGAGCTCGGTGTCGACCGCGACGAGGTGATTGCCGATTATGAGATGACCAATGAGGCGGTCGATTTCGACGCCATCATCCCGCGTATCCGCGAACGCATCCAGGCCGAGCACGGCCAGGCCATGGCACCGGAGATGATGCGTATCTTCCTGGGCGTCGACGGCGACTATCTGCGTCAGGCCTTCGAGACAATGGGCGGTGTGGACCATTATGTGCGGACGCATCTCGGCATTACCGAGGATGAGCGGGCGGCCCTGCGGGCGCGCTGGCTGACCGGCTAGGCCTGTCGCCCCATGGCTGGACCGATCCATCAGCATCGCCTCCCATGGCAGAACCCGATTGATGTGTTCGCACCCTGGGCACAATTGCCCCATGCCCTGCTCCTGCATGATGGCCGGCATGGCCGGTCGCGGATCTTTGTGGCGCCCGATGAAATAGCGAGTGGTGCGGACCGGGACGCGTTCGACGCCGTTGCCGCGCGCGGTCGGGTGGATGGCGGGCTGTGGGCCGGTCTGTTTGGCTATGACCTTGCTGCCGCCTTCGAGCGCCTGCCCCATCTCGATCCGCGCTGGCCACCGCTCGCCGTGGCCCGTTATCCGGCCTGGATCGAGTTCGACCGTGAGGCCCGGCAGGTCGAGGTCAAGGGCGTTGAAAAGGGAGCCGTCGCCGACCTGCTCGCGGCAGTCCGCCAGTCAGGCCCGGCGCCGGAAATCCCCGAGACTGATGGCGCGGCGAGCTGGCAGTCGCGCTGGTCGAGCGATCGGTATCTCGCCGCAGCCAGGCGCGCGCGCGACTATGTTCATGCCGGCGACGTCTTCCAGGTCAATCTCTCCCAGGCCTTCGACGTGACGCTGGACCCGGCCGATCATCCCTATGCCGTCTTCCGGCGCCTGGCCGAGCAATCCCCGGCCCCGCATGCGGCCTATCTCTGCCTCGATCCCGATCACATCGTGATGACCAATTCACCCGAACGCTTCCTCCGGGTTTCATCCGGTCATGTCGAAGCGCGGCCGATCAAGGGAACGCGGCGGCGGGCTGCCGATCCGGTCGAGGATCAGCGCCTGTCCGCGGAATTGTCGGCCAGCGCCAAGGACCGGGCGGAAAACCTGATGATCGTGGATCTCATGCGCAATGACCTGTCGCGGGTTTGCGCGCCGGGCTCTGTCTCGGTGCCCGTGCTGTGCGAGATCGAGTCCTATGCCAATGTCCATCACCTGGTTTCGGTGGTGGAGGGCGATCTGGCCGAGGGCAGTGATGTGTTCGACCTCCTGGCTGCAAGCTTCCCGCCCGGCTCCATCACCGGCGCACCCAAGGTGCGGGCGATGGAGATTATCTCGGAACTGGAAGGCGAGCCGCGCGGCGCCTATTGCGGTGCGCTGGGCTGGATTGACAGTGAGGGCGGCGATATGGACCTCAATGTGATGATCCGCACGGCCGCGCTGCGCCGTGAGGGGGCAGGCTGGCGCGCCAGTCTGCGCTCCGGCGGCGGGATTGTCGCCGACAGCGAGCCGATGTCGGAATATGAGGAAACACTGACCAAGGTCTCGGCCCTGCGCCGGGCTCTGGGAGCGGATGCGGAATGAGCGGAATTGCTTTCAAGGATGGCGACTGGATCGAGACTGCCCGCACCGGCTGGGGCCTCGAGGATCGCGGCGGCCTCCTGGGCGATGGCTTGTTCGAGACGCTGCATGTGATCAAGGGCAAGGCGGTCCGCTTTGACCGCCACATGGCGCGGCTGGCGCGCAGCGCAAGCGAGCTGGGTCTGCCCGGTCCACGCGATGCCGACGGGATTGCCGAGTTGATTGGCGAACTGGCCGCCCGCAATGCCCTGAAAGATGCGGTCGTCCGCCTGACCCTGACCGCCGGCGCCGGGCCGCGCGGACTTGAACGGCCGGACGAATTGGTGCCGTCCCTGACCCTGACCGCGGCGCCGCGCAAGGCCCCGCCGGCCAGTGTCGCGCTCTCCCTCAGCGAAATCCGCCGCTCACCGGCCAGCCTGACCGCACGCCACAAGACGCTGTCCTACATGGACAATGTCCAGGCCCGGCGGCAGGCGCGCGGGCAGGGGGCAGACATGGCGCTCCTCACCGATACGCGCGGCAATCTGTCGGGCGGTGATTGTGCCAATCTGTTCTGGCTGACGAGCGGGGAGGTCTTTACCCCGGCCACTGCGTGCGGCGTGCTGGCCGGAACAGTGCGGGCGGAGATCCTTGATTCCATGCCGGTCGAGGCCGGCGCGTTTCCGGTCGATATGCTGGCGGGGGCGGAGACGGTCTTCGTGACCAATGCAGTCTTTGGCGCGGTGCCGGTCACCACGCTGGACGGACGTCCGGTGGGTTCGGGTGAATTGCCGGCGAAGATCGCGGCGATCTTTGCCTGATCAGCCGCGCGAGACGACGATCGATCGACGCGGACGCAGATAGAAGATTTCGGAAATATTGAACTGGCTGACACCGAGTTCGCCGAACATGGTGTCATACTGGTAGTCGACCTCAACCATGATGACCGAGCGGTTGGGCTCCAGAACACCGCCGGGGATGGAGATCGAGCTGCCTTCGGAATAGGGCGCCATCCCGGTGGCGTCCGACCACTGGACCTCCACCGACCCATCGGAATCCATCATCACCGAGGTGATGCGGATCTCGAGCGGGGTCGGGTCGAAGGGGGCCACGATGACGGTGCCGGCATTGAGAATGTCGCCGATCTCGTCATCGGTGATCACATCGTCCTGCGCGACCAGATCGGCCAGGGCGCTGGAGATGGAGGTGATCTTGCGGTCGATGGACAGCGCCAGGCTGATCTCGACCGATCCCAGATAAAGCAGGATCATGAAGGGCGCGATCAGGGCGAACTCCACCGCGGTGACACCACGGCGATCACCGGCCAGACGGCGCAGGGTGCGGGCGAGCGATTTAATCATCGAAGGGCTCGTTCCGGAAAACGGTCGCCGACGTGATCAGGCGCTGATTATTTTCCATGTTTGACAGGGCGCCGCCGAAATTCGGGGTCATCAGGGACCAGCGGTAGAAGACGCGGACCAGGACAATGTCGCCGGCATCGCCGGGATCCCAGCCAAAATCGCCTGTATTCAGAGAGCCATCGGCCGCGACCGGGCTCGACTGATCGACATTGTCGAAGTCTTCAAAGACCTGCACGTCGATCTCCAGATTGTCGCAATCGGCCACGACGGAGATGAGGTCGCAGACTTCCTGGCGGAAACCGGCTTGTGACATGCCGCCGGTCTGGGCTTCGCCGGTGCGTATCTTCCGGGCGGCTTCAAGCACCGCGTTCTCCAGCACCGTCCCGGTAAAGAAGACTGCCGCGATTTCGATCATCGCGAAGAGCAAGAAGAAGAACGGGGCCGCAATCATCGCGAACTCGACTGCCGTTGCGCCATCTTCGGCACGGCAAAAGCGGGCAATGCGCGTGGCTTGCCGCTTGTCTGTCGGGTCTTGAGACGCGCTGGTCATCGGTTCTGTCCTGAAAACCCGGTCATGCCGGGCCTCTCCCTGATCGATTGGGGGCCGTCTTTACTGAGGGGCGTCGCCGGACATCGCCATGTCGGCAGTGGACAGGCGGCTGCGTTGCTGATCGGACAGCGCTTCGGTGCGCTCCACATCACCGCCGGTGCGCGGGATCTCGTCGCAGACCGCACCGCAGGACAGTGTCGACTGGTTCGGGCCGCGGAAGAGGGCGACCTGTCCTTCGACCGGATTGGAGACGACGATGTCGCGCTCATAGATGATCCGGCCGACCCGATCGATGGCGATCACATTGGTGCGGCCCTGCAGGCGGCCCGTCACGACAAGCGTGCGGCCGTCATGAACGAGGGCATCGGCGATCGAGGGATTGCCGACCACGATGGCCGAGGCCTCGGCGGGGAGGCGGATGACTTCAGCATGCTCCACCGGAACAGCAAGGTCGTGAGCGGCCGCGGGGGCGACGCAGACAATCGCCAGGGTGAAGGCGGTGGCAATCCGGTTGAACATTTTGGCGCTCCGTGACGCTTCAGGAAACTGGAGGCCATCCTCGCGCGCGCGTCTGAATCTTTTCTAAACGGGGCTGCATTTATTTGAATGCTTTGGTCGAGAGCGCCGTTATTCAAATGTTAACTATAGCGCACGTTCCGACAAATATATATTTTGGTAACCACGAATTTTTACTCCGCTGAAATCCTTCTCGTGTTTATTGGTCAGCGTTCAGGAGAGGTCGGGACGGATCGGCTCCTGATGGTTGGGTACCTACACGGGAGTAAACAAATGAAAATGATTTCTCGCTTCTTCAAAGACGAATCCGGCGCTACCGCGATTGAGTACGGCCTGATTGCCGCCCTCATCGCCGTTGTCATCATCGGTGCTGTTACGGCACTCGGTACGGGCGTCAGCAACAACTTCAACACGGTTGCCGGCTCGCTCTAAAGCGTCCGTCACTCGTGACAAGTTCGGCGGGGTCGCTCCATTCGGAGCGGCCCCGTTTCGTTTTGCCAACCGCTCATTAAGTTTCGCCCGTCACCTTGCCGGTCAGGGAAAGACGGGGATGAGCGCGATGCTGTTGCAGATCACGATCTTGGTGCTGGCCGGGCTGATGCTTGCGGCCGCCTTTTTCGACGCCAGCAAATTCATCATTCCAAACTGGTTGGTCGGGCTTGTCCTTCTGACCTTCCCGATCGCCGCGCTGGCGTCTGGTCTGGGCTGGTCCGAGGCCGGCAATCACCTGCTTGGCGGCCTGGTGGCGCTGGTTATCGGTTTCGCCCTGTTTGCGCCGGGCTGGATTGGCGGCGGCGATGCCAAATTGTTTGCGGCTGCGGCCCTGTGGTTCGGTTGGCCCGAAATCATCGCTTTTCTTATCCATACCGTGATGGCCGGGGGCGTTCTGGTTCTTCTCCTTCTGGCCCTGCGCTGGCTGGCGCCGCGCATTCCGGCCCTGGCCGGCAAAATCGAGGGTACGGCGCTGGCGGTAAAAGCCCCGGTCCCTTACGGAATCGCGATTGCGGCCGGAGTTTTCTGGAGCTTGCCCAAAACCGCTTTCTGGCAGGCCTTTTAGGCGTATCTGAGCGGTGTTTTACGGGCTCTGAGAAAAGGGGCCGTTAGGGCGCATTCTCCCGATAGCATTAACGCGACTTTGAGGAATTCAGCGTCTCCTAGCACATGTATTCGTGTGCCTGAGAGGTTCGAGACGCTCAATGAACGCCGTCCGCATCGCCATTCTTGCAGCCGCCGCCATCGCCGCGGTCGCGGTCGCCTTTTTCGTCCGCCAGGCCATGTCCAGCAACGAATCTCCGCAAGTCGTGCAGGTTGAGGAACGCCCCTCGGTCCGCATTCTTGCCGCCCGCCGCGACGTCGCCATCGGCGAACGAATCAGCGCGGCCGACTTCTACTGGCAAGCCTGGCCCGATGAGGCGGTCGCGCCAGGATATGTCGTGGAGAACCGTGGTCAGGGCATTGAGGACTTCGCAGGATCGGTGGTTCGGGCCCCGATCAGCCAGGGCGAGCCGATCACAGGCCGCCGTCTTGTCCAGCCCGGCGATGCCGGCTTCATGGCGGCCGTCCTGACACCGGGCATGCGCGCGGTTGCCGTACCGATCTCGGCCGAGACCGGCGCCGGCGGCTTCATCCTGCCGAATGATCGTGTCGACGTGATTGTTTCCTTCGAGGAAGAGTCCGAAGGCCGCCGCGGCTCCAGCCGCTCCTTCGTGGCGCGCACCATTGTCGAGAACGCCCGCGTTCTGGCGATCGACCAATCCTTCGCCAGCGATGACGAAGACGAGGTTGCGGTTGGTGAGACTGCCACACTCGAGCTGACCCCGGACCAGGCGCGTGCTGTCTCGGTTGCTGTGGCCCGCGGCGAGATCGCCCTGGTTCTGCGCAGCCTGACCGACAATACCGGTGACCCGGTCCTGGTCTCCGGCGGCGAGCTGCCGGAAGCCGCAGCCCAGTCCTATGAGGAGCGCCGTTCGAGCTCCGTCACCCTGATCCGCTATGGCCGCTCCCAGCAAGTTGCGCTGGGTGGCGACGAATGAGGACCGAGATGATGATCCGCACCCTTCTCCTGCTGGCCAGCCTGGCCGTCAGCGCTCCGGCGGTCGCACAGCCGACCGACACAGAGCGCGGCAATACCATGCAGGTCTATATCCGCGAACCGGGGAATGGTCCGGTCTCGGAACATCTCGATCTGCCCCTGTCCAAGGCCGCCGTGATCCATCTGCCGGTCGATGTCGCCGATGTTCTGGTGACCAATCCCAGCGTCGTCGAAGCCATCGTGCGCACGCCGCGCCGCGCCTATATCATGGGCATGGGTATCGGTCAGACGAATGCCTTCTTCTTTGATGCCAATGGACAATTGATCCTGGATCTCAATCTGCGCGTTGAGCGCGACCTGACACCGCTCCAGGAGTCGCTTGATCGCTTCCTGCCGGCCGCGCGGGTCGAGGTCGAGGCCATGAATGATCACATCGTGCTGTCGGGCCGGGCGCCCAGCGCGGCCGATGCCGACGCGGCGCTGCGCATCGCCCAGCGCTGGGTCGATGATCCGGCCCACATCCTGTCCATGATCACCGTCGAAGCCCGCGAACAGGTCATGCTGAAAGTCCGGATCGTTGAGATGCAGCGCACCATCGTGCGGCAGCTCGGCGTCAATCTGTCGACGGCCGGCAGCTCCGGCGAATTCGGCTTCGACATTGCCACCTCTCCGGACTTCTCGCGCGTCGGTCGCTTCCTGGGCGGTACGTCCGCCGCGATTGACTGGGTCAGCGGCAATACGGGCGGCGTGGAAAACGTCACCACCCTGTTGCAGGCGATGGAACGCGTCGGTCTGGTGCGAACCCTTGCCGAGCCGAATCTGACGGCGATCACGGGCGAGAGCGCGAACTTCCTGGCCGGTGGTGAATTCCCGGTGCCTGTCGGACGCGATCGCGACGGCAATATCATCATTGAATACAAGCCCTTCGGTGTCGGCTTGGGCTTTACGCCCGTGGTCCTGTCCGAAGGCCGCATCTCGCTGCGCATCTCGACGGAAGTGTCGGAACTGACGAGCCAGGGCTCGCTGACCTTCCAGTCGAACAATGTCACGGATGACGACGGAAATATCATCGGCACGGTGCCGGGCCTGACCATTCCGGCCCTGAATGTGAACCGCGCCGAGACCACTGTGGAACTGCCCTCGGGTGGCAGCCTCGTCCTGGCCGGTCTGATCCAGGAAGAGACGCGCCAGAATCTCGATGGTGTTCCCGGTGTCCAGAACCTGCCGGTGCTGGGATCGCTGTTCCGTTCGCGGGATTACGAGAACCAGGAAACCGAACTGGTCGTGTTGGTGACGCCTTACCTGGTGGACCCGACGAATCCGAACCAGATGCAGACGCCTGCGGACGGCTTCCGCAATGCCAGTGAGGCTTCGGCCCTGCTCTTCGGCCGCATCAATCGCGCCTATTCGGTCCCCGGATCGGATACGGGCGAGCGTGGCTGGAGCGGGCCGGTTGGCTTCCTGTTCGAGTAGTGGAGTTGGTGATGGTGGCCTACAAAAAGAATATCGGTGCCCTGATCGGTCTGGCGAGCCTCGTCTCGCTCGGAGCCTGCGCGACACATACGCCGCCGGCGGGACTGAATGTACCGCAAGCCACGGCCGTCGCGGAAACCTACCGCGCCGAATTCGCCGTCGATGAACGTGATAATGGCCTGACCTGGGCCCAGCAAAGCGTGCTGGCCTCGGTCGCTGCGGAATACAAGGCGCGCGGCCATGGTCCGCTGGTGATCAGCTATCCCCAGGGTGCCGCCAATGAGGACGCCGCAATCGGCGCCATCGCCGAGGCCCGCAGCTTTTTCTATGAGCAGGGCATCGACTGGCGCGTGATAACGGGCGGGGCTTATGACGCCCGCGGCCAGCGCCATGGCGAGCTGATCTTCTCCTTTACGCGATATGCCGCCCAGGCGCCGCGCGAATGCAATGGCAGCTGGGACAATATGGCGATGGAGTTCGACAATCAGCACCACAGCAATTTCGGCTGTGCGATGGCGGTGAACCTGGCAGCCATGGTCGCCGATCCGCGCGATCTCGTCGCGCCGCGCGACATGGAGCCGGGCGATACCGGTCGCCGCCAGACCGTGATTGACGGCTATCGGGCCGGCGAATCCACCGCCAGCGAGCGCAGTGATTACGAAAGCGGCGCGGTGTCCCGCGTCGCCAGCGGCAATTAGGGAGGGCCAGTCATGACCGATGCCAATCGCGCAATGAAGCAAGACCCCTTCCTGGACGGTGATGATCCCTTTCTGGATGCAGCCGATGTCGAACGCCTTCTGCTCGGTGAAGCGACGCGGGAAGACATGAACCGCGCGCCGGCGCCGCAGGAAACCGCGGATGATCTCGGCGGGGATGACCCCTTCCTGTCCGAAACTGCGGTCGAGCCGGCAGCGGCTGAGCCGGCCCGGGCGCCGCAGGATCGTGTGATCGACCCGGTTTTCGAAGATCTCCAGGATGAAGTCGCCGCGATGTCGGTCGGCGAAACCCTGTATGGCGAAGTCGATAGTGACGTGCCGGACCAGCCGGTCCCGCGCATCTCGGTCGGCGCTTTCTGCGAACGTCCGGAAACCGGCGCCCTGATCCATAATGCCGCCGGTGATCGCCGCCTTGCCAAGGCGCATGTGACGGTCGAGCTGGGTGGTCTGCCAGCCGCGATCGAGCGTTATCATGACGAGACGACGCCGAACCTGCTGATCATCGAGAGCGGCATGCGAGGGCGCGGCCTGTTTGACCAGCTCGAGGAGCTGGCCGGTGTCTGCGATCCGGAAACCAAGGTCATCATCGTTGGCGCCGCCAATGATATCAGCCTCTATCGTGAGCTGATGAAGCGGGGCGTCAGCGAGTATCTGGTGCCGCCCATGACACCGATGCATGTCATCCGCACCATTTCCGAGCTCTTCCTCGACCCGGAACAGCCCTTTGCCGGCAAGTCGATTGCCTTCATCGGCGCCAAGGGCGGCGTCGGCTCCTCGACCATCGCGCACAATTGCACCTGGGCCATGACCGAGAGCATGCAGTCGGACGCCGTCCTGGTCGATCTCGATCTGTCCTTCGGAACGGCCGGTCTCGACTTCAATCAGGACCCCGCCCAGACATTGGGCGATGCCCTGGCCGAGCCGGACCGTCTGGATGACGCACTGCTGGACCGCCTCCTGGTGCGCTGTACCGATCGCCTGAGCCTGTTCTCTGCGCCGGCCACGCTCGACAAGGAATGGGATTTCAACGCCCAGGACTATGAGACGGTGCTGGAGAAAGTCCGCCGCCAGGCGCCTTATGTGGCTCTCGACCTGCCGCATATGTGGACGCCCTGGGTGAAGCAGACCCTGCTGGCCGCTGATCAGGTTGTGGTCACGGTTGCCCCGGATCTGGCGTCCCTGCGCAATGCCAAGAATCTGTTCGATCTCGTGGCCGGTGCCCGTCCCAATGACGAGCCGCCGCGCGTGGTGATCAATATGGCGGGCATGCCCAAGCGCCCGGAAATCCCGGTCAAGGATTTCGCCGAAGCGCTCGGGACGCCGCCGACCCTGGTCCTGCCTTTCGAACCGCAATTATTCGGCAAGGCCGCCAATAACGGCCAGATGATCACCGAACTCGATCCCAAGTCGAAAGCGGCGGAGGGCTTCTCGCATCTCGCCAGCCTCGTCTCCGGCCGGACACCGGTGGCGCCGCCCAAACGTTCCTTCATCGCGAAACTTTTCGGAGGCTAGAGAGCCCATGTTCGGCAAGCGTGCCGGAGGCCCGACACCCACACCCGCACCGATGACGCCGCCGACGGCTGCGCCCAAGGATGAGGCGCGTCCGGAGCCGGCTGCGCGTCGTGAGGGCCAGGCAGCACCGGCGGCCAAGCCTGCCGCGGCGGCGCCCAAGCCGGTCGCGAAGCCGGCGCCCGGTGCCTATTCCGGACCGAAAGCGGCCAAGCGGACGGCCCGCATTGCCGAAACCGGCGGGCGTTCCGAAGAATATTACGCGATCAAGACGACGATCTTCAACGCCCTGATCGACACCATTGATCTGGGCCAGCTGGCGCGGCTGGACAATGAGACGGCGGCCGAGGAAATCCGCGACATCGTGACCGAGATCATCTCGATCAAGAACGTCGCCATGTCGATCGCCGAGCAGGAGCAATTGCTCCAGGATATCTGTAATGATGTCCTCGGCTTCGGTCCGCTCGAGCCGCTTCTGGCGCGCGATGACATCGCCGACATCATGGTCAATGGCGCCGACCGGGTCTTCATTGAGGTCAACGGCAAGGTCGAGGAAACGAATATCCGTTTCCGCGATAACGGCCAGCTGATGAATATCTGTCAGCGCATCGTCAGCCAGGTCGGCCGCCGCGTCGACGAGAGCTCGCCGATCTGTGACGCCCGCCTGATGGACGGCTCGCGTGTCAACGTGATTGCCCCGCCGCTGGCGCTGGACGGTCCGACGCTGACCATTCGTAAGTTCAAGAAGGACAAGCTGCAGATGCAGAACCTGGTGGAGTTCGGCTCCATCACGCCGGAAGGCGCCAAGGTTCTCTCCATCATCGGGGCATCGCGCTGTAACGTCCTGATCTCCGGCGGTACCGGTTCGGGCAAGACGACCCTGCTCAACTGCATGACCGGTTTCATCGAGGAAGACGAGCGCGTCGTCACCTGCGAAGACGCCGCCGAACTCCAGCTTCAGCAGCCGCATGTGGTGCGCCTGGAGACCCGCCCGCCGAACCTGGAAGGTTCGGGGCAGGTGACCATGCGCGACCTGGTCAAGAACTGCCTGCGTATGCGTCCCGAGCGGATCATCGTCGGTGAGGTGCGTGGCCCGGAGGCGTTTGACCTCCTGCAGGCCATGAATACCGGTCATGACGGGTCCATGGGCACGCTGCACGCCAACTCGCCCCGTGAGGCCATGTCGCGGATCGAGTCGATGATCACGATGGGCGGCTATAACCTGCCCGCCAAGACGATCCGCGAGATGATTGTCGGGTCTATCGACGTCATTGTTCAGGCTGCCCGCCTGCGCGACGGGTCGCGGAAAATCACCCATATCACCGAAGTGGTCGGGATGGAGGGCGATGTCATCGTCACCCAGGACCTCTTCCTCTACGAGATCAAGGGCGAGGACGAGCACGGCGATATTGTCGGCCAGCACGCCTCGACCGGTATTGCCCGCCCGAAATTCTGGGATCGCGCCCGCTATTTCGGCCTGGAGCGCGAGCTCGCGAATGCGCTCGATGCATCGGAGGCCTGATTGCGATGAATGAGGACATGATCATTGTGCTCGCTGCGGCGGCTGCCTTCATGGCGGTCGGCGGCGTCGGCTGGGTCGTGGCCGGCGCGGCGGGTGATGTGCAATCGAAAAAGCGGATGAACCGCGCAGTACATGGGGGCCTGCAGCGCGGGCGACGCCATATATCGGCGCTCGACCAGGCCGCCCAACGCAAGCGTCAGGTCCAGGAATCGCTCAAGGATCTGGAACAGAGGCAGCGCGACCAGCGCAAGAAATCCCTGTCCATCAAGGCCCGCATCCAGCAGGCCGGCATGTCGTTCACGCCAGCCGTCTTCTGGATGATTTCCGCCGGTCTCGCCGTGGCTGGCTTGTTGATAGCCCTGATCACCGGTCAGAATCTGGCCGTCACCGGCGGCATCACGGTCATCGCCGGCCTCGGCATGCCACGCTGGTGGCTGGGCCTGGCGCGTGGCCGTCGGCAGAAGCAGTTCTCGGGCGAGTTTGCCAATGCGCTCGACGTCATCACCCGCGGTGTGAAGTCCGGCCTGCCGCTGAATGAGTGTCTCAAGATCCTCGCCAAGGAAAGCCCGGAGCCGGTGCGGACCGAATTCGAGAAACTGGTCGAGGGTATCGCTGTCGGTGTTTCCCTGCCGGACGGTCTCGACCGGATGTGCGAACGCATGCCGCTGCCCGAGCTCAACTTTTTCCGCACCGTGCTGATCATCCAGCAGAAGACCGGCGGTAATCTCGCCGAGACGCTGGGCAATCTGTCCATCGTGCTGCGCTCGCGCAAGATGATGCGCGAGAAGATCGGGGCGCTGTCCTCGGAAGCCAAGTCATCGGCCGCGATTATCGGCTCGCTGCCGCCGGGCGTTCTCGGCATCGTCTATGCCACCACCCCCTCCTATATGGGCCAGATGTTCGTGGACCCGACCGGTCAGCTGATGCTGCTCGGCGGTGTGACCTGGATGTTCATCGGCATCATGGTCATGCGCGGCATGATCAACTTCAAGATCTGAGGCGGGCATGTTCGGAATCGGCTTCACAGAGATACGCGACTTCCTGACCGACCCGCAGAGCCTGATTGCCCTGGTGGCGGCTGTGCTGGTCTTCGCGACCATTGTCACCCTGTCGGCGCCGGCCCTGAGCACGGACAAGCTCGACAAGCGGATCAAGTCGGTCAACAACCGCCGCGAAGAGCTGCGCCGCAAGAGCCGCGAAGCGATGGAAGCCGTGGCCCGTGGGGGCAAGGGATCGATCCGCGGCGCGGAGGCCAAGGGCCTGGTGCGCCAGGTCGTGGACGCGCTCAATCTGCAAAAGGCCTTCGAAGATCCGGCCTTGCAGGAAAAGCTGGCGCAGGCTGGCATGCGCGGCAGCCGTCCGGCCGTAACCTTCTATTTCTTCCGCCTGCTCTCGCCCTTCATCCTGTTCGGGCTGGCGCTGGCCTATGTCTTCCTGATCAATGATTTCGGCCTGCCGCAAATCACGCGGATCTGCTTTTCCTTCGGGCTGGGCCTGCTGGGCTATTACGCGCCCAATCTCTATCTCTCCAATCTCGCCGCCAAGCGCCAGCAATCGATCATGGGTGCGTTTCCTGACGCGCTCGACCTGCTGCTGATCTGTGTCGAGAGTGGCATGTCGATCGAGGCAGCCTTCCACAAGGTCTCCAGCGAGGTCGGGTCGCAATCGATCGAGCTGGGCGAGGAATTGTCCCTGACCACGGCTGAATTGTCCTATTTGCAGGATCGCCGGATGGCCTATGAGAATCTCGCCAAGCGCACCAATCACCCCGGGGTGAAGGCGGTTTGTACCTCTTTGATCCAGGCCGAGCGCTACGGTACGCCGCTGGGGCAGGCCCTGCGTGTCATGGCGAAGGAAAACCGGGACATGCGCCTGGCGGCAGCCGAGAAGAAGGCGGCCTCCCTTCCGGCCAAGCTGACCGTGCCGATGATCATCTTCTTCCTGCCGGTCTTGTTCGTGGTCATCCTCGGTCCGGCCATTATCCGCTTCAATAGCATGTGACGAATCCGTTCTGGCGCGCTACTTGAATAGCACCATGCATGTTGAACAGGTGGACACAGTCCATGTTTTCCGGGCGCAAGACAGCCGACCAGCTCCGTGACGAGATCCGCAATGCGGATGCCGCCGTGGGCGAAGCGATGAGCGCGCTCGCCATCAATGATGTCGCGACTGCGCGTCAGGCGCTTTCGGCTGCGCCGCGGACCCATTTCGTCGACATGGGCTGGAAGGTCGGGCTTGCCGGCGCGATGATCGAGCTCAAGGCCGGCAAGATGAAGGCCGGCCTGCAGAAGCTGATCGCCGTCTGTTCGCGTCTCGATGACACTGACCTGTCCCGCGACGACAAGAATTATCTCCGCCTCTATGCCCTCTACCGGGGCAGTGACGCGTCGAAGGATGGCCGCGCGCCGGTCGAGTTGCGTGAGCTGGTCGAGGATTTCCGCTTCGACCACACGCTGGTGACGCCGCTCTTGCGCAAGGACTTCCCGCTCAAGGCGCTTGATGAGGCCGAGCCGGCACCGCCGCCCCCGCCGCCCCCACCGCCCGTGCCGAGTGATGCCGACTGAATATTTCTATTCCGCCGCGCTGCGCTTTCAGTATGGTTTCCGGAGGGGCGAGGCGATTTTTCGGTAGAACGGGATCACTCCATGAAAATCACGCGCGAGTTCGCGCTCTATTGGGGCACGGTCCTGTTATGCGGATACGGGGCGGTCACCTATGGCCGCTGGGGCCTGCTCGAACTGCTTGTCAGGACCGGCACCTGGCCGTCCGACTGGTTCGAATTTGATGCCTATGGCTATGTCGCCAGCATGTCGGTCTTGCAGGAAGTCGTCTTCGTGCTGGCCACGCTCTGCGCCCTGACGGCCTTTGCGCTGCTAGTGCTGCGCTCACGCTGGTCGGCTGCGATGTATGGCGCCTTCTTCCTCGCATCCATGGTCGACTGGCTGTTGCTCGTCGGCAATCCGTTCATCGGCATGGGGCTGAACGGCTATTTCGGGATCACGGTCAATCTGATCGCCCTGTCGGCGGTCATCATGATCACCTCGATGGGCTTGCTGAAGGGGCGACCGGCCCGGCGCTAGTTCTCGCGCACCGCGTCATAGCGGCGATTGGTGGTCAGCATGGCGCGGATATAGGCCATGTTGGCCTCGGCCATTTGCGGAGACACATCGACGCGGGCCAGTTCCTCGGCTTCGGCGAAACGGCCCTGGAGGGCGATCACGAGCGCCAGATTCTGGCGCACCGTCGCGTCCGCGCCCGGGCGCACCATCGCCTCGCGCAGCATGCGCTCTGCTGTGTCAGCCTCGCCGGCAGTGACGTAGGACATGGCCATATTGGACAGGATGGACGGTTCGCCAGGGGCGAGGTTCAACGCGTCACGGAAGGCATTGCGGGCGGCTTCGCTCTGCCCGGCCTGTTCCAGGGCAATGCCCAGCGCATTGTGGGTCTGCCAGCGACCGCTATCAATCTGGGCGGCCCGGCGCAGCGATTCGATCCCGGCGGCACCGCGCCCACCGGCGGCAAGCGCACTGCCATGGGCCAGAAGGACATCGGCATTGTCCGGATAGAGCGCCAGCGTCTGGCGGGCGACCTCGCTTGCGCGCTGGTAATTGCCGAGCTGGCGCAGGGCGCGGGACAATTCCAGCGCGGCTTCCAGATCCGACGGGTTGAGATCATGGGCTTCGGCCCAGAAGGCGGCCTGGGTGAGCAGGTCCTGGCTGCGCACGGCCTGTCGCTCGCTGGCCGAGGCCGGCACGATCGTGTTGGCATTCATCGTGTCGATGACGGCCTGTTCCTGTTCGGTCGGTGCCGTCGTCGCACAGGCTGCCAGAAACAGGGCGCCAAGCGGGGCGAGAAGGATGTGTTTGCGCATGGTAAAAGCCGGACCACTGTTGAGCATGTCTTGAATCTGGGCTGCGCCGGTCAAGAATGGGTTAATCCATCCGACTGAACCGGACTTGCAAAAGGATATGTCATGACCGCCCTGATTGCCGCCGCCACCAATGCCCGGATACTGCGCCTTGTCGGCGAGGCTGACGCGGCCTCCGCAATCGCGGCGCTGCCCGCGGATCAGCGTTCGCTGGCAGCCGGATTCAAGGGCAAGCCCGGCCAGATCGTACTGCTGCCCGATGGCGGTGACGCCCAGGCGCTGTACGGGATCGGCAAGGGCGGTGATGCCTTCGTGCTGGGCGGCGCGGCGCTGACCCTGCCGCAGGGCGCGTGGCAGCTGGAAGGCCTGCCTGCCGATATCGATCCCACACTGGCGACCACGGCCTGGGCACTCGGTAGCTACAGTTTCACTATCTACAAGCCGGCCGCGCGCGAACCGGCCCAACTGGTCGCGCCCGAGGGGGCGGATCTCGACGAGGCGAAATCAATCGCCGCAGCCGTTCATCTGACCCGCGATCTCGTCAATACGCCCGCCGATCGCATGGGGCCGGAGGGGCTGGAAGCGGCTTTCCGTGATCTCGCCGAGACGTTCGGAGCGACAGTGCGTGTGACCCGCGGCGATGACCTGCTCGCGCAGAATTATCCCATGATCCATGCCGTTGGCCGGGCGGCCGGCGAGGCGCCGCGCCTGCTCGAGCTGGAATGGGGTGATGAGCGCCATCCGCGTCTTGCCCTTGTCGGCAAGGGCGTGTGTTTCGACACGGGGGGGCTCGACCTGAAGGCGGCGCAATTCATGCGCCTGATGAAGAAGGATATGGGCGGCGCGGCCAATGCGATGGGGCTGGCCCGCATGGTGATGGCCGGCAATCTGCCCGTGCGCCTCCACCTGCTCGTGCCCGCGGTCGAGAATGCGGTCGGGGCCGGGGCTTTCCGCCCGGGCGACATCCTCGACAGCCGGCAGGGGCTCACTGTCGAGATCGACAATACCGATGCCGAGGGGCGTCTGGTGCTGGGCGACGCCCTGACCCGCGCGACCGAGGAGGAGGTCGATCTCCTGCTCGATTTTGCCACGCTGACCGGCGCAGCCCGCGTCGCCCTGGGGCCGGAAGTCGCCCCTTTCTATACTGATGACGACGCGGTCGCGGAGAGCTTGGCCCGCAGTGCCGGCAAGGTCGCCGACCCGCTTTGGCGCATGCCGCTGTGGGATGGCTATGAAAGCGAGATGGACGGTGACATCTCCGATCTCGTGAACAGTGCCGCCACACCGATGGCCGGATCGATCACGGCTGCGCTCTTCCTGCGCCGTTTCGTCGGCGAGGCCAGCTGGGTGCATTTTGACATTTTCGCCTGGAATCCGAAGGCGCGTCCGGGGCGTCCCAAGGGCGGCGACATGCATGCCGCCCGCGCCGTTTACCAAATGCTCAAGGAGCGCTTCCAGAATAAGGGCTGATCAAGCCGATCGGACTGATTCTTGGAGACCGGTATGCCGTCACAGGCGATGACATCGCTTGAGATGATGAGACGCGTGTCAGCGGACGCGGTGCGAGGCGCCGCGGCCGACCTGACCGCGCGTCAATTTGCGCTGCTTCTGGCCATCTTCATGAAACCGGGCCCGCATGCCATTCGCGATCTTGCGCGCCAGCTCGACCTGCCCAAGCCAGCGGTCACACGGGCGCTGGACGTGCTCGAACGCCAGGGCTTTGTCAGGCGCAAGCGGGACCGCGCCGACAAGCGGGATGTTTCGGTGCATCGCACTGTAAAGGGGGCGGTTTTCCTGTACGATTACGGCGAAACCGTCGCTCATCGTGCCGAGGAAACGCGTACATGTCCCAGCTGGATCCCCGCCTCACAGCCGCCCGCCCGGACCTCGCATCCGCTGAATTGAAGGGCCAGGTCGAGGCAGAGCGCTTCGTCGAGCCGGTCGATCACCAGGCGATCTGTGCTGCGGTGCCGATCCGCAAGGCGCCTGACCCGTCTGCCGCCATGGATGACCAATTGCTGGCCGGTGATGTCTTTGCCGTGCTCGAACAGCGCGAGGGCTGGGCCTGGGGGCAATCGCGGGCCGATGGTTATGTCGGCTGGGTCGAGATGGCCTGTCTGTCGCCGGACCTGCGGCCCGTCGATCGCAAGGTCACCGTCCTGCGCACCTATGCCTTCTCAGAGCCCAGCATCAAGTCGGTGCCCAATCACCTGCTCAGCCTGAATGCCGGTTTCGCGGCGGGGCGCCGCGAGGGGCGCTTTGTCGAGGCTGTCGGTCTGGGTTGGGTGATCGAGGCGCATGCGGCACCGCTGGAGGCAATGGCCGGTGATTTCGTCGCGGTCGCCGAAGCCTTCCTCGGAGCCCCTTATCTGTGGGGGGGCAAGGAGAGCCTGGGGCTGGATTGCTCCGGCCTGGTCCAGATGTCGCTGCAGGCATCCGGTCAGGCGATCGGGCGGGACGCCGATCAGCAGGAGGCCGCGCTCAAGGCCGTCTGGCGTGACGTGACAGACAATCCGGAGCGTGAGCGCGGGGATGTCGTCTTCTGGCCCGGCCATGTCGGGATCATGACCGATAGCGAGCATTTCCTGCACGCCAATGCCTCGACGATGGATGTGACGCTGGAACCCTTCGCCGAAGCCGAGGCGCGCATACGGGCGGCGGAGAATCCTGTTCGGGCCATCTATCGGCAGCCCTGATCGGCACGCGCAAAACCCGCTGACAAAGAAAGATCCCCGGACAAAGAAAAAGCCCCGGACGATGTCCGGGGCTTGATCATGTCGCGATGGCGAAAGGGCTATTCGCCGCCTTCGGTGTCCTGCTGGGCTTGTTCAGCCATGTCGTCAGCGGCTTCGTCCATGCTGCCCATGGCGTCTTCCACGGCTTCGGCCGGGGCGTCGACCGGCAAGGGGGCCGGAAGCGGCATCGGATTGTCCGACAGGGAGCGCATATAGGCGATCAGCTCGAGGCGGGTGTCGTCATTGCCGAGACCGCGGTAGGACATCGCCGTTCCGGACGCATAGCCGGACGGGTTCTCGATGAAGGCGTCGAGCGCTTCATAGGTCCAGGCACCATCCAGGGATTGCAGCGCTGCGGAGTAGCTGAAGCCGTCGCGCGAGGCGATGTCTGTTCCGACAACACCCCAGAGGTTCGGGCCAACGCCATCGGCGCCACCTTGATCAAAGCTGTGGCAAGCGGCGCAGCGGCGGGCTGCGCGTTCGCCGGCACCGATATCAGCGGCAGCCAGAACCAGACCGTAATCGGTCGGGCCTTCGACGATCACTTCGGTGGTCGCGCCAGCGCCGATCGCGGCCCAGTCAACCGGGTAAGCGGTGTTCTCGGCCGTCAGCTCATGCGCAGCGTGGGAAGGAACCAGCATATGCCCCAGTTCCATGATCGCCAGGACCGCCAATACTGTTGCCAGCACGACGCCGGCAACCTTGTTCCAGAAGAGTTCGCCCATGGACGCCCCCAAATTCAATCAGGTTGAAAATCGATCCGTGTTTGGCACGCACCGCGCCATCAGGCAACACCGCAACGCGCTCAGATACTGCGGTAACACGACGCACGGGCGAAACCCGTCCGGTTTGGCGGTCTGCCATCGGCTGGCTAGATCGCCTCGTCGGCCCAGAGTTCGGCCAGTCGGCGGGCAATGGCGATGGAGGGCGGCATGGCCGCGTCGGGATGGCGCCCGGCCAGCATGTCGCGCACCTCGTCGCGGCTGAACCAGCGGGCCTGTTCCAGCTCGTGCGGATCGATGGTCACCGTGGCATCCAGAATGGGCGCGACGAGGCCGATCATCAACGAGGAGGGGAAGGGCCAGGGTTGCCCCATCACATAGCGGATGCCGGCAATGTCGGCCTTGACGCCCGCCTCTTCCTCGAGTTCGCGGGCGCAGGCTTCTTCCAGTGTCTCGGCGGGTTCCACAAAGCCGGCCAGGGCCGACCACATGCCTTCCGGCCAGGCTTCCTGGCGACCGAGAAGGCAGCGGTCTCCGTCCACGGCCAGCATGATCACGACCGGGTCGACGCGCGGATAGTGTTCGCTTTCGCAGCTGTCACAGACCCGGCGCGCGCCGCCCGACTTCACACGGGTTGCTGCGCCGCAGGTCGCGCAAAAGCCATGGCGACCGTGCCAGGCATGCAGGGCCTTGGCCTGGGCGTAGATCGCCGCCTCATCCTGGCTCAGGGCCATCGCGGCCTGGCGCGCGGGCAGAATTTCGGCATCCAGCGGCAATTGGTCGGCACTGGCCAGGGTGACCGCGAAACACGGACTGCCCTTGTAGTGACCCAGGAAGAGCGCGGTGGACATGTCTGCCTGTGGCGCGATCTCGGTGCGGCGGAACCAGTATAGCGCCGTGCCGCCTTGCAGGGCCGGGTCGCCGTCCAGCGTGACCAGCCACCAGCCGTCATCACCGGTCAGCAGATCCGACAGGGCCGCCTCATCGCGTCTCAGCAGGTCGCCACGGTCCAGCGGGGATCCGGCAAACACCAGCGGGTCACGGCCGGCGAGGATGGAGCGATCATTCATGGGCAATATCCGAACGCGGTGTGGTCTGGGTGCAGGCATAGATACGTTTGACCAGGCCTTCAACATGGCGTGCGTCCGGACGGCTGATGTCCGCCTCTTGCTTTTGAGAATGAGTCGCAATTATATGGGTGCAGGAGGTATCGATATGGCTTGTAATTTTCATGGCAATGCCCGCGACGTGGCCGCGGCACCCGAAGCGGCGGCCCACGCCCGGATCGCGGTCAGTGACTGGCTCGAAACCCAGGCCCGGGTGATCGGATACTGGCGTGATGTCCTGGTCGCGGCGGGCGGAAATCTGGCCCTGATCGAGGCCCTCGACGATCATGCCCGCTTCCTCGCCGCGGCTTCGCATCGGGGCGAGGGCGATTTCCTGCAGACCCAATGACGCCACGCCTTGCACGCCAGCCTCAGGCACGCGATATAGGGGGCGGAAGATCGGCGGTGGACGAGCGCCTCGCCAACCCGGTCAGATCCGGAAGGAAGCAGCCGTAACGAGTTTTGCTCGGGTCGCTGTCCGGTCTTCCACTTTACTCCGCCCCGCAGGCTCCGGCGACGGACGGCGGCCCTGGAACACCCGACCCGATGAGCTGTCATGGATGATACGCCGCTCCCGACTGATGCCGACGGAGCGGGCGACGTCCTGATGCCCGGGCTCGATCTGCCCACGGACGGCCCGACACCGGGCTACCAGGTCCTGGCGCGCAAATATCGCCCGCACACCTTTGAAGACCTGATCGGCCAGGACGCCATGGTGCGGACCCTGACCAATGCCTTTGCCGCCGGCCGCATCGCGCACGCCTACATGCTCACCGGCGTTCGCGGCGTCGGCAAGACCACCACCGCGCGGCTGATCGCCCGCGCGTTGAACTTCCAGACCGACGAGATTGATGCGCCGTCGATGACACTGGGCGAAACCGGCCGTCATTGTGAGGCCATCGCCCGCTCGGCCCATGTCGATGTCATGGAGATGGATGCCGCATCGCGGACCGGTGTCGGCGATATCCGCGAAATCCTCGAAGGCGTCCGCTATGCCCCGGTCTCGGCGCGCTACAAGGTCTACATCATTGATGAGGTCCACATGCTCTCGACCTCGGCCTTCAACGCCTTGTTGAAGACGCTCGAGGAACCGCCGGAGCATGCCAAATTCATTTTCGCGACGACGGAGATCCGCAAAGTCCCGGTGACGGTGTTGTCGCGTTGCCAGCGTTTTGACCTCAAGCGGATTGATCGCGAAGTCCTGACAGATCATCTCGAGCGCATTTGCGGGCTCGAAAAAGCCTCGGTCGAGCGCGATGGCCTGTCCCTGATTGCCCGCGCCGCCGAGGGCTCGGTGCGTGATGCGCTCTCCCTGCTGGACCAGGCCATTGTCCAGGGCAGCGAGGCCGATGGCCCGGTCAGCGCGCCGCAAATTCGCGACATGCTGGGCCTGGCGGACCGGGCCCGCGTGCTCGACCTGCTCGAACAGACCCTGACCGGCAAGACGGCTGATGCCCTCGCCGAGCTGGAATCCCTGCATGATGCCGGCGGCGACCCCGTCGTGATCACGCGTGACCTGCTGGACTATGTCCATGCCACGGCGCGCGTGAAGGCGGCCGGTCCCGAGGCTGATCTGGGCGAGGCTGCCGACACGGTGGCCCGGATCGTCACCCTCGCCGAAAGCCTGTCCCTGGGGCAGCTGACCCGGATGTGGAAAATACTCCTGACAGGTCTTGATGATGTCCGCGCTGCGCCTGATGCGCTGGCGGCGGCCGAGATGACGGTTCTGCGCCTGGCCTCGGCCGCGGCCCTGCCCCCGCCAGAGGACGCGGCCCGATTGCTCGCCGGCATGCCGCGCGCATCCGGTCCGACGGAGGCGCCGGGAAAGCCTGAGCCGGCCGCCGCGCCGGCCGAGCCGGCGGCTGCCGAACCGGTTACACACCATCGCGCCCTCAACGCGCCGGAAGCCGCCAGCTCTGTCGAGCAGGATGCGCCGGCCATTTCCGGTCCCCAGACCTGGGAAGCGCTGATGGCGATGCTGCGCGAGAAGCGCGATATTGCCCTGCAATCGGACATGGAACGCCATGTCCGTCCGGCCGCCTTCAAGCCAGGCTCATTCAGCTTCCAGCCCCTTGAGGACGCCCCGCGCGACCTCGCCCAGCGCCTGTCGCGCCGCCTTCTGGAATGGACCGGTGAACGCTGGATGATCCTGGCGGATGCGGGTCTGAAGGGCGGCGAGACCTGGCATGAGCGCAAGCAGCGGCTGAAAGCCGAACGCCTCGAGGCGGCGCGTCATGACCCGGCGGTCACCGAAGCCCTGCGGCTCTTCCCCGGCGCCGAGATCGTCGCCGTGCGCGACCCGGAGCCGCGCGATGACACAAACAACACGGAAACAACGGAGAAACGCGCATGAAGGACCTGATGGGCCTGATGAAGCAGGCGCAGGCCATGCAGGAGAAGATGACCGAGGCCCAGGCCCGGCTCGACGAGACGCAGGTTGTCGGAGAGGCTGGCGCCGGCCTGGTCAAGGTCGTGCTGACCGCCAAGGGCGACATGATCTCGGTTGATCTCGACAAGAGCATCATGGATCCGGAGGAGCCGGAAATCCTCGAGGATCTGCTCAAGGCCGCCCATGCCGACGCCCGTCGCAAGGGCGAGGCCGCACAGCAGGAAGTCCTGAAGGACGCTGCCGGTGGCCTGCAATTGCCGCCCGGCATGCAGATGCCCTTCTAGCGCCCGGCCCGCTGATGAAATCCGCCTCCGCCGGCCCCGAGATCGAAAGACTGATTACCCTGCTGGCCAAGTTGCCGGGCCTCGGCCCGCGCTCGGCGCGGCGGGCGGCCCTGCACCTGCTCGGCAAGAAGGACGCATTGATGCGCCCACTCGCCGATGCGCTGGCCGATGCCGCGGACAAGATCCGCGCGTGCGCCGAGTGCGGCAATCTCGATGTCGCAGACCCGTGCACGGTCTGTGCGGCCCCCAACCGGCTCGAGAACGCCATATGTGTCGTCGAGACAGTGGGTGATCTTTGGGCGCTGGAACGGGCCGGCGCATTCAAGGGCCGCTATCATGTCCTTGGCGGCGTGCTGTCGGCGCTGGATGGGGTGCGTCCGGAAGACCTCAATATCGCCAAGCTGGTCGAACGGGCTGCGCGCGAGGAGGTCAGCGAGATCGTCCTCGCCCTCAATGCCACGGTCGATGGCCAGACGACGGCGCATTATCTCGCCGACCGGATGACGGATTGTTCTGTCTCCATCACTTCACTGGCGCGTGGCGTCCCGGTCGGTGGCGAGCTTGACTATCTTGATGACGGCACCCTGGCCGCCGCCTTTCGCAGCCGCTCAAGCGTCTGAATACGCTGACTATTGCCGATTTCCCCTGTTCAAGGGACAAAATCGATCTACCCTCTTCCAGGCTTTCGGAGGAGAGGGGCGTGGACACAGCACCGGATCATTCGAATTTGGACATGCCGCCGGACCGGGTGACACGTCGCGCCTTTATCCTGTTTTTCTGCGTCGGCCTGTTCATGGTCTCCCTCGTGCTCGCGGCCATCACGGCCGTCAAGATCCAGGCTTTCCATTTCGGGCCGCTGACAGTTCTTGTGCCGGCCGGCACCATCGCCTTCGGTCTGACCTATCTGGCAACGGATGTGATCTCGGAAGTCTGGGGCCGCGGCTATGCGCTCTGCGTCGTCTTCTCGGGCCTGCTGATGCGCTTCCTGATCCTCATCCTGCTGCTCTATGCGATGCATGCCGAGGATGTGATCCCCTTCATCACGGTCGGCGGGAACTGGACAGAGACCCAGCAGGCGGCATTCGTCGAGGTTTTCTCGTCCGGCAATCGCACGAATTTCGCCGGCATGGTCGCTTTCGGCGTCAGCGCGCTGGCAGATGTCCTGATCTTCCATCATTTGCGTCAAAGGGATGCCGGCAAGAACCGGCTCTGGCTGCGCAATAATATCTCGACCATGGTGTCGCAGACGGTCAACAGCGCCATCTTCATCTCGGTCGCCTTTGCCGGCGTCCAGACCTGGTCGGTGATTGGCAGCCTGATCCTCGGCCAGGTGATCGTGAAGCTGTCGGTGGCTGCCTTTGACACGCCGATCGTCTATCTTTTGCGCAATATCGCAGAAGGACGGAAACTGACCGATCTTCGCGGCTAGTCCGGAGCGGGCCTGGTCAGGGAATGACGGGGGTTAGGCGCAACAGGGCACCATCGCGATCATCGGTCAGCAGGTAGAGATAGCCGTCTGCGCCGTTGGCCACATCGCGAATACGAGCGCCGAAATCGTCCAGCAGGCTTTCCGTCGCGATGATGCGGTCCCCCTCGATTTCCAGCCGCACCAGCCGCTCACTGACGAGTCCGCCGACGAAGGCGTCTCCCTGCCAGTTCTCGAAGGCGTCGCCAGTATAGAAGGCGAGGCCTGACGGGGCGATGGACGGGTCCCAATACCAGACCGGCTGTTCCAGGCCCTCGCCATGGGTGGCGTCCGAGATCGGCGTGCCGTCGTAATTCATGCCATAGGTGACCAGCGGCCAGCCATAATTGCGCCCGGGATTGATCAGATTGATCTCGTCGCCGCCACGCGGGCCATGTTCGTGCGCCCAGACCGAACCGGTTTGCGGATTGAGGGCGATGCCCTGGACATTGCGGTGACCATAGGAATGGATTTCCGGCAGGGCGCCGCTCAGGGACACGAAGGCATTGTCGAAGGGCACGCTGCCATCCTCATTGAGGCGAATAATCGTCCCGAGATGATTGCCGAGATTCTGGGCCTCCTGGCGATAGAGCCCGCCTTCCCCGAGGGTCAGCAATAAAGTCCCGTCCGCCAGGAAGATGACGCGGCCGCCAAAATGCATGCCGCGATCCTTGTCGACATTCACACGAAACAGGGTCTCAACCGCCTCGAGTTCGGTCGCATCGGCGTTCAGTCGACCGCGGGCGAGGGCCGTGTGATTGCGATCGCCGCGCCCGGCGCTGTAGGCGAAATAGAGCAGCCGGTTGGTCTCGAAATCCGGATGCACAGCGAGGCCGAGAAGGCCGCCCTGACGAATGGCCAATATGTCCGGGAGGCCGGTGATGTCCGCTTCGCGCAGCGCGCCGTCCTCGATCAGGCGCAGCCGGCCGGGCCGTTCGGACACCAGCATATTGCCGTCCGGCATGACGGCGATCGACCACGGATATTCCAGCCCGTCAGCAACGGTCTCGACGATGAAGTCGGCCTGCTGCGTCTCGAATATGGGATCTTGCGCCTCACCCGGCGCGGTCAGGGCAATCATGGCGGCCAGCGCTGCGAAGACGCGCATCGTGTTATTCCCTCTCTTCATCGGGACCGAACACGAGACTAGCGCACTTGCGCGCCGACGGCAGGGGCGACGGCATCAAAACCTGCAGATTCAGGAAACATCGTTAAAGCGCGATGGATCCTGCGAAGCTCGCGAGGCGCGGAGCCAGCTGTGGCTGGAAGGCGCTGACCTGGGCCCAGCGTCGACGCAAGCGACCCGGCAATTCGCCAAGTTTCCCCGGGGCCCGTTCCGCCATCTGTTCGGTCATCTCCCAGGTCCGTATGCCAAGGGCTGCCAGGCCCGGCGCCAGAACGCGCCCGGGCGCGAGCGCCGCGGTGTCGTTGGCGTAGTATTTCTTGTAGTGATCGCCACCACTGCCCAGATCGATCCGGCGCAGGCCGCGTTCATGCGCCTGTTCCATCAGCCCGTGCAGCAAAAGCAGGCCCGGCGAATAGCGCGACAAGTCCGGATCATAGGCCGGGAACCAGGAATGGTAGATGTCCGCGCCCACAAGACCGAACTCGACGGCGGCCAGTCGATCACCGAACCAGAGCGCGGCGGTCAGGCCGGAAAACTCCTGCCCTTCACGGCGACGCAGGTCGCGCAGTACGCGCTGGACCCAGTCGATACCGAAGACGTTGAGCTTGCCGGTCTCGCGATACTGTTTCTGCTTCCATTCGGCGAGGGCGTTGAAGGCGGTTCCGTCCGGATCACCGAGCGTGACACGCATTGGTCCGAAATCGCGCTCTGCGGCACGGGCTCGCCGCGCCGCTTTCTTGAAATGATCCTTGTGGAGCGCCTTGCGGTCCTCGAGGAAGGCCGCGCCATCCGTGCCAAGGTCCGCGATATGGCTGTAGGCGGTGGCTGTTGCTGATGGATCGGTGCTTGCGGTCGGCTGGTGCCAATTGTCGAAGACCAGAGCAGAGCCGCCGGCAGCACGGACCAGCGCCTTGCGGGCAATGCGGCTCGGCTCGGCGGCAATCACGCCCTGATAATCGCTCATCGGTGCGCCGACCGGGCGGACAATGCCGCCATGGGCGGTGTGGTGCGGGAAGAATCCGATCGTTTCGCCATTCTCCTCGATCACGGCGACGCGCACATCCGGGCGGGTCCGGGCCACGGTTTCAGCGAATTCGAACCGGAAATAGGGGCTGATGAGCTTGCCATTCGGGCACGCCCACTCATTCCACTGCACGATTTGCTTCGCGGAAATGTCCTCGATTGAAACGATTTGCGTTCGCACTTTGTCCCTCCCGACACGTTCCCCCCTTTCCAAGCAAGGTGCGGGCCGTTTTGGGGGCTGGGCCTTGATTGGGGTGACCAGTTTTGTCTGCGGCGCGTGACACGCTGTCGGCGGAGGCGGTCTGCCAGCTGGCCGCTGCGACCCGACTCATCCAGAATGTCCTGCAATCAGGAAGGCGACAGACACCGTGACCCTCACCGATATCTCCCCGGAAACCTGGCTTGTTCTGGCCGGAATGGCCGTCCTTCTTGGCGTGATGCTCGTGATCTGGCTGCGTCCGCGCGGCGCGGCGTCCGAAGCCGGCCCGGATCCGGAGCTGGAACGGCTGCGTGCGGAGCGCGATGACTGGCGCATGCGTCAGGAAGAGGGGGCGGCGGCGCTGGCTGCGGCACGCGAAGCGCTGGCGCGCCTGGAAGGCGTAACCGCCGAGCGAGACGGTCTTCGCACCAAGCTGGAAACGGTGACAGAGGAGCGCAACAGCCTCAATGCCCGTCACGAATCCCTGAAGACCGAGCATGACGCCACCCAGCGCCATCACGGTGAGAAACTGGCTGAGCTCGAAAAGGCGCGCGAGCGTCTCAGCGAGCAATTCAAGCTGACGGCGAATGACATACTCAAGGCGTCCGGCGCCGAGTTGAACAAGCAGAGCACGGAGAATCTGCAGACCCTGCTCAAACCCCTGCGTGAGCAATTGTCGGAATTTCGCACCAAGGTCGAGACCGATGCCAAGGAGCGTCATGGCCATGCCGGCGAGATCAAGCAATTGATGGAAACCGTGCGCAAGGATGCGGCGCGGATGTCGGATGATGCGCAGAAGCTGGCCAATGCGCTGCGCTCCTCGTCCAAGGTCCAGGGCGATTGGGGCGAGATGGTTCTGGCGAGCATTCTCGAGCGCGCCGGCCTGCGCGAGAATGAGCACTACGTCACCCAGTCGACCGAGCGCAATGAAGAGGGCGCGCTCCTGCGTCCCGACGTGATTGTGAAAATGCCGGGCGACCACCAGCTGGTCATCGATTCCAAGGTCTCGCTCACCGCTTTCGAGCGGTGTGTGAATGCCGAGGATGACGAGGCTCGCAATGCGGCTTTGAAACAGCACCTCGCCTCGGTTCGGGCGCATATCAAGGCGCTCGGCGAGAAGGATTATGCCAAGCTCTATGAGGGCGTGAATTTCACCCTCATGTTCATTCCGCTGGAAGGTGCGGCGTCGCTCGCCCTGCAGAATGATCCCGAATTGTCGAGCTATGCCTGGGACCGCAATGTCATGATCGCGACGCCGACCACGCTGATGATGGCGATGCGGACGGTCGGCAATCTGTGGACGATCGACCGCCAGAATCGTCATGCCATCGACATCGCCGACCGAGCCGGAGCGCTCTACGACAAGTTCGAGGGGTTTGTCGGCGACCTGGAAACCGTCGGCAAGCGGATCGATGGCGCGAAGGATGCCTGGGCCGCGGCCAAGGGCAAGCTGGTCGAGGGACGCGGCAATCTCGTGCGCCAGACCGAAATGCTCAAATCACTCGGTGCCAATGCCCGCAAATCCCTGCCGGCCGAGTATCTCGATGCGGCCGGTGCGGAGGAGGCAGAGACCGACGACACGCCCAAGCCTGCTCTGACAGCTCCGGAAGCGGTCGATTCTTGATCCTTTAAGCGTGCACGACTATCTAGGGTTCATGGCTGTTCTTGAAATCCGCACCGTTCCCGATCCCGTCCTCAAAGAGGTGTCGCAACCTGTTGAGAAGGTTGATGATGATCTCCGTCAGCTGATGGATGACATGCTGCAGACCATGTATGCCGCGGACGGCATTGGCCTGGCCGCCATCCAGGTCGGCGTGCCCAAGCGTGTCATCGTGATGGATCTCGCCGGCCCCGACGAGGAGCCGCAACCGCGCTATTTCGTCAATCCGGTCCTCTCGGATCCGTCTGACTCGCTGAAGCCCTATGAAGAGGGCTGCCTGTCCGTGCCGACCGTGTTTGACGAGGTCGAGCGCCCGGACCGGATCCGCATCCAGTTTCTCGATTATGACGGGAATGAATGCGAGGAGATCGCCGAGGACATGTTCGCGGTCTGCATCCAGCACGAGATGGACCATCTCGAGGGCGTGCTCTTCATCGACTATCTCTCCCGCCTGAAGCGCCAGCGTGCGGTCCAGAAGGTGAAGAAGATCGAGAAGTCCAAGGACCGCGACGCGGCCTGACCCTGGCAAGAGAATTGGTCGCATGCACAGTTTTGAGTTTGACCTCGACGTTGACGAACAAATGGCTGTGTCTCGCCGCCTAGGCAGTCGTATGGTGCGACCGGTCTCACGATTTCTCATGTTCGTAGTGATGTTTGTGGTCGGCGCTGGGCTGATGATGGCCTCGTTTGGGCTGGCGTTTATCAGCCTGCAGTTCATCGGATTGGAGGACTTCGCTTTCTTGCTCGCCCTTCCATTGTTTTTCCTCTGTTGGGGAAAGGTCGGAGTCCGTGTCTGCCAAGCCTTCATGCGCCGAGTGACAAATGCTCAAGACCATCAGGGCGAGCGCGTTGATGTCACGGTCTCCGATGCCGGCGTGACTTGGGCGACTCCCGGCGCGCGGACTGAACTCGAATGGCGGGCCGTTGAAGCCGTCTATGACGAGCGCGAAGCCGTCATGTTTCGGACCGGGGGCCTATGCTACTACATTCCCAGTCGACTTTTCTCGAGCCCGGCTGCACGGGCTGATCTGATTGAGATGTGCCGATCAGCCCTTGGCCCGGTTGCACTCAAGCGTAGCCACCTCTGATCCTGTCATGCCCGTCAGTCATTTCGTGAGCCATGCCGGATTTCGCGGCGAGCAAACCAGACTAGCTGAAATCCAACACCCAAGGGCATTGGAACGATGCGTAGCGTCCTGCTGCGCCGCGTAGTCTTTGCTGAGTGCCATGCGGGATTGACCCTAGCCTCGCCCGTGAGGCTCCGCAAAATTGATCAGCGGTCCGGCCGGCACGATCCTGGTCGGATTGATCGTCCCGTGGCTGGCATAATAATGCTTCTGGGCATGCTCGAAATTGCACGTCCCGGCGATGCCGGGCTGCTGGTAGAGATCGCGCGTATAGGCCCACAGATTGGGGTAATCGACCAGGCGCCTCAGATTGCATTTGAAATGCCCGAAATAGACCAGGTCGAAGCGCAGGAGTGTCGGCAGGAGACGCCAGTCCGCCTCGGTTGGCGTGTCGCCGGTCAGATAGCGCGTCCGGCCCAGTAAATGCTCGAGATGGTCAAGCGTTTCGAAGAGCGGGAAGACCGCTTCTTCATAGGCCGCCTGGCTGGTCGCGAAGCCGGATCTGTAGACGCCGTTATTGACCGTCTCGTAGATACGTTCATTGAGGGCATCAATGTCAGCCCGCTTGTCGTCCGGATAGTAATCGCCCGCTTTCGCGCCGACCGCGTCGAAGGCCGAATTGAACATGCGGATGATCTCGGCGCTCTCATTGGAGACGATACGCCCGGTCTTCCTGTCCCACAGGACGGGGACGGTGACGCGGCCTGAATACTCCGGCTCGGCTGCCAGATAGACCTGATACATCAGGTCCTTGCCCTGAAGCTGATCGCCGACAATTCCGTCCTCGTCGCGCGCGAAGGTCCAGCCCTGTTCGGCCATGTTCCAGTGCACGACCGAAACCGGGATCATTGCGTCCAGCCCTTTCAGCGCGCGGTAGATCAGCGTGCGGTGTGCCCAGGGGCAGGCATAGGAGACATAGAGGTGATAGCGGTCCGGCTCGGCCTTGAATCCAGCGCTGCCGGTCGGGCCGGCGGCTCCGTCCGGCGTCACCCAATTGCGCAACTGGGCCTCCGAGCGTTCGAAACGCCCGCCGGACGTGTCGGTGTCATACCAGGTGTCATGCCAATGGCCGTCGACGAGCAGACCCATGGTCTCTCCGATCAGATTGCTGTGGGGAAGGGTTCGGCCCCGCCCGGCATTATCGCCGGGCAGGTCCGGGGGGATGTCAGAACTTGCCGGCCTGGAAGTCGCGCACCGCCTGGTGCAGTTCCGCTTCGGTATTCATGACGAAGGGGCCGTAGCGGGCGACCGGTTCATTGATAGGCTTGCCCGCCACCAGCAGCAGGCTGGCGCCTTCGGGCCCGGCCTTCAGCTCGATCCGGTCGCCATCTTCCAGCACGCCGAGATCGGGATCATCAACACGGCCTTCGCCGGATGAGACAGACCCCTTGTAGACCGCGATGAAGGCGGTGTGATCGGGATCGATATCCTCTTCCAGCCGGGCGCCGGGTTCGAGCACGATGTCGATCAGGGTGGGCTGGATGGCGACGGATTTCGCCGGACCGGTCACGCCGGTCGAGCTCGATCCGGCGAGCACGCGCAGGCGCGCCCCCGAACGGGTCTCGACGGGCACTTCGCTCTTGTCAAACTCCTGATAGCCGGGGTCGGTCATCTTCAAAGCGCCCGGCAGATTGACCCAGAGCTGGAAACCCCAGAGCCGGCCATTATCCTGTTCGGGAATCTCCGAATGTACGATGCCGCGACCGGCTGTCATCCACTGGATGCCGCCGCCTTCGATGACGCCGGCATGGCCCTTATTGTCGCCGTGGCGCATCTTGCCATCGAGCATGATGGTCACGGTCTCGAACCCGCGATGCGGGTGGTTCGGGAAGCCGGCCATGTAATCGGCGCTGTCGTCCGAGCGAATCTGGTCCAGCATGAGGAAGGGGTCGAGCTCCATCAGGCCGCGATGCCCCAGCATCCGGGTGAGCTTGACGCCGGCCCCGTCCGAGGTCGGAAGGCCGCGCGAGACCTTGGTGATCCGGCGCGTCCTGGTGAGGGTATCGGTCGCGGTCATGAAGCTGCGTTCCTGTCCTGTGCCCGCTTGGGTGTTGTTTCACCTGGCAATGTAGGGATTTTCTCTGCGAGTGCCATGGAAACTGGCGAAAGAGATTGTTTCCATTGTGGAAGCGATCAGGCAGGCTGTCGGTAGTTTGAGGAGTGAATCATGCGCTTGGCTGTCCTGTTATCCCTGCCCCTGGCTCTCGCGGCCTGTTCGAACGAACGACCGGCTGCCGAGGCGGATCTGTTTGACCGGCTCTCGGCCCTGTGCGGCCAGGCGTTTGAAGGCCGGGTCGTCAGCGATGATCCCCGGGATGCCGATTGGGCATCACAGGTTTTGACCATGCATGTGCGGGAATGCTCGGCGTCGGAAATCCGCATTCCCTTGCATGTTGGCGAGGACCGTTCGCGGACCTGGGTCATCACCCGCGAGGCGGCCGGTCTTCAGCTCAAGCATGATCACCGCCATGAAGACGGCAGCGAAGATGTTCTGACCCAGTATGGCGGCATGACCATCACGGCGCCCACCGAGACGCGCGCCGAATTCCCGGCTGACCAGTTCTCCCGGATGCTGTTCGATCGCGAAGGTATTGCCGCGTCGATGGCGAATGTCTGGTCCATCACGCTGGCCGAAACCCGCTTCACCTATGCGCTGGATCGCCCCGACCGTCACTTCGAGGCCGAGTTTGACCTGACCGTGCCGGTTGATGCGCCGCCGCCGCCCTGGGGCGCGGAATAACCGCAAACCGTCTTGACGGCAGGGCCGTGTTCGCGCTCAAACCCGCGGCATGACCTTACGCCTTGCCTTCATGGGCACGCCGGATTTCGCGGCGCGCTCTCTCGCTGAAATCGCTGCCGCCGGCCATGAGGTCGCGCGGGTCTATACCCAGCCGCCGCGTCGCCGGGGGCGGGGGCAATCCGAGCAGAAGACGCCGGTTCACCAGCTCGCCGAAATACTGGGTATCCCGGTGTCGACGCCAGAGAGCTTCCGCGACCCCGCGGTGATCGAGGACTTCGCCAGCCTCGACCTCGATCTGGCCGCGGTTGTCGCCTACGGCCAGATCCTGCCGCAAGCCGCGCTTGATGCGCCGCGTCTGGGCTGTCTCAACCTGCACGCCTCCCTGCTGCCGCGCTGGCGCGGTGCCGCGCCGATCCAGCGTGCGATCATGGCCGGCGACACGCTGACGGGTGTCCAGCTGCAACAGATGGAGGCAGGTCTCGATACCGGTCCGATCCTGTTGTCGGAGACCGTTCGCATTGCCCCGGCCGAAACCGCATCCAGCCTGCACGACAAGCTGCGCGATGCCGGTGCGCTGATGTGGCCGCGTGCTCTGTCGGCGCTGGAACGCGGATCGCTGGAAGCCGTGCCGCAATCCGATGAGGGCGCGACCTACGCGAAGAAGATTTCCGCGACCGAGGCCCGCATCGACTGGACCCGCGCGGCCGGCGAGCTGTCCGCCCATATTCGTGGCCTGTCGCCCTTTCCCGGCGCCTGGTTCGAACTGCCGACCGAAAAGGGTCCGGTCCGGACCAAGGTATTGATGGTCGAGGCGGTCGACGGCGCAGGTGCGCCCGGGACGGTTCTTGAGGGTTTGACCGTGGCCTGCGGCGACGGCGCCCTGTCGCTCACCCGTCTGCAGCGCGAAGGCAAGGGCGCCATGGATGCGGCGACCTTCCTCAATGGCAATCAAGTCCCGGCCGGGATGGTGCTGGGCTGATGCCGCGCTACAAGATCACCATCGAGTATGATGGCCGTCCTTTCTCGGGCTGGCAGCGTCAGGACAATGCGCCCTCCGTCCAGGAATGCCTCGAGCGCGCGGCAACCAGGCTGGATGGGGCACCGGTCCTCGTCTATGGCGCCGGTCGGACCGATAGTGGTGTGCATGCGCTGGCCCAGGTGGCGCATCTCGACCTCACCAAGGCGCTGACCGCGGACAAGGTGCGTGACGCCATCAATTACCACCTCAAGCCGGAACCGGTCGCGGTGACCGAGGCCGAGCCGGTGGGTGACGAATTCCATGCCCGCTTCTCGGCCAGCCAGCGCCATTATCTCTATCGCATGATCGATCGCCGGGCGCCGCTGACGCTGGATCGGGGACAGGTCTGGCGGGTGACGCGAAAGCTTGATGCCGAGGCCATGCATCATGCCGCCCAGGCGCTGGTCGGGTCGCATGATTTCACGACTTTCCGCGATGCCCATTGCCAGGCCGAGAGCCCGGTGAAGACGCTCGATGCGATCTCGGTCTCGCGTTATGGCGAAGAGGTGCAGCTGACCTGTTCGGCGCGCTCCTTCCTGCACCGCCAGGTCCGCTCCATGGTCGGCTCCCTGGTCGAGGTCGGGGTCGGCAAATGGTCCGCCCGGGATTTCAAGGATGCGCTCGACGCGGCGGATCGCAGCCGCTGCGGCCCGGTCGCCCCGGCCGATGGCCTTTATCTGACCGCGGTCGATTATCCCGCCTAGGCCGGTCCTAGTTTGCGGCGAATGCCTGGCTGATTGCGACAAGAATGATATTGGACACCAGCAGCGGGACGGCAGCGGTGAAGGCCGCCGTGATGGTCGGCAGGCCCAGTGTCACATAGGCAATGCGCCAGTGAACGAGGATGCGCAGATAGCCATAGAGGTAGAAGAGGAAGTCGCGCAGCTCGGCATTGATGACGCCGATCACCTGCAAGGACAGGATGGCGGCGATCACGCCATAGAGCCAGACGACACCCCAATTATGCACCACGACCCAGGGCAGGAAACGGTGTTGCGCCCCGACAATCATCACGGCGAGCGCGGCTGCGATGGGGAAGCTGACCCAGGTCGCGAGGACGACCGAGAACTGGATAAAGGCGTCGATCCGCACGCCGAGAAACTCGCGTTCAAAATAGATCAGGATCACCAGCGGCAGCGCCAGGAGCAGGCCGCCGAAAGACCGCCAGAAACCGGTCAATGAGACATCGAAACAGGCCTCGCCACCCGGGCGGAAAGTGAGGAGACGCAAGGCCCCCTGCATGCCGAGCCAGCCTTCTGCGATCAGCCTTATCATGCGGGTGGGCTCCGGAAATAACCATCCAGGATGCGGGTATAGATCCGCGTCAGTGTCTCGATATCGCTGATCGCCACGCGCTCATCAACCTGGTGCATTGTCGCGCCGACCAGGCCGAATTCGGCAACCGGGGCGTAGAGCTGGATGAAGCGGGCATCACTGGTGCCGCCGCCTGTGGTCAGGGCCGGGCGACGTCCGGTCTCGGCTTCCACACCGTCCTGCAACAGGGTGGTGAAAGGTCCGGCCGGAGTCAGGAAGGCTTCGCCGGTGACATGAATGTCGACATCGATATGCCCATCGAAATTGAAGTCGACGAGGGTGGCTTCCTCGCGGATCCACTCGCTCAACGCATCGCCGGTATGGGCGATATTGAAGCGGATATTGAAACGTGCCGAAGCGCTAGCGGGAATGACATTGGTGGTCGGATTGCCGACATCCACCGAGGTCACTTCCAGATTGGAGGGCTGAAAGGGCGAGACGCCGTCATCCAGCTTGCGCGCCAACAGGCGGCCGAGCAGGTCGAGCAGGGGCGGGATCGGGTTTTCCGCGCGCTCGGGATAGGCGACATGGCCCTGGCGACCGGTGACGGTCAGCGTGCAATTGAGCGAGCCGCGCCGGCCGGACTTGATCGTATCGCCCAGCGCGTTCGGATTGGTCGGCTCGCCGACGAGGCAATGATCGAATGTCTCGCCCTCTTCGGCGAGCGCCTTGAGGACAGCCTTGGTGCCATGGATGGCCGGGCCTTCCTCATCGCCGGTGATCAGGAAGGCGATTGAACCGTCGGGCTCGCCGGCCGTGTCCAGATAGCGGCGGACCGAGGCGACCATGGCGGCGATCGCGCCTTTCATGTCAGCGGCGCCGCGCCCCCACAAAAACCCGTCCTCGGCCGCTTCGGCGCCGAAGGGTGGTTTCTGCCAGTCATCCGCCGCGCCAGGCGGAACCACATCGGTATGGCCGGCAAACAGGAAGCAGGGCGATGCAGTGCCGCGCCGGGCATAAAGATTGTCGACCTCGCCGAACGGGTAGCGCCGGCAGGCAAAACCCAGTTGTTCCAGCGCCGCCTCCAGCACGCCAAGCGCCCCGGCATCGGCCGGGGTGATGGACGGGCGCCGGATCAGGGCCTGGGCCAATGGCAGCGGGTTGGTGAGATCGTCAGTCGTGCTCATAGGGCAAACATAGCCAGTTCGCGCCTCCAAGCCAGATCAGGGACGCAGCGATTTTTCCATGGCGAAGCGTCTGAACGCGACGCCGCGGATCGCGACCTCTTCCTGTTCGGTGACCGCATAGCCCATGGCCGCGAATGCGGGCTGCGCCATCAGGCTGGCATGGACGTGCAGACGTGTCTGCCCGGTCCGGCGCGCTTCCTGCTCGATGGCATCATGCAGGGCCCGGAACACGCCCTTGCCCTGCCAGTCGGGCCGGATGTAGGCGAAATCGACATAGTCGGGCGCCTCGAGAGTCATGAAACCGACAAGCGTGCCAGCCTGTTCGGCGATCATGACCGTCTGGCTGGCGAGGCGCGTATCCCAGTCGGCACCCTTGCGGGGTTCCGGCACCCAGGCAGCCTGCTGTTCGGCCGTGTAACGGCTCGGCCCGTTGCGGACCGCGTCATGCATGACGTCGCCCAGACCAATATTGTCCGCGGCCTCGCCGCGACGAATCCGGATGGCTGTGTCCATGCTGATATCCGGCAGGCTTAGTGCGAGCGACCGTGGGTCTCGCGATAGCGCTCCATCGAGACCGAGATCTTGAAGGTCTCGCGATATTTCGGGGAGCCGACCGGACGCGGCGGCTTCTGCGAGGTCAGGGCCAGGATGCGTTCCAGCGTGTCGTGCGCGGCACCGGACTGGCCCGCCCCGATATAGGCGTGCAGCTCGACCAGCGCGTCGGACAGCGGGTCGCCGCCGCGGACGATGAAGTAGGGCTCGTCCGAGCCCATGCGGTGCAGGATGTCGAATTCGGACGGATTGTCAGCCGAGCCATATGGTGCGGCCGGATCCTTGGCGGCCGGCTTGTCCTTGGTCATGTCGTCGCTCATGGCGCGCCCCTTGATTGATGTTTGTGCCATGTGACCAGATTCGAGGGCAAAGCGGTAGCGGCGGATCAGCGCAGCGTTGCTGTCGGGGCGATGGCGATCCGGCGCGGCGCGCGCTAGACAGGGGGGATGTCATCCATCGCCCCCAAGAAAATCGCCATAATCGGTGCCGGCCCGTCCGGGCTGATCGCGGCCGAGCATCTCGCCACCATTGGTCACGCCGTCGAGGTCTTCGAACGCATGCCGACACCGGGGCGAAAATTCCTGATGGCCGGACGGGGCGGGCTCAACCTGACCCATTCCGAACCGCTGCCCGGTTTCCTTGGCCGCTATCGCGAGGCGGGCGACTGGCTGGGCCCGGTGATCGTGCAGCATGATCCCGCAGCATTGCGGTCCTGGGCCGACACTCTTGGCCAGGCGACTTTCATCGGTTCGTCGGGGCGGGTCTTCCCGGAAGCGATGAAGGCCTCGCCCCTGCTTCGTGCCTGGCGGGCCCGGTTGGAGGACTTGGATGTCGCCCTGCATCTTCGCCATGACTGGACCGGCTGGAATGAGGCCGGTGCGCTGACATTCGACACACCCGAAGGCCCCGGGACTATCGAGGCGGATGCCACGCTGCTCGCGCTTGGCGGGGCCAGCTGGCCACGTCTCGGCTCGGATGGCGGCTGGGCCGAACGCCTGGCTGAAAAAGGGGTGGAGACAGTGCCCTTCTCCGCCTCCAATTGCGGCGTGGAAATGGCCTGGAGCCCGATCACGCAGGACCGTTTTGCCGGTGCCCCCCTCAAGTCAATTGCGCTGAGCCTGGGTGAGGAGCGTGTCGCGGGCGAGGCGATGATTGCGCGTTACGGCCTGGAAGGCGGGGCTGTCTATGCCTTGTCGGGCCCCATCCGTGAACACCTGGCGGCCGGCGAGGCGGTGACGCTTTCGCTCGATATCAAACCCCATCGCGATCAGGCCGATCTGGCGCAATGGCTGGGTCGTGCCCGCAAGGGGCAATCCCTGACCAATACGCTTCGAAAGGCCGGCCTGACACCGCAGGCCGTATCGGTCCTGCGCGATGCGGTTCCCGATTTGCCTCGCGATCCGGACGCCCTCGCCGCGCTGATCAA
>NZ_CAJQOO010000128.1 GCF_905480005.1 uncultured Maricaulis sp.
AATGCCCACTGGTTCGCGACCGAGGGCGGCCAGAAGCAGATCGCTCGCCTGCCACGCAAGCGCCTGATGGACATCACCGCGCTCGACGACGCCCTTCTCATGCTGGCGGGCCCGACCGCCGGCCAGATCACCGGAACCGCCCTCACGATTGATGACGGTCAGGTGCTCTAGCCGACGCGTTCGGACTGTCGCCTACTCGAACACTTTCAGCAGATCGCCAGTTGAACCACCTTCCTTGATCTCGCGCAGGCGCGCATAGACCAGGCCGGAGGCGATGAGACCGATTGGAAGGACCACGGCCTGGAGGGCCGAGGACAGGATATTCATCCATATGGGCGTGACAGGGTCCGAGGCCTCCTGCACGACATTCGGGTCAACAGCAAAACCCACGATGGCGATCAGGATTCCGGCGCCAAACATGACGGCGATATTGATCAGGGCGAGCAGAATGAGGAGGCCGATAATGGCCCAGCGATACCCCTTGGTCAGCGTTTCGCTTCGTCCCAGAGCCGAGAAGCCCGCGCCTTCGAATACGATCGCAGGGACATAGACGTAAATGATCGCGACGACATAGAGCCCCGGCACGATCAGAAAGAGGAAGGCGATACCCGACGCAAGTCCGGCCAGGGTGCCCAGCACAAGCATGGGCAGGAGTCCGAAAACAGCGCCCTTGATAGCGGCGCCGATCTGAGCGCCCATCTGCGTATGGAGCGAGATCGACATGCGAACGATCACGGCCTGCAACAGGATGAAGAAGATCATCGTCGCCGCGAGATACGTCAGGAATGGCGCGACCACGGATGACGCGTCTCCACTAATCCCCGCCTCCGCGAGTGCCGTCTGGAACGGCGTGACGATGAGAGTCGCGTAGATCAGATAAGGAATGAATACGACGCCGAAAAAGAGCAGGAAATTCTTGAAGTACAGGTCAAACGCACCGCCTATGATGCGCCCGACGCCGAGCTCGGCCTTCATGGCCGGTGTTGGATTGGTGTCAGTCATGTGCCCCCCTTGTGGCGCTTAAGATGATGTCGACGTTGAACGCTAGTCGTCATCACGGTGATGCTTGTCATCACGCACGTCCCCGAACATGCGTTTCTGCTCCAGAAATGCCCGCTGCGCCGTATAGAAGGCGTGCAGGAATTCGCGCGCCCGACTATCCGGCACCGGCTCCTCATAGCCGATCTTGCGCCGGATCTGGGCGGCGACCTGAACCAGGCTTTCCACCCGACGCACGTTGGAGCTGCGCGTTTCGGACCGGGTTCGCAGCAGGCTTTCCAGCGTTTGCAGTTCGAACCGACCATAATGCTCCATCTGTGCGGGCGTGAAGTCAAAATCCAACTTCGGCGCCGAGCCCGACAAGTCCGGCAGAAGAACGGATTTCGGCCGCGCCGTGACATAGGTATTGGCGATGAGGTCACCGAGACGCTGACGCTTGGCATTGGTGAGCGGGATGACCAGAACGATCACGATCCAGAGCAGAAGAACCAGGTTCCAGAACGTGCCGACGCTGCCGGAAACCAGCAACATCGTGCCCGGCATGAAAATCTCGACTTCCTTCATCAGGTTCCGCGCGACCACGGCATGGGTTGTCAGGCCGCGGCCATCCGCCCCAAGCACCCGGAGACCCGTCGCGCGTTTCCCGACGGTCTGACCATTCCAGAACAGCTCGGTGAGGATGTAATAGGGCGCGCGGATCATCAGCATCAGGATGGCCGCGAGCGACGAGACAAGCGGCTCGATCGAAAACGGCAGAACCGCGAGCAGGAGTATGATCGAGATCATCACCACCACGGTGATGAGAATATCGAGCAATTGAGCGCCGAACCGGGCCGCGAGCCCCGCCACTTCAAAGCGGATCGGGACCCCTTCCGGCGGGACCAGTTCAAACCAGCGCCGGGAATTTTCCAGTTTGCGGGCCAGTTCGGCCGGGGTCTGCCGACGGGCCATCAGCGCGCCCTCCGACCGGCGAGCATGAACCAGGCCAGCCACATCAAGCCAATCCCCCAGCCTATCACGATGCGCAAGGTCGTATCGGTCACCAGCTGCCGCGCAAAGCCTTCCTGAAGGCCCGCCACGAACAACATCAAGGCCGCCACCAGGGCCAGCTTGACCGCGTCCTTCGAGGCCGCCCGCAGCGAGTCCTTTCGGGTCAGCCCGCCCGGAAAGAGGACAGCGAGACCGAGCCGGAAGCCACCCGCCGCAGCGAGCGCCAGCGCGCTGAGCTCCGTCACGCCATGAATTGACAGCCAGCCAAACAATTCCGTGCCCAGGCCGCGATCGGCATAGAGGGCCCAGAAAGCTCCCAGGATAAGACCGTTATAGATCGTCAGGAGCAGGCTGGGGACACAGGCAAAAACCCCCAGCGCAAAGGAGAAGAGGGCGACCCGCGTATTGTGCGAAAAGAGGAAGGCCGCAAAGGCCCCGAGCTGGGCCAGGAGGTTGCCCTCGGTATCGAACAGGACTGCGCGCAGGGTTTCCGTACTGGCCCCTGGCCCACGCTCGCCGGCCAGTTCCGCCGGGACGAATGTGTAATACCAGGCCGGGTCCTGATTGAAGAGCAAGGCTGCCACCCAGCTACCGAGGAAGAGCGCGGCAAAGGCCATCAATATGGCCCAGCCGGACCGGCGCACGGCGGCGGAGGCGGAGCCGCCGAAGAAGCGGCCGATGACACCGGACAGGCGTTCCTGCGGTGCATAAACCGCCAGAAAGGCGCGCGCCACCAGGGATTCCAAGTAAATGAGCAGGCTCTTGTCGAGCGATATGTCGCGCGCAACCGACAATGATGTGGTCGCCTTGCGGTAGAGCTCCGCGAGTGATCGGGATTCCTGGAAATCGAGCTGGCCCGTTCCGCCGGACTCCACACGTTTGACCAAGGTCTCGAGCGCAAGCCAGTCGGCCTCTCGTTCAGCCCGGAAGCGGGTCGAGCGGATCGGTTGGCTGTCACTCATGCAACCTCCCTCGCCTTGAGATCGAGATAAGTCGAGACCAGGCGCGGTGTGAGCTGGTCAGGCCGGACATCCAGCACCATCACGCCGAGCTGACCGAGACGCTCGATCACAATCCGGCGGTCGCGCAGCAGATCTGCGGCCGACACGGCTTCCGCAGCAGCGTCAAGCGACGGCACCGGCACGCGCGCCATGTCCTCGGTCTCGGGATCACGCAGGGCGATGAAGATAACCAGATGATCACGCGACAGGCGACCGAGATGCTCGACCATGAGTTCTGACGTGGTGGTGTCGACAAAGTCCGAGAAGATGATCACCAGGCTGCGCCGGCGCAGCCGAGTCTGCAACGTGGCCAGGGCCAGCGTCGGATTGCTTTCCGCGCTCTCATAGCTCAACCCGGCCAGCGCCCGGCGCAGCTTGGGGAAAATCTGGCGCCCTGGTTCCGGCGGCATCCAGCTGTGCGGCCTTGCATGATAGGTATAGAGACCGACCTGGTCGCCCCCGACCGCGGCGGCCCAAGCCGTCGCAAGCGCGGCATTGATGGCATGGTCGATCTTGGGCAGTCCGGCGATTGTCTCTCGCATCAGATAGCCATGGTCGAGCGCGATAATGATGTTGTGATTGCGTTCAGCTCGCGTCTCCTTGGACAGCATGCGCCGCTGGCGGGCCGAGCGTTTCCAGTCCACCCGTCGCAGACTGTCACCGGGAACATATTCGCGCAGCTGGTGGAATTCGGACCCCTCGCCCTCGGCGAAGGATTCCTTCTGGCCATGCAGGCTTGTGTGTACGGCCAGGTCAATCTGGCCCTGGGTCACCGGCCGGATATCCGGCATCACCGTGACGGAATGGCTCAGCGCTGCGCGGGGAATGAAGTCAAACAGCCCGAAGCGCGAGGGCCAGTTCAGCCAGACATGTCCGAGTGGCCAATCGCCGCGAACGCATCCCTCAAGCTTCAGGTCCAGGACCGTCTCACCGGCGTCAGCACTCAGATCGGCCGGGCCGCGAATACCCTCCGGCCAGTCGAAGTGCGCGATCAGTCCGCCCGGAGCGTCCGGCTGGATATGCAGGCGAAACTCCGCGGTCTGCCCGGCGAAGATCGCCGAGGGCCCCTCAAGCTCGAGACGGCGCCGACGGCGCACACTGCCCGCCAGGTCGAGCACGAGGATCGAGCCGAGCACCAGCCACGGCATGGCCAGCAGACTGCCGTCATCGGTCGAGAATGGGAGCAGGACAAGCGTCACCCCCAGGGCGATCAGGGCCGCCCACAGCAATCGCCGAGTGGGTCGCATCAGCGCGGCACCTCGATCCGGGTCAGAATCGCGCCGAGGACATCATCCGGTGTCCGCCCCTCGATCTCGGCCGTCGGGCCGAGCTGGATGCGGTGGCGCAGCGCGGGCAGGACCAGGGACTGGACATCATCGGGGATGGCATAGTCGCGACCGGCCAGGGCCGCACTCGCACGCACTGCCGCGGCGACGGCATCGGCGGCGCGGGTCGAGGCCCCCTCGCGGACATCGCCATCGACGCGCGTCGCACGGACAATATCGAGTATGTAGGCAAGGATTTTCTCGTCCAGCCGGATGGCGTCGATCAAGGCGTGTGCCCCTTCGATATCCGCGGCCGTGATCACCGATTCGATGGCGGCGGTCCGGGCATCGAAATCCAGCGGCTGAAGCGCGTGGCGGCGCAGGATTTCCAACTCGTCCTCGCGCTCGGGGAAATCCAGGACCAGCTTGAACATGAAGCGGTCATTCTGGGCTTCCGGAAGCGGGTAGGTCCCCTGTTGTTCGATCGGGTTCTGGGTGGCGATGACGTGGAAATGACCACCCAGCGCGTGATCCGTACCGTCGATCGTGACCGTTCGCTCATTCATCGCCTGCAACAGGGCGGCCTGGGTCTTGGGCGGTGCGCGGTTGATCTCGTCCGCCAGCAGGATGTCGGTGAAGACCGGCCCCTTCACGAGTCGGAATGTATTGGAGCTGAAATCGAACAGATTGGCGCCCAGGACATCGCCCGGCATCAGGTCCGGCGTGAACTGGACACGCCCGAAATCGAGCGAAAGAGCCGAGGCGAAACTGCGCGCGAGGAGGGTCTTTGCCGTACCCGGCGGCCCTTCCAGGAGCACATGGCCACGCGCAAAGACGGCGACCAGCAACTGATCAATAACCCGGTCCTGGCCATGGATCGTCTTACGGATTTCCGAGCGCAGCGTCTCGGCGCGCTCGGCGAATTGTTCAAGGGTGAGGGTCATGCGAGCTCCAGGGCGAGTTTGTAGACGTCTTCCACATCGGCGAGCGCGTCGACGGCGACTTCGGTCCGGATGCGATCCGGCAAGGCGTCGGCGCGGTTGAAAATATCGGTCAGGCGGTCAGCAAGGCCCGCATCTTTCAGCCGCAGCAGGGCAATCGCGTGCTCGAAGGCACGCCCGGCCTTGCGATCACGGCCAAGCCAGGCTTCAGCCAGTGCCTGGCGGCGACTGGCCACAAGGGTGCGGACCAGCGCACCATCGGCATGGGCATTGCGCATCAGACGGGCCTGCGCCTTCAGCGCGACCCGCCGGGCTGCGCCGTGGCCCTGCCCGAACATGGACAGGAGCGGGCGTCCGCGAATGCCGGCACGCCACAGCAGAAGCGCCAGCAGTCCGCCAGCGGCAAGCCAGAGCCAGGTGAAGGGCGGTTCGAACATGCGGGCGATGTCAGACCAGCTGCGTTGATGCTCGTCCGGGCGAGCGACGAGGTAGATGGCGGTCGAATAGTCCAGCAGGACATCGCCATCACCGGCGAGTTGGCGGACCAGTTCGCGGGCGATTTCAGCGTTCTGACCGTTCGCAAGCCCATGATTATTCATCAGGTCAGGATCGGAAAGGACCCAATATTCATGATCTTCCATCTGGCAATTTGCCAGCAGGGCACGGGTGGCATCCCCGACAATCGGCGTACACCCTTCCGGTAATTCCATCCATTGCGGCGCGCGCAGACGGGCGGAGCCGGACAGAAAGCCGGCCATGGGCACATCGGTCCAATCCGTATCGAGGACGGGCAGGACATCCGGCGCTATAAACACCGGTGTCGACTGGTCGCTGACGCCATCCACTTGATCCGCGCCCTCCGATGGCGCGATCACGATCCGCTCGGCCGACTGGTCGGATCCATCCGGTTCGCCGCTCTCGGGCACGGAGCCGGGCCGATGGATCAGGAATTCGGGATGCGTCACGCCCAGCCTGCGGACCCCGCCCCGCCATTTGGGCAGAATCACCAGAGTCGGCAGGGTCGTGACTTTCGAGGACACGACATAGTCGCGAATGGGGCGCAGAGTGGGTGTCAGATAGGGCGCTTCCGGATCGCGTCCCATGCGCCCGAAGCCAAACCCCAGATCAGGATCATAGAGCGGCAGGATGCGCAGTCCGACACGCTCGCCAGAGAGCGGGCCCTGCCCCATGAAGCGACGTGTCTCGATCTCGTCCGCATTCAGCCAGGTAACAAGCCCGTCGAAACCGAGAGCGCTGCGCTCGATCGGCGGCACCCGGTCACGCTGGACCAAAATCCAGGCGGCCAGGACCGACAGGGCGACCATCGCGATGACGACCAGCCAGGTCAGGACATTACTATCTCCGGTCCGCGCACTCATGAGGTTGCCGCCTTGGCCGCCAGAACCGTCCGCGCATCTTCGACTAGGCTGGCAAGCCCGCCCTCCTCGAGTGGCTGACCGGCATAGCGGACATGTTCCGCAATCCGGACCAGTCGGGCCACCCGCTCGTAATGCGCCCAATCGCGCGGAAGACGGCGCAGCGCTTCGCGCGCGGTTTCGCTACGGCGTAGCACCGAACCGGTGGCCTCGGCCGCCGCGCTCAGCACCAGGCGCTGCAAGGCTCCAAGCGCCCTGGCGGCATCCGTCAGGCGCGCGATCTCATCGAGCGTGAGTACCGGCAAATCAGCGGTGGCGGTTGCCCGCCCCCCCTTGCCTTTGGCCGTGTAATCGCCTGACTTCGGCGCCTGACGCGTCTCGACCCGCAGGCCCGCACCATGCCGGACTGCGAGATAGATCAGGAAAACCAGAACCCCGACGGCCAGTGCCACGAAGAGCCAGAAAATCACCCGCGCCAGGGTGAGCCAGGCAAACAGATTGCCACCGCGGTCAGGGACGTCGGCGATATCGGCGAGGGCGCGCCAGTCATCCTCTGACTCCAGCGTTTCGACATCGACCTGAAGACCGCGCTCCGCCGCCATTTCGGAATAGTCGCTTGGCACGATCTCGGCTTCACCGGGCTGGTCACGTCGCATCAGGCCCGAGAACCCGACCGCGAGGAGACTCCCAAGCACAATAACCGCCACCAACCACATCCATGGTCGCAGGGCAGACGCTTCTCGCGACGCCGGATCGGGGCGGGGCGAAGACGCCATCAAACTCAGACTCCGAAGGGTTGTACACAGCCGCGAACGCAGCCGCAGGGCAGGTTAGACAGCACCGTCACGCCGGGCAAGTCTGGTTGGCCCGCAAAATTTCGGACAAGGCAGGCTCGGCTGCACTCGCGAACCCGAAGGCCGAAACCGGATTGTCGAGCTCGGCATAGCATTGTTCGAAACCGCCCGGTCCCCGCGCCGAAAGGATTGGAGCAAAATCCGTCTCACCCTCTCCCAGGACTGCCATACTGCCATCCGCGGCGCGGTCCTTGATATGGCAGAGCGGAAACCGGTCCGGGTCGCGTGCCACCAGGACAGCCGGATCGGTGCCCGCATGCAGTGCCCAATAGGTGTCGATCTCAAAGGCGACGAGTGATGGATCACATCGTTCCAGGAGCACATCCCAGGGGGTAACACGCCCGCCCATGCCCGGGCCTTCAACAGGAAGAAACTCGAAATCATGATTGTGGTAGGCGCAGCGCAGGCCCGCCATATGGCAGGCCTCACCGAACCGGTTCAGGCTGTCCGCCCAACCCTGCCAGTCCGCCAGGCTCGACCGGTCCTCGGGCGGGATCCAGCCGACGACAAGATACTGATGACCGGCGCGCGCGCCCTCGGCGACGACACGCGCGGGATCGGCCCGACTGGCCCGCGCGTCGACATGCGCGCTGGGCGATACCAGTCCCGAGGCCGCCAATTGGGTCGCGATCTCGGCAGGAGCCTGGTCGAAATAGCCGGCGAACTCGACAGCGCCATAGCCAAGCCCCGCGACCCGTTCCAGCGTGCGAGGCACTGAAATCGCCATCGCCTGACGAACAGAATAGAGCTGAAGGCCCGTTCGCACCGGCGGACAGGCCGCTCCGCCCGGCGGACAGGCGGCCAGACCGAGGGCACCGGCCTGCAGCAGGATAGCGCGCCGCGATGGCCGTGGTCTTGATTGATCAGGCATGACGCCCCTCCCCAACACCATGTTTCACCAAGCGCAGGGTCGCCGGCAAGCGTGAATGGAGGCATTCCCCCGCGCACCCGGTCAGGTGCGCGGGGTGATCAACATCCCGATCAGAATCAGCGCGGCGTGCTGACCGCGGGAATGCCCGTGAACGGCACGATCCCGAATTCCGGGTAGATTTCCGTCGGGTAGTAGAAAGTCCCGTTGGCAGATACCAGCGCGATGGTTTTCAACGCCTTGAAATCCTGGGTGGGGTCGCCCGGCACCAGGAAGAAGTCGGCCAGCATGCCCGGCGCGATCGTGCCCAGCTCATCATCGACACCCAGATACGCCGCCATACCATGGCTGCCCCAGGCGATGATCTCGGCCGGGGTCATGCCGATATTCTGGTAGAGTTCCAGCTCGCGATGGTAGGCGAAAGACCCGCCCAGATCGGTTCCCGGCACCATGAAGATGCCCGCCTCGTGCATGCGACGCAGGGTCTCGGTGATCTGATCAAAGGCGCCGCGATAATTGGCGTCATCTTCCGGCGTGGCGATATCCGCCCAGGCGCTGCGGGCGCTGCGCTGGGTATCGACCGGCATGTTGTCGATATAGTCGACAACACCCGGCGAAAGCTCGCCATTGCGCGACAGCAGCAGCGCTTCATGGATGGCATAGGTCGGATCGACGGCCACGCCATTGGCGACCATGGCATCAATCGTTTCCTGCACCGCGGCACTGTCGAGATCGAGACCCGGCAGACGGCGCAGGGCGGTCAGGCGCAGGAGCGAGCGGGTATCCTCGCCCTCCTCGAGGACCCAGCCGAGCATGATCTGGTTGATGTGGGTCATCTCATCATAGCCGGCAGCAATCATCGCATTGGCATTGGTGAAGGCGGGCACATGGCCAGCCACGCGCAAGCCGTTTGCATGGGCTGCCTCGATGACAGCCGGGATCCAGTCCGGATTCATCGAGTTGTAGACCTTGACCTGGATGTAATCGCCGCTCGCCGCATAGGTCTCGACAGCCGCGACAGCCTCGGCCTCGCTGCTGACCAGAATGCCATTGTTCGAGCTGAACGGGCTTTGCCCTTCGATAAAGCCGCTGCGATGCATGCGCGGCCCGGCGACTTCACCCGCCTCGATACGATCGATCAGGGCGCCAAGAACCTCGTTATTATTGCCCATGTCCCGAACGCTGGTGACTCCAGCGGCGATATTGAGAAAGGCGCTGGTTTCACCCATGTGCCCGTGCATTTCGAACATGCCGGGAATGAGCGAGCCGCCTGCCCCGTCAATCTCGGTCTCACCGTCACGCGTGGCAATATCAAGCGCGTCGATGGCCGTAATGCGCTCGCCGTCGACGACCACCGAAACCGGCTCGCCCAGGCTCAGCGTCGACGGATCGAAGACGCGCACATTGCGAATACGGACAGGCCCGTCATAGTCGTGGGCCACACGGGACTGGATTTCGGCAAAACGACTGGCGCCATAACCGGCGGCCAGGCCGCGCAGGCGCTCATCCTCTCCCTCATAACCGGCTTCCAGAATGGCAAAGCCAGGTGTGATCAGGCCAAAGAAAGCGCGGTCATCCATCAGGAAATAGGTCGGGTTCACGCTCGTGCCGGAGAGACCGTAGGCGATCAGGTCGCGGCTTGTCTCGCCATTGGTGACCGTCACCGTATCGACTTCGGACAGGCGCAGCTCGCCGCCGGGCAGGGCCGGAATGGTCATGTCGTCGCGATCCATCAGGGCCCGCGCGGCGATCGCCAGCCAGTAGGGGCTGGCATCCTGAGGCACGTAGAAGGCGTCGCCATCGGGGATGGCCTGGTCGCTTCCGGTCGCATCACGCCAGCGCGCCTCGCTATCGGCATAGCTGAATTCTTCATCAATCGGATTGCCGAAGGTCGAGGCCCCGGAAATCGTCCAGCTGGTTGGCAAGCCCTGCTCGTCCAGCGCGATTGTCTCGGTCACGGTCGGACCGCGGCCATTATTGCGATACTCGAATTCGACCCCGAAGCCGTCCTCGGACGGGCTGATATCCAGCGCCCCGATCTCGGTTCCGCCGACGAGGACCGTGAAGTTCTGCGCCTCCGGTGCGGACGCAGCAGGCGCAGCAGACGCATCAGCGCTTGCCGGGTCGTCCTGAGACGCGGGCTGGCTGCACGCCGCCAGCGTGGCCAAGGCCAGGCTGGCCCAGATCGGTTTCATGGATGCGGACATGTTTCTCTCCCCCGAGGCAAGTCTCCGGGCCGAGGGTTAGCACCGTTTTCCGAGCCTGTCTCCAGCACGGGCCCTGTCTCCAGCACGGGCTCCGGCACCGGCTGATGCGCCGGCAGCGGCATCCCCCGGCGCTTCGAACCCGCCCGGCTGGAGGGCTTTGGCAATCAATGCCGATTCCACTTTGCCGGTTCAGGGCGCCAGAATCTGAAAGGAGGGCTCGCGGTAATTGATCCGCAATCCCGGCATTCGTCCGAGCACATCCATGCCGAGGATAACGGCCGGTGTCCCGGCGAGGTCAAAGACCTGGAAGATCGGACTCTCCGTGAAGCTGACGGGCGCGGCGTCCACACGATACCCGTTGAAGTCATAGCCGCCGCGAAAGCCGATCAGTCGCTCGCTCTCTTGCTGCGTTATCCCCTGGGTGGACCGCTCGACCTCGATACCGTCGCTGCCGACTTCCACATCGAGTGCCTGCTGCAAGGCGAGATTGGCGAAACTCTCCGCGGCTCCGGTATCAATAACGGCGACTGCGCGAACGTCATTGATTGTTATGTCGACCAGAACGAAGCCGCCATGCATCAGGCGCGCCGGCAAGGTCGCCGAGACGTCCCGCGATCGCGGGCTGCCCGAGACGGTCATGCGCGCGGCCTCGAAATCGAGGTCGAGCACACCGCCGGTGAAGAATTCCTGCCCCAGGATACCGTCATGCGAGTGGCTGCCAGGCTCTGATTCATGGGCCGCCGCCATGTAGAGACCGTCCGACACGCTGTGTCCGGCCGCCTCCAGTCGGGGAATTCGGTACATGTCCAATTCCTGCACGCCGGCGGCACCATGTGCCATCGCGCGCTCGTTCGGATCCGGCTGGAGACCCAGGGTCGCTACGAGATCCTGGCCCAGCGTTGTTCGCTGCGCGGCGGTATCCACGGCGAACACAAAGTCCTGATCATCATTGATCCGGGCGACCACCGTCGGTCGCCCGCCGGAATCGAAGCCCAGCGCCGCCTCGCGAACGGGGTCCGAAAAGCCCGCGAACGCGGGCGACACGGCGAAGCCCAGCAGCACGGCCAGCAAGCCATGGCGCAGTTTTCCGGACACTGCCCCGGACCGTTTATTGGTCAACATATGCATCTCTCCTGTCGCATTGTTTCGACAAGACTAGGCGGCACCGGGCGGCGCGGATTGCAGGAATTTGATCTCGTCAGGCGCGCGGCCAGTCAGACGGCAAGGCTGCGGCTGCGCAGCGCCCGCCTGACCTGGCCCGGCGCCAGCCCGATCCGGTGACGCAGGGTATTCGTCATATGGCTCTGGTCTGAAAAGCCGACATCAAGGGCCAGTTCGGCGAGCGGCCTGTCATCGCCGCCAAGCGCATCCATCACCCGCTGGACGCGCACCTCATTGCGGACTTGCACCGGCGAACTCCCGAAATGCCGCGAAAAACTTCGCGACAAATGCTCCGCCGTCATCCCGACATCGCGAGCGATACGCGTGATCGGGCGCGATGTCTCGAGGATCGTCCGGCGCGCTTCCTCAAGACGGGTCGAGGGCCCTCGATAGTCCGGATCCTGCATGACATTGAATGCCCAGGCGAAAAGCTCGGCGTCCTGCAGGGCCTCTGCGAGCGGACCGCAGACCGGCAGGCTTCTGGCCGAAAAGGAGCGCCGGACGACAAGCTGATTGTGCGCGACACCTGGCGGAAGGCGCCGCCCCATCCCGGACGCCGTCAAATGAATGTTGCGGCATCGGACAACCGAGTCGGCGACGGCAATTTCATGCTGACTTCCCGGCGGCGACAGGCGGAAATCGCCCCGACTGAGATGTCCGAGTCTCTCTTCCTCGAAACCGCCCTCGTGAACCTCAAGCAGATGCCAGCCATCATGGCCGTGCCCCTGTATTCGGCTATGAGCCGCCATGGCAAAGCTGGCCGCCCGAAAACGGCTGGGAATGGTCACTGGCAGATCTGGCGATGACATCGGCGGTACCGGGCTAAGTGCGCGTGAGCGTAACCTAGCCACCCGGACAGCCCGAATTAACTCGGAGAAAGGGCCGTTGATCACAAACAACGGGTTTGAAAAACAAAAGGCGACACAATAACTTCCGGAAATCACGAAATGGCGAACCGGGTCGCTCGTCGACACCGGACCTCGCATCGACGACCCGCTCCCTGACCACAGGACTGATCCGTGCCCGAACCCTCAACCAATCCCGCGGCTCCGCCCTCGATCGGCCTTGGCCAGCGCATGGGCTACGGAATAGGCGATTTCGCCTTCGTCGCACTATGGCAGGCTTGCGCGCTCTTCCTGCTTTACTTCTACACGGACGTGCTGGGCCTGCCGCCCATGCTGGCCGGTCTGATCTATCTTGTCGGCATGGCCTGGGACGCGGTGTCTGACCCGATCGTGTCGACATGGTCCGAACGACGCGCACATCGCGGAGCGGGATACGGGCGTCAGATTCGGGTCGCGGCACTGCCGGCGGGCATCGCCTTTGCCCTGGTCTTCACCAATCCCTTCAACGACATGTTCGCCATGGCGGGCTGGGCCTTGTTCACTCACCTTCTCTTCCGCACCGCCTTCACCTTCGCCAGCATGCCGTACAATGCGCTGCCGGCGCGTTTGACGACGGATGGTGATGAACGCAGCGCCCTGTCAGCCGTCCGCGTCATATTCGCCGCCCTGGGTGGGCTGATGACCGCCATACTCCTGCCGATCCTGGTCGCCGGCGCCGGCGAGGATGCCGTGCGCACGGGACATGCGGTGGCCGCCATTGTCCTGGGCGCTCTGTCGGCGCTGGTACTCGTCATTTGTGCCATGACCATGCGCAAGGCACCGCCCCTGCCCGCCGATGCAAAGCCGCTCAAAGGGACCGCCGGACTGGCCGGATTATGGTCGGCGACACGCGACAACCGCCCCCTGCAGGGCCTGCTGACCCTGATGGCTTTGGCAACTGTCGGCTACGGCCTGTTCACGCAGTCTCTCATCTACCTCGTCAATCATGTGCTGGTACGCCCGGATCTGGAGATGGTGGCGCTCGCGACACCGGTTCTGGTGATCATTCTCGCGGCGCCGGTCTGGATGATGATCGCTGCCCGGACCTCCAAGCGAAACGCGCTCATCGGTGGCCTGGCAATGGCCGCGACCGGCTACATCATCCTCGCGCTGACGCCGCCCTCGCAGGCGATCATGGCGATTGTGGCAATCGCGGTCAGCGGGGTGGGCAATGCCGCTATCCCGGTGATGTTCTGGTCCATGCTCGCGGATGTTGTCGATTTCGGACATGCCAAGTCCGGTCGGCGTGTCGAGACACGCATTTTCGGCCTGACGACCTTCGTGCAGAAGGCGGCGGCCGGCCTTGCCGCCTTGTGTGCGGGCGGCATGCTCGCGCTCGGCCAGTACACGCCCGAAGCGATATCGCCGGACGCATTGACCGCGATCCGCGCCCTTTCCAGCTGGCTCCCGGCGGTCCTGACCCTCGCCATGATCGGCGTCATCTGGCGCTACCCGCTTGATCGGTCTGCCCATCATGACGCCCTTGAGCGGATCGCAGCGGCGACCACCCGTACGGGCGGTTGAGCGGCTGCGGGCGCAATGGCAGATTGTGGACACGGTGGCCGCCCGGAGCCGCCAGCACCGCCTGGAGCCCAAGCCCGGATGACCAACGCCGGCACTTCAACGTCAGACGACGGCCTGGAAACGGCCGGGCTGAGCGCTGACCTCCACGACATGCGCCTTGATCAGGCGCGGCTTCTCCTCGCCCGGACGGGCATGTCCTGCCTGATCATCGGCGGTGTCATTCTCTACCTCACAGTCCTCATCATGCTGACTGGCGATCTGCGCTTTGCGGCGGGCTGGGTTGCGGGGGCCGGGGGCATGGTCGGTGTGGTCTTCGCCTATCCGCGCCTGATCGCGCCCGGTGGCGTCACTCCGGCCAATTACCGCCGCTACCTGACCGGCCATGTTTTCATCTCCGGACTCACGGGCCTGGTCTGGGCGAGCTTCGCCATCGCCTTTCTGGACGACACGTCACTGCTCAACCTCTTCATTGCCATCAACATGGTGTTCGCGATCACGGTCGGCGGCATGATGCCAAGCGCGGAGTACCGGCCCACATTCATCGCGCTGTCCAGCGCAAACCTGCTTCCCTTCACCAGCTACTGGTTGGTCACGGTGGAAGGGCCACTCCGGCTGATCGGCGTCGGCTTGCTGATTTATTACGGCTTTGGCCTGCTGGTGAGCGCGCGGGCAGAAATCCAGACGCAGACCCTGCTGGCGGCCGAACGAAATCGCGAGCTGACGCGACGGCTTCAGGAACAGAATGCGCTGGTTGAGAGGGTGAGTGCGGAGAAGTCCCGATTCCTCGCTGCCACCAGCCATGATCTCGCCCAGCCTCTCCAGGCACAGGGCTTCTTCATCGGCGCGATGCGCAGAACGCTGCGTCAAGCCGAACATCTGGAGCTGCTCGACAAGATCGAAGCGTGTTGGAGCAGCCAGCAGCAATTGCTTCAGGCGCTGGTTGAAACCGCGCGTCTGGATAGTGGCGCCATCGTCGCGAAGCCACGCCCCTTCGCGCTGGAGACAATCCTGCAGGGACTGGAACAGGAATTCGCGGAGCCGGCTCGCGGACATGCCCTCACACTGGAAAGCCGGATCGAGGCCGCCGTCGTCGACAATGATCCCCTGCTATTGGCGCGCATCCTGCGAAACCTGCTCTCCAACGCCGTGAAATTCACCCCGCCCGGCGGTCAAATCCGGCTTGTCTCGCGCCGCGATGGCGCGGACATGCTCATTGAAGTCAGCGATAACGGGCCGGGCATTCCATCCGATGAGCTGGACCGGGTATTCGACGAATACGTCCAGCTGGCCACACCGGTCGATGGTGGCGAGAGCGGGCTCGGGCTCGGACTGCCAATCGTGCGCCAGCTCGCCAGCAAGCTGGGCGCGGAGCTGGAATTCCATTCGGCCAGCGGTGAAGGCACGCGCGCGCAACTTCGTATTGCCTGCGCGCCGGCCGACCTGAAGCCGACCGAAATCCCTGACCGGCCGGACCGTGTGACCGGGACACCGCTGGTCGTTCTGGTCGAGGACGATGCGGCGATCCGGGACTCCCTCGCCATCGTCTTGACGGACTGGAATTGCCGCGTCGTCGCGGCGGGCTCCGGCGAGGAAGCGGTGAACCTGTTGTCATGGGCGACATCGGAGCCGGCACTGCTGATTGTCGACAAGCGCCTGGCCGACGGGGAAGACGGGTTGGAAACCATTGCCGCACTTCGCGCTGAACTGGCTGCGGACACACCAGCCATTTTGCTGACCGGCGACATCTATCAGTTCGAGAAACTGGCCGGCCTTGCGGATGTCACCGTCATTACCAAACCTGCGGATCCCGCACTCGTGCAAAGTGTGCTTCTCGAGATACTGGCGCGGACATCGGGGGCCGAATAAGGCGCGTCGGGATCAGATCAGGCCGAGGGCCTGGGCCTTGCGGACACAGGCCGTGCGCGTGTGAGCCCCCAGCGCCTCGAATACCGCCCGCAGATGGGACTTCACGGTGTTCTCGCTGATATCCAGCCGCGCAGCGATCGCCTTGTTGGTCTCTCCCTTGCCGATCAGGTGGAGGATTTCCGTCTGGCGTGGCGCCAGCGTCGGGACGCCGTCAACCAGGGCCGCCAGGTCAGGGTCATGGGCATCCGTCAGATCCGATTCACGCCCGTCTTGCTCGATAAAGCATGTCTTTCCGGCAAGGAGGGCATCTGCCGCTTCAACGAGCACCGCCGTATCGGCGGACTTGTGCACGAATCCGCGCGCGCCCAGCGACCGCATCTCCGCGATCGGCGGTTCTGATCCGATGCCGGAAAGAACAAGAACCGGCGCGCGGAACCGGCGATCGCGCATCGCCGCAAGCACGGCCAACCCATTCATGCTGCGCATCACCAGATCGAGAATGACCAGGTCAAAGCTTTGACCGGCTTCAAGGTCCTCGAGAAAGGCTACGGGCGCATCATAGGTGCACACCTCGTAATCCGGCCGCAGTGATCCCAGCAGGACAGCAAACCCGTCCACGAACATGCGATGATCATCAATCAGCGCGATCCGGCATCCGCGCGCACTCATTCTCCCGACCCGCAGCGGTCGGTGTAGAACGTCGCGATGTTGGTAGCCCTCTTCCCCATGGCGGCAAGCTAGGTGAGGCGGCGCATCGGCTCAAGCGCTTGTTGCGGAACTCGGTTCGGGATTTGCCGATTTGGGAAGTCAGGCGTGACGGGTCATAATACCCGGTAACAACAAACACTTTGCTGGGGAGACCGGCGTCACACCATGCCCATGCTGATCGACACAATCGATGACGCAACAGCCCGCGCTGCCTGCGCTCGCCTGGCGAATCGGCCAGACGCGTTGATAGAAATCCTGCACGCGGTCCGGCGAGCGAGCGGTTTTGTGTCCGATGCCGCGATTGCAACCATTGCCGACGCTCTCAATCTGAGCCGAGCAGAAGTGTTGGGCGTGGTCAGCTTCTACCATGACTTCAACCGCCGGCCAGCACCCCGCCATGTCCTGAAAATCTGTCGCGCAGAGGCGTGCCAGGCATCTGGTGGTGAAGCCGTAGCGACCCGACTTGAATCGGCATTTGCCTCCGCTGCGGACACGATCGAGATCCGCTCGGTCTATTGCCTGGGCAATTGCGCCCTCGGGCCTGCCGCGCTCCTGGATGACCGGCCGATCGGCCGACTTGATCCAGACGCCCTGATCGATGAATTGACGGTCAGTGGTGTCCTGTCCGGAGGTGTGGAATGACCGGATTGCCCGACCGCATCTATATTCCGGGCGACTCGGCCGCCCGCTCGGTCGGCGCGGACGGGGTTGCCGATGCATTGGCGGCGGCTTTGCCCGACAGCTGCGAGATCGTGCGCAATGGATCCCGGGGCCTGTTCTGGCTTGAACCCTTGGTCGAGATCGACCGCGATGGCGTGCGCCTGGGCTTCGGCCCGGTCACGCCGGACGATGTCGCCGACCTGGTTGCGACAGGCTTTCCTGACAGCAGCCACAAGCTGGCCCTCGGTCCGGTCGAGGACATCCCGCAACTGGCCCGGCAGCAGCGGCTGATTTTTGCGCGCTGCGGGCTGGCCGCCCCGTCGGACCTCGAGGCCTATGCAAGGAGCGGCGGGCTGAGGGGCCTGGAGGTCGCTCGCACTCTTGCACCGGATACAATCATCGAACAGGTCAAGACATCGGGCCTGCGCGGCCGCGGTGGGGCCGGCTTCCCCGCCGGGATCAAATGGGAAACCGCGCGCAAATCGTCCGGCGAGCGCAAATATCTGTGTTGCAATGCCGATGAGGGCGATAGCGGCACCTATGCAGACCGTTTGCTCATGGAAGGTGACCCCTTCACCCTGATCGAAGGCATGTGCATCGCGGCGCGGGCGATTGGTGCCCGCCATGGTCTGGTCTATCTGCGCTCGGAATACCCCGACGCCATCCGCACGCTCAAACAGGCGATCAATGTCTGGCGCGAGGCCGGCCATTTTCGGGACCTGGTCGATGGCGCCGATGTCGACATCGAGGTCCGCACAGGTGCCGGCGCCTATATTTGCGGCGAAGAGAGTTCGATGCTCAACAGCCTGGAGGGCAAGCGCGGAGAAGTGCGCGCCAAGCCCCCCATCCCGGCGATCTCGGGCCTGTTTGGCCAGCCGACAATCGTCAATAATGTCCTGACCCTCGGAAGCGTCCCGTGGATTCTCGCGCATGGCGGCGAAGCCTATCGCGATTTCGGCATCGGTCGGTCGCGCGGAACCCAGGCCTTCCAGCTCGCCGGCGATGTCGCGAGGGGCGCGCTCATCGAGCTCGCTTTCGGTGTCTCCCTGCGGAGCCTGATTGAGGATTTTGGCGGCGGCACCCGGTCCGGCCGTCCATTGCGCGCCGTCCAGGTGGGCGGCCCGCTCGGGGCTTATCTGCGCGAAGCCGATCTCGACGTCGCCATGGATTACGAAGCACTGGCGGAGATTGGCGGCATGCTGGGACATGGAGGCATTGTCGTGTTCAACGACCGTGTCGACATGGCGCACCAGGCCCGGTTTGCGATGGCATTTTGCGCCATCGAATCCTGCGGCAAGTGTACCCCTTGCCGGGTCGGTGCCACGCGCGGCCGGGAGACGCTGGACAAGATCATTGCCGGCGATGAGATCGAGGCCAATCTCGATCTGCTGCAGGATTTGTGTGAGCTGATGACTGATGGCTCGCTGTGCGCGATGGGCGGCCTGACACCCATGCCTGTGCGCAGCGCGATCGAGCGCTTTCCCGAAGACTTCACCCGTCTGGCCGCCGAGTAGGACCCCGCCATGCCCCTGGACAAGGAGATCGATTTCGGAACCCCGGCACCGCGCGGGAGCGAGACAGGCGTCACGCTCGAAATCGACGGTTTCGAGGTCACGGTTCCCGAAGGCACGAGTATCATGCGGGCCGCGATGTCACTGGGCACGCAAATCCCCAAACTCTGCGCGACCGACTCCCTGAAGGCCTACGGGTCCTGCCGACTCTGCCTGGTCGAGATCGACGGCAAGCGCGGCACGCCGGCCTCCTGCACCACCCCGGTGGAGGCGGACATGAAGGTGACCACCCAAACCGACCGGCTCGCCCGCCTGCGTCGCGGGGTGATGGAGCTCTACATATCCGACCACCCGCTCGACTGTCTGACCTGTTCGGACAATGGCGATTGCGAGCTCCAGGACATGGCAGGGGCCGTTGGCCTGCGCGATGTCCGCTACGGGTTCGCCGGTGAGAATCATGGCGGGCAGACCAAGGACGTCTCCAACCCCTATTTCGACTTCGAACCGTCCAAATGCATTGTCTGTTCGCGTTGCGTACGTGCCTGTGACGAAGTCCAGGGAACCCTCGCCCTGACGGTTGAGGGCCGTGGCTTCGACTCGCACATCTCGGTCGGCGGTCCTGATTTTTTCAACTCGGAATGCGTCTCCTGCGGCGCCTGCGTCCAGGCCTGTCCCACGGCGACGCTGCAAGAAAAAGCCGTTGTCGAACACGGCGTGCCGGATCGGTCCGTGAAGACCACCTGCGCCTATTGCGGCGTCGGCTGCTCCTTCAAGGCCGAGCTGAAGGGCGACCAGGTCATCCGCATGGTGCCGGACAAGGACGGCAAGGCCAATCATGGCCATTCCTGCGTCAAGGGCCGCTTCGCCTGGGGTTATGCTTCCCATGCCGACCGCATCACCACGCCGATGATCCGCGACGCGATCGATCAGCCCTGGCGCGAGGTCGGCTGGGACGAGGCGATCGGTTTTGCCGCAGACCGGTTCAAGGCGACTCAGGCCGAACACGGCCGCAAGTCGATCGGGGCCATCTCGTCCTCACGCTGCACGATCGAGGAAGTCTGGCTGGTCCAGAAAATGGTCCGCACCGCCTTCTCCAACAATAATATCGATACCTGTGCCCGGGTCTGTCATTCACCCACCGGCTACGGCCTGAAGCAGACCTACGGGACCTCCGCTGGCACCCAGGATTTCGACAGCGTCGAAGACGCGGATGTGATCCTGCTCATCGGTGCCAATCCGACCGACGCCCACCCGGTTTTCGCCTCGCAAATGAAGCGTCGGCTGCGCGCGGGTGCCAAACTCATCGTGGCCGACCCACGCGCCATCGACCTGGTGCGCACACCCCATGTCGCGGCGGCGCATCATCTGGCGCTTCAGCCCGGCACCAATGTCGCCCTGGTCAACGCCCTTGCCCATGTCGCGGCGATGGAAGGCCTGCTGGACGATCGCTTTATTGCTGAACGCTGCGAAGTCGATTCCTTCGATGACTGGCTCGCCTTCATCAAGGATGAGGCCAATTCGCCGGAAAGCGCGGCGCCAATCACCGGTGTCCCGGCCGATGATATCCGGGCGGCGGCACGCCTGTATGCCAAGAGTGGCGCGGCTGCGATCTATTACGGCCTCGGTGTTACGGAGCACAGCCAGGGCTCGACCATGGTCATGGGCATGGCCAACCTCGCCATGGCCACCGGCAATATCGGGCGCCGCGGGGTCGGCGTGAACCCGTTGCGTGGCCAGAACAACGTCCAGGGCTCCTGCGATATGGGCTCCTTCCCGCATGAGTTTCCCGGCTATCGCCATGTCAGCGATGACGCCACACGCGCCATTTTCGAAACCGCCTGGGAGCACAAACAGGACGCAGAGCCAGGCCTGCGCATTCCCAATATGTTCGACGAGGCCTGCGCGGGAAATTTTCGTGGTCTCTATGTCCAGGGCGAGGACATCGCCCAGTCCGATCCGAATACCCAGCACGTCGAAGCGGCACTGACAGCGCTCGATATTCTCGTTGTCCAGGACCTCTTCCTGAATGAGACGGCCCGCTTCGCCCATGTCTTTCTGCCCGGCACTTCCTTCCTCGAGAAGGATGGCTGTTTCATCAATGCCGAACGCCGCATCAATCGGGTTCGCCCGGCGGTCCGCAACAAGACCGGCATGGATGAGTGGGCCGTTACCCAGGCCCTGACCGAAGCGATGGGCTATGCGGTGAAATCCTTCACCACGAGCGCGGAGATCATGGACGAGATCGCCGCCCTGACCCCGACATTTGGCGATGTATCCCACGCCCGCCTGGATCGCGAGGGCAGCGTGCAATGGCCGTGCAATGAGCGCGCTCCACAGGGCACGCCGATCATGCATGTCGACGGATTTGTGCGCGGCAAGGGGAATTTCGTGGTCACTGAATTCGTCCCGACCACCGAACGCACCAATCGCAAATTCCCGCTTATCCTGACCACGGGCCGTATTCTCAGCCAGTACAATGTCGGCGCCCAGTCGCGGCGCACGGAGAATTCGCGCTGGCATGACGAGGATGTGCTGGAATTGCACCCCAGTGACGCGGAAACACGCGGCATCCAGGACGCACAATGGGTCTCTGTCCGCTCCCGCAAGGGCGAGATCACATTGCGTGCCCGGATCTCCGAACGCATGGCGCCAGGCGTCATCTACACGACCTTCCATCACCCGGAGACCGGCGCCAATGTGATCACGACCGAGAATGCCGACTGGGCGACCAGCTGCCCGGAATACAAGGTGACAGCCGTCGAGGTGAGCCCGGCCAATCATCGCTCGGCCTGGCAGGAAACCCATGCCGAGCAGGCGGCACCGAGCCGGAGAATCCAGCGAGATGATCGTGTCGAACCGGCCGAATAGCGGGCCTGTGATCACCGAACAGGGTGTCGCCGCGGCGGCAGCAACGGACCTCGTCCTGGCCGATGGCGCCGAATGGGCTGTGCCCGAGGAAGTCCCGGTGGCTTTCGTCTACAACCGGCGCAATCACGCCGTCATGCTGGGCACGCCTGATAACCTTGCCGATTTCGCTATCGGGTTCTCGCTCGCGGAAGAAATCATCCGCCATCCCGGCGAAATCGAGACCATCGAGATCGTGCATCAAGAGGTCGGAATCGACCTTCACATCACGCTCAATGCGGAACGTCTGGAACGCTTTGACCTCATTCAGCGCCGACGCACCTTGCCGGGTCGGGCCGGATGCGGCCTGTGCGGGCTGGATAACGCCGAGAGCCTGACCCGGCCATTGCCACCCATCGCCGACCGCGCGATCGAGCTCAGCCCGGACGCCCTTGCCGCCGCCCTGGCCGCCCTGCCGGCCTGGCAACCCCTCAACGCCCGGACCCGCTCGGTTCATGCCGCCGCCTGGGCGACTTCCGGGGGAGAGGTGCTGGCGGCCCGCGAGGATGTCGGTCGCCACAACGCCCTCGACAAATTGGTCGGTGCATTGGTCCGTGACGGACGGGACACGACCGACGGCTTCGTCGTCATGTCGAGCCGCTGTTCCTATGAATTGGTGGAGAAAGCCGCGCGCGCCGGACTGCCGGCAATTGCGACCCTGTCCGCGCCCACCGCCTTTGCCATCCGCAAAGCCCGGGAGGCCCGCATTGCGCTGTATGCGCGGAGCAGCGGGCACTTCGTCCGGGTCCCATGATGCGCATCGGCCTCATCCTCGCGGGCGGCCAGGCTCGACGCATGGGCGGCATCGACAAGGCGTCGGCGATCCTGAACGGTCGGCCCCTCATCCATCATGTCCTGGAGCGCCTGGCACCGCAGGTCGACCAGGTCCTGATCTCCGGTCGCTCAGATTATGGAAGCGGTTTGACGGTTCTGGCCGACCGGACTGACGGTCCCGCCGGGCCTGCTGCAGGCCTTTATGCCGCCGCGAGGCACCTGGCCGACGTCCCGGATAGCGGGCTGGTTGCCGTCCCGGTGGACGCGCCATTTCTTCCTCTGGATCTGGTCGAACGCCTGTGCGCCGGACCGCTACCAGCCATCGCGCATGCAGGCGGGCGGATGCAACCGGCCTTCTCGGCCTGGACGCCGGACGAAGTCGAGGCGCAGCTGACGCACCGCCCGGCCGGCGCCGGTCTGGCCCTCATTCAACTGGCCCGGGACGCCAACGCCCGAACCGTCGCATTCGACGATCCGGGCGCATTTCGCAATATCAATTCAGCCGAAGACCTGGCCGCGGCTGAAGCGGATGTGGACTGACCTAGCCCGGCGCCGAGAAATGCGGCGCATCGAACTGATAAGCGGGTTGCGGCGGGGTTGAGGTGGACGACGTCACATCGAGCGAATAACCCGTACCCGAACACACACCCGGCGCTTCCGGCATGGTGCGGCGGAATACCATCAGGGCGGAATGGTCATAGCCGGTCGTATCGACCGTACCGGCACGCCCCAGCGGGGTGACATCGACCACACCATCACGGTGTCCCAGAGCGACCAGCTCAAGCCCGTCATCGCCGCTCAACTCGAACCCGAAACGTCCGTCCATGTCGAGCGCGATATAGTTCGCTCCAAGCTGTTCCAGCCCGCCCTTGGACATCCAGCCACGCTCACTATCCATATTGTGCTGGATATTCACCGTATCGGTGAACATCGGCGCGAGATCATATGCCATGGCGTAATTCTGGGCCCGCCAACGCTGGATCACGTCCGGAATGGTTGTCCCGACACGCTCCAGCGAAGCCGACATGGTGTCGAAACCATCCAGCGTGACGCTGTTTTCCCACATCTCGACGATGAGCCCCTCGCCATAGCTGTCGGCGATCGACTGCAACAGCGTCCATTGGGCGTAATCATACCCGCTCTCGCTCGTCGTCCAGCAGATTTCCGGCGCGGCAAAATCGGTCGCGACATAGTCAGTCGCGTCCTGGTCGCTGCCGACCGTGGTGGTCTCGGTCCAGGAGGCCGTCGCCTCATAGAGCCAGTCCAGACCCTCTTCGGAGTCATAGCCGAACTGGATGACGTGGTTGAATTCGTGCGTCGCCGTGGCGCGCATCAGGCTGTGCACCGACGCCGTCTTGCCCATGCCGACAAAATCATTGTCGACCACAAAAACGGTCCGCGCCGCAGAGGTCTCGCGGACATCACCGGTATGCACATTGTCGAAAACAATCTGGACCGGATAGGTCACACCCATGGAGCCATCCGCATCAGCGACAAAGGCTGTATAGCGCCCGTCATCATCGCGGACGGGTTCGGCCCAACCAATGCGCGACACCTGCTCGTCGAGCATGGATTGCAGGGTGACCCCGACGGATTCGGCGTATTCCGTGGAAGAGGCATCGACGCCTTCGAGCGTATAGTGGACCCGGAAATCTTCGGTCTCGATGACCAGTTCCGGACCGCTCAGGGCGACCCTGTTTTCCAGCAGATCCTGCAATGTGTCGACGACGGTGGCGTCCACAAAGGACAGTTCGAGGCGATAGTCGCCACTGCTCTCGCCACTGCGATAGCGTCGGAGTTCAAGCGTATAGCTGGCATCTTCCGGCGCCGTGAAGGCGATCGCGGAATTGAGCGAGCCATCGCCGCGATCATCATTGAGCGCAACCGGGAATCCGTCTTCGCCGACAAGGCGCAGCACGGTATCGAGATCGCCGCTGAGCGCCTCCGCCAACACCATGACGGTCTGACCGGCTTCAAGCTCCAGCGGATAATCGAATTCGGTGTCGCGACCGGCAATCATGCCGGATTGTTCGGCAAACACATCACGCTCGATCGAGTCGAAGTCAAAGGGCACTTCCGCATTCGGGTCGGTCGC
>NZ_CAJQOO010000129.1 GCF_905480005.1 uncultured Maricaulis sp.
TTGATCGACAGGACAGGCGCAGCGCTGCCTGACGGTGTTTCATGCGTCATGGATAGGCCAGCCTTGTGTCGAGTGTCAGACGCTCTGCCCGGCGCCAGCGCCCAAGGTGGGGCTTTTGCGGCAAAATTCAACCCGTGCGCGAGGCGTTCGGGTGCAATGCCAAGATCGCCAAGGTCTCCAACGCCACCCTTTGTCATCCCCGCCGGAAAGCCCGCGAAGGCGGGCTGCAGGGCGGGGACCTAGCGGGTTGCCACCAGTTAGGTCCCTGACTTGCGCCCCGCCTTCGCGGGGCATCCATCAGGGATGACAACAAGTGGCGTAAGCGACAACACGCGCCCGCTAATCCTCACCCTCTTCCAGGTCTTCCTCGGTCAGCCCGCCATCGACGCGCCAGCCATAGCCATCGCCCTGGGCCAGGGTTTCGGCCAGCCAGGGCATGGCCGCGACCAGCTTGTCTTCCAGGGTGAAGGGCGGATTGATGATGACGACGCCGGCACCGGCCAGCTTGCCTTCGGAGGAGAGGTCGCGGATCCACAGATCGGCGCGCAGGATTTTCTCCGGCTCGAACTCCTTCTCCGAGATCAGCCATTGGGCGAGACCATTGTCGAAACGGTCGGCGGCCCAGAGGTTTTTCAAAGAGCGCCAGAAGATGAAGGTGCCGGTCGGCCATTTCGCCAGCGCGCCCATCACCGCCTCGGCCATATGGGCCAGCTCGTCGCGATCCTCGAAGGGCGGATCGATCAGTACCAGGCCGCGCTTTTCCTTCGGCGGCACCAGGCTTTTCAGCGCCTTGTAGCCATCGCGGCGTTCGACCTTCACCCGGGCATCGCGGCGATAGCGATTATCCAGCGTCTGGCTGTCCGCCTCGTGCAGCTCGCACAGATGGATACGATCCTCGTCCCGCGTCAGGCGGGCGGCGATCTCCGGTGAACCGGGATAGGCGGTGACAGCGTCCGGATTCATCGCGCGCACAATATCGAGCCAGGGACCGAGCATGGCCTGGACCGGCTCGGGCAGATCGGCCTCCATCAGCCGACCAATCCCGTCCTTCCATTCCGGCGAGCGTTCGGCTTCGGAGGAGGCGAGGTCATAGCCGCCAATCCCGGCATGGGTGTCGATCACCCGATAGGATTTCGGCTTGGCGTTGAGATGTTCAAGGCACAGGGCGAGCACCGAGTGCTTGAGCACATCGGCGAAGTTTCCGGCATGGAAGGCGTGGCGGTAATTCATGGCGGCGCTATAGCGCGGAGCGGCGCCGGACGCCACCACCTGCAAAACCGCCCTCGCCTCCGGCGCAGGCTTGTCCTAGCTTTCGCGGGGCTCGGAACAGCATTGAGGGACGCCGCACCATGTTCGTGAAACTGTATCGCCGCATGCAGGACGAAGCCGCCCATGGCGCGCGCCGGGTGATGAAGGCGGGCTGGTTCCTCAAGGACGAGAAATCGAGCCTGATCTGGGATGCGCCCAAGCCGGTCAGCTTTGATCATGACAAGCCGGCGACCTCGAAATCCGCCCTGTCCTGCCCCGCCGCGATCGAGTTCGACCGTCGGCATTATGCCATTCCCTGCCCGATCGATGTGCATCTGCGCATGGTGCGCAACGCCCAGGGCCAGCTCCAGCTGACCAATATCGAGGGCCCGCAGGCCTCGACCCGCCCGGCCGGTCTGCAGCAAATCCTGATGATGTCGCCGCAAAATGAGTGGCGCCACCCGGCCCGGCCCATGCTGCAGCTGGTGACGCCCTATGTCTTCGTGTCGGACGACCCGCTCTATGTGAACCAGTTCCCGCCCTTCCTGCATTACGAGACCCAGAGCCGGCCCGGCGTCATGCTGTGCGGTCGCTTCCCGGCCGACATCTGGCCGCGCCCCCATATGTGGGCCTTCGAATGGCATGATGTGGAGAAGGATCTCATCCTCAAGCGCGGCGAGCCGCTCTTCTATGTCCGCTTCGAGGGCGGCGATCCGGCCGCGCCGCTGCGCCTGGTCGAGGCCGAGAAGACCGAGGAATTGATGAGCTTCATGCGCTCGCTTACCGATGTGACGAATTTCGTCAATCAGAGCTTCCAGCTTTTCAAGACGGCCCGCGAACGCCGGCCGAAAACCCTGCTGGTCGAAAAGAAGCGCTAGTCCGGCGGTTGCAAAGCCGCACACCATGCGGGCTTTGCCTGACGGCACGAGCGCCCTAGTCTCCCCGGCAACCTAAACCGGTCCAATTCTCGGGGAGTTTCACCATGTTCCGACTTATCGCCGCGGCCGCAGCCGCGGTCGCCCTCACCCTGCCGGCCTTCGCCCAGGACGACGCGATGGACGAGCCTCGCAGTTGGGAAAGCCGTGGCGAAGTCACCGTCAATGGCGAGCGTATCCGCTATACCGCCACAGCGGGCGAGACCTGGCTGCGGGATGCGGACGGCAATCCGACCGCCTCCATCTTCGCGACCACCTATATCGCTGACGGCATGGATGACCCGCGCACACGCCCGGTCGCCTTTGTTTTCAATGGCGGGCCGGGTTCCGCCAGCCTGTGGCTGCATATGGGCGTGTTCGGCCCGCAGCGCCTGGTCCTGCCCGACGCGGGTGATGACGGGGCGGCCCCTTTCGACACGGTCGAAAACACGGTCTCCATTCTCGACGTGGCCGACCTTGTTTTCGTTGATCCGGTCGGCACCGGCTGGTCGCAGACCCTGGGCGAGGGTTCGACCGAGGATTTCTGGGGCGTCAATGAGGATGGCGAGAGCCTGGCGCAATTCATCCGCATCTGGCTGTCCGAGCACCAGCGCTGGAATTCACCGAAATACCTGCTGGGCGAGAGCTATGGCACGCTGCGTATCGGCTCGCTGCTGAACCAGCTGGAAGGCGGGTATACCGACGTCGCCATCAATGGCGTGGCGCTGATCTCGACCGTGCTCGATTTCCGCTATGACGACACGTCGAACGGCAATGATATCGGCTATGTCGGCCTGATGCCGGGTTATGCCGCGACCGCCTGGTATCACGGCAAGATCGACCGCTCGGCCTGGAATGATGACCTGGAAGCCTTCCTCGCCGCGTCTCGCGAGTTTGCGATCGAGGACTACATGCCGGCGCTGATGCGCGGCGTGACCCTGGACCCGGCGCGCGAAGCCGAGGTGATCCGCCAGCTCTCCGCTTTCACCGGCCTGTCGGAAACCTTCCTCGACCGCGCCAATATGCGGGTCTCGCTGCAGCGCTTCATGCGCGAGCTGCGCCGGGATGAAGGCCTGTCCGTGGGGCGTCTGGACAGCCGCTATACCGGTGTCGAGGTCGACGGTATCGGCGACACGCCGGAAACCGATCCCAGCTTCTATGGCATTGATGCCAGCTTCACCGCCTCCATGCTCGACTATTTCGGCCGCACGCTGGGTGTCGAGATGACGGAATATTATTCCACCATCGGTGGCGTGCGCGGCTGGAACTGGGATGCCGGTCGTTCGGGCAATAACAACTACATCAATGTGGCGCCCTGGATCTCCCGCGCCATGCGCCAGAACAGCGATCTCGAAGTGCTGGTCCAGCAGGGTTATTACGACCTGGCGACGCCCTTCTTCGCGGCCGAGCTGATGTTCAACCAGCCCGGCTTCATCCAGGACCGTGTCCACTTCCGCTACTACGAGGCGGGCCACATGATGTATATCCACGAGCCATCCCTGATCGAGATGACGGACGATGTGCGGGCCCTGATCGCCGACTAGGGCCGCGTATCAAGCGCGACAGGAAAGGCCTGGCGCTTCGAGCGTCGGGCCTTTTTCATGATCGCTATCGCGTCTTGCGCGTGAGATCACAGATGCCGGCCAGGGCGGTCAGGACGAGGAAGGTGGCGGTTCCCATATAGCCGGCCATCTCCATGTCTTCCGGGATCGGCGCGGCGTGATTGGCGAACTCCGCAAGCGCCAGCAGCGCCATGAAGACCCACGGCCAGATACGGCCGATCAGGCCTTTCGCCGCGGTCATTCGCAAATAGAGAACAAAGCCGCCCAACAGGACACCGAACTCGACCGCCAGGGCGACGGGGTAATTATTCCACAGGCCAAAGCCGACACGCATCCCGCCCGGCCATAATTCGAGATCAGGCACATGGACGACCAGGTCGAGCAGCCAGTGCGAGAAGACCGCCAGCCCGATCGCCAGCGCCCCGGCCCGCTTCTGGCGCGGCGCGAGGACCATCCAGGCAAGGCCGGCGAGAACCGACCAGCCCAGCGCGCCCGGCAGGGAATGCGTGATCGGCATGTCATAGAGATCAAGCGGATTGGCCTCGGTGAAACCGGGCACGATCCGCACATGCTCAATGCCATTGGCGATAAAAATGCCCCACAGCACATCGACGAATTGCACCGCCAGGAAAAAGGCCCAGAGCGGCACCGACTTGGCGATGGTCTTGCCGGCAAGGGCCGGACCGTAATGACCGACGAACATGATCTATCTCTCCGCGTCCAGCGCAGGACACGCTAACCGCAATCAAAGCCGGGGGCTAACCCCCTACTCGCCCTCAAACGCCACCAGGCTGGAGACCGGGACGCCCAGCGCCTCGATCCGCCTGGCGCCGCCCAGATCGGGGAGGTCGATGATGAAGGCGGCGCCGACGACAGTGGCGCCGGCCCGCTGGAGGAGCTTGATCGAGGCTTCGGCGGTGCCGCCGGTGGCGATCAGGTCGTCCACCAGAAGGACGCGGTCACCCTCGGCAATGGCGTCGACATGGATTTCGATCGCGTCCTGGCCGTATTCCAGCTCGTATTCCTCGATCAGCGTGCGATGGGGCAGCTTGCCGCGTTTGCGCACGGGCGTGAAACCGACCGAGAGCTGGTGGGCAACAGCGCCGCCGAGAATGAAGCCGCGCGCCTCGGTACCGGCGACCTGGTCAATCTTGGCTCCGGCCCAGGGCTGGACCATGCGGTCGACGGCGACACGAAAAGCGCGGGCATCGCCGATCAGTGTGGTGACATCGCGGAACTGGATGCCCGGCTTGGGATAATCCGGAATGGTGCGGATCGCGGCTTTCAAATCCATGGCTCGGGTCTCGGTCTCGCGCTAGGTCTGGGTTTCATAGGGATTGGCAAAGGTCTCGGCCTGGGCTGCCTGATGCCAGACGCGATAGTCTTCATCGGCCAGCAGCGTGTCACAATAGGCCTGTGCTTCGGCGTGCAGCGGAATGTCATAGGCATAAAAGCGCGCGGCCACCGGTGTGAAGAAGGCGTCGGCAATGCTCCAGCGACCAAACAGCCAGGGGCCGTCAACGCTTTTGACGTCATGCCAGAGCGCCTGAAGCCTGGCGACATCGAGCTGGGTGGCATCGGTCAGCATGATCGCGGAAGGCGTCCGGCACAGATCCATCGGACAGGTCTCGCGCAGGGCCATGAAGCCGGCATGCATCATCGCGACGGCCGCCCGCGCCTGGCCGCGCTGGCCTTCATGCGACGGCCAGACTTCGGGTGCCTGCTCGGCGGCCCACTCGCAGATTGCCAGCGAATCCCAGATGACCGCATTGCGCATATGCAGCGCAGGAACCGTACCGCCCGGCGAGATCGCTGACAGCGCCTGGCGCGTGCCCGCCTCGTTCAGCGGCACCAGATTTTCCTCGAAGGCCAGGCCCGCCTTTCTCATCACCAGCCAGGCGCGCAGCGACCAGCTGGAGAAGCGGCGATTGCCGATATGGAGAAGCGGCGCCCTCACCTCAGCGCTCTGCGAGCTCGTCGGCACGGGCCCGGGTCAGGCTGATCTGGCAATCCAGCGTGATCTCCTCGCGCGAGGCCTCGGACAGGAACATGGCCGCCGATCGACGTGTGCATTCGGCATCCCGATAGGCCGTCCAGGCGGATTGCGCCGTATCGAAGGCCGCGCGGGCGCCGAAGCGTCCGCCGGAATCGGCATCAACGGCATCGGCTTCCTCGCTGGCGGCCTCGGCAGTAGTGTCAAGCCGGTCCTCGGCCGTCTCCAGCAGATCCCGCAGGCAATTGCGGCGCGCATTCCAGTTGGTCAGATGCGCCGCACACTCCACCGCAGGTCGCGGCGTCGGGAAAGTCAGGTCCTGGACTGCCAAGGCTGCCAGGTAAATTCCGGATATCACAATCATGTCCCACTCCCCGTTACGGCCCTTTTATGGACGAGGCCTGCGGACGGGGAAAGGGGCAGCGATCAGCGCGCTGTATCGGTTTCCAGAAAGGCGATGAGCGTAGCGAGGAAATGGTCGGACAGGCGGCGGGCGACGCCATAGCGGCGACCGTCATCCTGCAGCATCACATACTGGCCGACATGCAGGCCGACCACGTGAGGCACGCCCTTGATCATCGTCACCATGGGCGAGCCTGACAGGCCCGGACGCGAGGGACAGGAGTGCACGATGAGGCGTTCATCAGACCAGTCCTCGATCTGCTCGACCCGGCAGGCCTGATTGTCCGTGACGCGATTGACCATGGTCAGCCCGCCCGTCATGCCCGGGCCCGACCCGGCGGCCTGCAGACGGGTGATATCGGCGGGCAGGCGCCCGGCTGTGCGCAAAATGGCCCAGTCCTCACCGAATTCATTGTCCTCGTGTGGGTTCTGCGGCGCGAGGATCATTTCAATGATCTGCCCCGTCTCCTCGTCCTCGCCATAAACCCGGCACTGACGTTCGCCGGCTCGACCGGTCACGCCATGGCGCGCCGCCAGCAGGATGTCGTTATCGCCTCCTGCGCCCGACACATCCAGCAATACAGCCCGGCTGACATAGGAATGACCGGTGGCCGCATCCGCGCACAACAGGCGAACCACGCCATTGCGACTGTCAGCGAAACTGGCCGGGTCGAGCGGCATGAAGGCCAGACGATCGGCGGCCTGCCCGGATGCTGACAGGACGAGTGCGAGCCCGGCAGCGATCAGGAGGGTCAAGCGGATCAACATGGCACCATCCAAGCACTGCGCCCGGAGCCGGTCCAGTGAAATGCCCGTGAACCGCGATCAGAGGACCCGGCCGGCGATCACTTTCAGCCGTTCGAGCATTGACCTGTCCCGCGCCGTGGGCGGCGTGATGATGGCGCTGTCGAGACAGGTCTCGATCCCGTCCGGAGACGCTGTGCGCGGTGTCTGCGCCAGTGTGGCGGCGAGCCGCGCGAGCAGGCGTTTGGCGGCGACCGTGTTGGACTGCATGACAGCCAGGACGGCGGCGACATCGACACTCTCGCCCTCGTCGCGCCAGCAATCATAATCGGTGACCATGGCGATGGAGGCATAGGGCAGCTCTGCCTCGCGGGCCAGACGCGCCTCGGGCATGTTGGTCATGCCGATCACATCCATCCCCCATTGCCGATACAGCTCGCTTTCCGCGCGGGTGGAAAATTGCGGACCTTCCATCGCCAGATAGGTGCCGCCGCGTGTGACCGGCACGGCCTCGGCCTCACCGGCATCCGCGGCCAGCCCCGCCAGGCGCGAACAGACCGGCTGGGCCAGCGGCACATGGGCGACACAGCCGGTTCCGAAGAAGGAGCGCTCACGCCCCATTGTGCGATCGACATACTGGTCGACCAGGACGAAGTGTCCCGGCGGCAAATCCTCGCGCAGGGAGCCACAGGCGGAGACCGAGAGAAGGTCGGTACAGCCGGCCATTTTCAGCGCCGCAATATTGGCGCGAAAGGGGATCTGGGATGGCGGGATGGCATGCCCGGCGCCATGGCGCGGCAGGAAGACCAGCTCGATCCCGTTGAGACGGCCGCGGGTCAGCGGTGCCGACGGGGTGCCCCAGGGTGTCTCGACGGTTTCGGTGCGGACATCGCTGAGCCCGTCCAGCGCATACAGGCCGGAGCCACCGATAATGCCGAGTGTCCAGGTGCTCATCTCATATCCCTTCAGCGCCCGGTGCAAGCGGACAAGAAAAAGGGGCCACGAACATGGTCCGCGGCCCCTTCAAAGCTTGGTGTCGAGCCGGAAGCCTAGTGCTTCACATTGGCCCAGACCTGACGATAGGCCAGGTAGACCAGGATCGCGAAGATCAGCAGGTAGAGAAGAACCATCACACCCATCTGCTTGCGCGTTTCCATGTGCGGGTCACCGGCCCAGCTCAGGAAAGTCGTGACGTCCTCGGCCATCTGCTCGACCGAGGCTTCCGTACCGTCGGCATATTCGATGATGCCTTCGGCCAGCGGCGGGGCCATGGCAATGGCACCACCCGCGAAATACGGATTGTAATACATGCCAGGCGCCAGATGACTGTCTTCCGGCTCGTCGTAATACCCCGTCAGCAGCGAGTAGAGATAATTCTCGCCACCGGTGCGGGCCTTGACGATCAGCGACAGGTCGGGCGGGTAGGCACCGCCATTGGAGGCCCGGGCCATCTGGACGTTGGCAAAGGGAGCCGGGAAGGCGTCGGACGGCAGGCCGGCGCGCTCGATCGGGTCACCATCATCATTGACCTCGTCCTGGTCCCAGACACGCGTATAGCTGCCCGCGATCTGCATCACGACCGGATTGTCGTTCGGGTTCGGAAAGGCTTCCTCCTCGAACGGACCGCCGCGCTGGGCCAGATTGCGGAAACGCATCAGGTCCATGGAGTGACAGGACGCACAGACTTCCTGGTAGATCTGGTAGCCACGCTGAACCGACTGGCGGTCATACGTGCCAAACGGGCCGTCATGATGCCAGTGGTGCTCTTTCGGCGGATACTGCTCGCCCTCGAAGGCGGCTGCCGTGCCGGCGAAGCCAAGGGCCGCAATGGCGGCGGCGAAAATGCGGGTCATCTTCATGATCGTCGCTCCCCTCAGGCCTTGTCCGAGCCAAGAACCGCGGCTTCGATCGAGGCCGGACGCTCCTTGGGTTTTTCGATAATGCCCATCACCGGCAGGACGATGATGAAGTAGGCGAAGTAGTAGAAGGTCAGGAATTGACCGAGATAGAGGAATTTGAAGCCCGTTATGCCCAGCACGAAATCATCGGGGTTCACGGCGCCACACCAGCCAAGGCCGAGTGCTGCCACCACGAAGAAGATGAAGAACCAGCGCGTCAGCGGACGGTAGCGCATCGAGCGGACCTTGGACGTGTCCAGCCAGGGCAGGACGAACAGGATGCCGATGGCGCCGAACATGGCCAGCACGCCGCCCAGCTTGGCGTCGATCGGACCGATGTCGAACGTGATGGCGCGCAGGATCGCGTAGAAGGGCAGGTAATACCATTCCGGCACGATATGGGCCGGCGTCACCAGCGGATCCGCCTCGATATAGTTGTCGGCATGACCAAGCACGGTCGGCAGGAAGAAGACGAAGACCGCGAAGACCATCAGATAGACGATGATCGCGAAGCCGTCCTTCACCGTGTAGTACGGGTGGAAGGGCAGCGTGTCCTTCTTGTTGTCCTTGCCCTTGCGGGTCTCGAGGCCAACCGGATTGCCATTGCCCGGCACATGCAGCGCCCAGATGTGCAGGCCGACAACGGCGGCAATCACGAAGGGCAGCAGATAGTGCAGCGAGAAGAAACGGTTCAGCGTTGACTGGCCGACCGAGAAACCGCCCCACAGCCATTCACGCAATGCGTCACCGATGAAGGGCAGCGCGCCGATCAGATTGGTGATCACCATCGCGCCCCAATAGGACATCTGACCCCAGGGCAGCACATAGCCCATGAAACCGGTGGCCATCATCAGGAGATAGATCACGACACCGAGGATCCAGAGGACCTCGCGCGGTGCCTTGTAGGAGCCGTAATACAGGCCCCGGAACATGTGCAGGTAAACCGCGACAAAGAAGAAGCTGGCGCCATTGGCGTGCATGGACTGGATCAGCCAGCCAAACGGCACGTCACGGGTGATCCGCTGGACGCTCTCGAAGGCATAATCCTCATGCGCCACATAGTGCATGGCCAGGACGATGCCGGAGACGATCTGGATCATCAGGAAGACGGCGAGAATACCGCCGAACGTCCACCAGTAGTTCAAATTCCGCGGGGTCGGGAAGTCGACGAAACTGTCATAGCCGAGGCGGATGATCGGGAGACGGTCATCGAGCCATTTCTCGATGCCGGTCGACGGATTGTAGGTCGAAGGTCCGCTCATGATACAGCCCACCCGGAGTTAGACGCTTCTTCAGGCGACAGACCGATCTTGACGGTCGTCTCGGTCTCGAAAAAGTAGTCCGGGACCGGGAGGTTTTCCGGTGCCGGTCCGCGACGGATGCGCGCCGAGGTGTCGTAGTGCGACCCGTGGCACGGGCAGTACCAGCCGTCATAATCGCCGGTATTGGCGCCCAGACCGAGCGGCACGCAGCCCAGATGGGTGCAATTGCCCTTCACGATCAGGAATTCCGGACGCAGGACGCGGTTGGCGTCGGTGCCCGGTGTGCCGGTCGGCAGATTGTCATTGCGGGCTTCCTCGTCGGGCAGAGCATCAAGCTCGACCGACTGGGCCTCGGCAATCTCTTCCTCGGTGCGGTGGCGGATAAAGACCGGACCACCGCGCCACATGACGGTGACTTCCGATCCGACCGCTACCACCGAGACATCGACGCGGATGGAACCCAGCGCGAGCGTATCCGCTGCGGGATTCATCTGGTCGATGAACGGCCAAGCCACGAGACCGCCACCGACGGCGGCCGCGCCGCCAGCAGCGATATAGATGAAGTCGCGGCGGGACGGTTCTTGTCCGTCTGCACCGGGCGCGCCGTTCTCTTCCGTCACGAGCCGACCTCTTCTCTTATCAAATACGGGACCGCGGGATGCGGGCCCTGCCCCAGAAAAACCACGTCTCACTTGACGTACCCGCACATGCGGGGTTTGACGCGGTATAAACTACTCCCGGACGCACTGACCAGTAGGTGGCGCAATGCCGCATGCATGCAGTCGGGTCCAGTCTCAGCGCGGCTTAGAATGCGGATCGTATTTTTTCAACCGGATATTCCGCAAAACCTGGGGGCAGCGATGCGTGTCGCAGCCTGTTTCGGAGCGGAACTCGACATAATCGAGCCCTGTGCCTTTCCCCTGACTGACAAGGGAATTCGACGCGCCGCGATGGACTATAAAGCCGCCATTACACCGCATCGCCATGCCTCGTGGAACGCCTATCAGGCAAGTGCAGACGCCGCATCCGGCCGCCTCGTCCTGTTCACAACCCGGGGCGCGGGAGAGCTGTGGAATTTTTCATTCAGACCTGATGATCGCCTGCTTTTCGGGCGCGAAAGTGCCGGTGTTCCGGACGATGTCCATGACGCGGCGGAATGTCGCGTCCGGATTCCGATTCGCGAGGGCCTGCGCTCGCTCAATGTGACGGTCTCGGCGGGAATCGCTTTGGCCGAGGCGTCGCGGCAGCTGGGTTTGGGTGAGTGAACTGGCACGGGCTGCGGAACGGCAATCTTGTCATGCCCCTTGTCATCCCCGCTGAATGTCCGGCGACGGCCGGACGCAAGCCGGGCACCTACATGTCGCAACCAGCCAGGTCCCTGATAGACGCCCGTCCACCACACAGCCTCGCTTGCCCTCACCGGCGACTGCGCTAAACATCGCTCCATGACACACACACCCGCCTCCGCCGCCACCGACATCCAGCGCGAATCCGCTGAATGCTGGTTTGAAGACCTGCGCGATCAGATTTGCGCTGAATTCGAGACCCTTGAGCGCGAGGCGCCGGATCAGCTCTATCCCCGCGAGGCCGGCACATTCGAACGTGAAGCCTGGACCCGCGGCGATGGCTCCAGGGATGAGGGCGGCGGGACGATGGCGATCATGCGCGGGCGCCTGTTCGAGAAAGTCGGTGTGCATGTCTCGGCGGTCCAGGGCGAGTTCTCCGAGCAATTCCGCCAGCAGATACCGGGCGCCGCCGAAGACCCGCGCTTCTTCGCCACCGGAATCTCGCTGATCGCCCATATGTGGTCACCCAAAGTGCCCGCCGTACACATGAATACCCGCTTCATCACCACGACCGAGTGGTGGTTTGGCGGCGGCATGGACCTCACCCCCGTGCTCGACAGCGCCCGGACCCAGGATCATCCCGACGCAATCGATTTTCACGCCGCCTGCCAGGCAGCCTGCGACGAGCATGGCGATGACTTCCATGCCCGTTTCAAGAAATGGTGCGACGAGTATTTCTACCTGCCCCATCGCGACGAGCCTCGCGGCATTGGCGGGATTTTCTATGATCGCCACAATACCGGTGACTGGGACGCCGATTTCGCCTTCACCCGCGATGTCGGCCGGGCCTTCCTGGACATCTATCCAAAGATTGTCCGTCGCCGCATGGGCGAGAGCTGGACCGCCGCTGACCGCGAGGAACAGCTGGTCCGCCGCGGCCGCTATGCCGAATTCAACCTCCTGCACGACCGCGGCACCAAGTTCGGCCTGGAGACGGGCGGCAATGTGAAGTCCATCCTGTCGTCCATGCCGCCAGAGGCGAAGTGGCCCTAGCCAGCCTCACTGCGCACGGTTTGCATCCAAAAACGGGTTGGCGCTCATCCGGGTCAGGAGATGACCATGGATGAACCTGTGCCCGATACCGCTTGCCAACCCTTCCAGCGCTTTCATGCCGAACTGGTGGACACCGCCTTTTCGCCGCATCGGCACGACACCTACACTTTCGCACTGACCACGCGCGGCGTTCAGGATTTTGACTATCGCGGTGAAACCCGGCGCTCCCGTCCGGGCGCGGTGGTCGTGCTGCATCCGGATGAATTGCATGATGGCCGCCCGGGCGCGGAGGGCGGGTTCGGCTATGCCGGCCTGACCATTTTGCCGGAAGCGCTCGCCCGATACCGGCCGGGGCGCAGCCTGCCCTTCCTGGCCGGCGGTGTCAGTCGCAATGCCGAACTCATGACCGCGATCCGGACTGCCTTGTCACTGGATGAAAAGGCCAGCGTGCTGGAGCACGAGAGCGCCGTGATCGAGCTCGCCCAGGCCCTTGATGCGGTGAGCGATGCCCCGGCGCCCGTCAGCCCTGTCACCCGCGCCGTTGTGGATGCGGCCTGCACACTGATCCGTGACCATCTGGAAGACGGCATCTCCCTGGCCGAACTGGAAGCGGTGACCGGTCAGGATCGCTGGCAGCTCTGCCGTGACTTCCGCACCCTGCGCGGCACGAGCCCGGCCCGCTATCTCACCCAGCGCCGTCTGGATGTGGTGCGCGACGGTCTCGCCTGTCGCCAGCCGCTGGCCGAGCTGGCCGATGCCGCCGGCTTTGCGGATCAGGCCCATATGAGCCGCCAGTTCAAGGCAGCCTACGGGATTTCGCCGGGCCGCTATGCCCGCACAATCGTTCAAGACCGGTCCGCACACCTGCCCCATCCTGTCCTCAACTGACCGCACTCGCGGTTCAATTGAGGATATACGAATGACTGCTTCACCGTCCCGGCGCGCGCACAGCCTGATCATCGAGCTCGCCATTGTTATGGCCGTTCTGGTCAGCACCAAACTCATCTTCGACCAGATCGCCTGGCGCTTCGCCGGACCGATCTCACTGGCCTTCACCCTGGTGACGATCGCCGGCTTCACGCTTCGGCACAAGGAAAGCTGGTCGAGCTTCGGCCTGCGTCGCCTGAAGCGCTGGTGGTCGATCCCGCTGGTCCTGCCCCAGGCCCTGCTCGGCGTCGTCTCCATTCTCGCCGTCGGCGTCGCCACCGCGATGGCCGGTGACGCGCTGGGTTTCTGGTCGACCGATGGCACCCAGGAGGGCGTCGAAGACCGGTGGGGCAATATCGTGGGCAATCTGCCCGTCTATCTGATGTGGATGGCGATTGGCTGGACCAGCGCGGCCTTTGGCGAGGAGATCTTCTTTCGCGGCTATCTGATCGACCGTATCAGCAAGCTCCTGCCCGATGCTCGTTGGGCAAGCTTCATTTCCATCCTGATACCGGCGCTGATCTTCGGCATCGCCCATGCCTATTACCAGGGCGTTCGCGGCCTGATCGTCACGGGCCTGATCGGGCTGGCACTTGGCGGGCTCTACCTCTTCAACAAGCGTAATCTCTGGCCCAACATCATCGCCCACGGCCTGGTCGACAGCCTCGCCTTCACGGCGATGTATCTCGATCTCGACATTTGAGCGGCGGCGGCAAGAAAAAACCCCGGCTGGGAAGCCGGGGTTTTTCAATTCGCCTACGTGATGACGCCTAGTGCTTTTTCAGCCGGGCGATCAGCTCGTCCTTGGTCGGCTCGAACCGGTCGGCAATCCACAGCGCCTTGAGTTCGTCCAGCGCGTCGCCGAGCATCGGGCCGGGCTCATAGCCCAGAAGGATGAGATCGCCACCCCTGACCGGGAATTCCGGCTCTTTCCACTCGCGCGCAAACTTGGCGAGCAGCTGCCAGTCGCGCGGCGGCGGGGCCACTTCGCCAGCCGCCTGGAGGCGGGCCTGATCTTCAAAGGCACGGGCGCCGAGCTTCATCAGCGCACGTTCCGCGGCCTGGAGATCGGAGAAAGCCTCGGTCACGTCTTCCCGGGCCGCGGGGTCGACGGCGCCCTGAAGGCGACGGGCTTCTGCGTTCGACATTTTCATCTTGGCTGCCATGGTCCTGATCCTTTCCGGTCCGCCATCGGCGAGCGCCGCAAATCGAAGCATCGAATCGGGCGCTAATCCGTATTCTACATCTTGCGCAATGATACCGCTCAGGACTCTTAAGGATCCGTTCACTCCAAGCATCAAATCCAGGAGGCCAAAATCGCGCATCACCCTAAGGACCGCCCGCGGATCCGGTGCGGACAGGAGTTTTTTCAGTTCCGACCAGACCCGTTCGGCGGATAATTTATGCAGACCCTGCATGTGTTCGCGGACCGCCCCGAGGGCCGGAGCGTCCGGTGTGCCGCTGCCATACCAGGCCTCGAAACGGAACAGGCGCAGGATGCGCAGATAATCTTCACGGATCCGGTCACCGGCCTCCCCGACAAAGACAAAGCGCCGGTCCGGCAGGTCGGCCAGCCCGCCGGTCGGATCATGCACGACACCGTCGGCATCGGCATAAAGCGCGTTGAGCCGGAAATCGCGGCGCTGGGCGTCCTCGGTCCAGTCGCGCGTGAAGGCGACCACGGCGCGGCGACCATCCGTCGCCACATCCCGGCGCAATGTCGTGACTTCCAGCGGCTCGCCTTCAGCGACCACGGTGATCGTTCCGTGGGCCTTGCCGGTGGGAACAGGCTTGAGACCGGCAGCCCGGGCAGCGGCGATGACCTGGTCGGGGTCGAGCTGGGTGGCAATGTCGATATCGGCCACCGGGACGCCCAGGAGCGTATTGCGGACGCAGCCACCGACAAAGCGCGACGCCCCTTGGCCGGCCGCATCGAGCGCCGCCATCACCTTGCGCGTCGATACTGCCGTCATCCAGTCATGCTGTGCCGGATCAAGCCTGGCGGCTGTCATTGCGGCGCGTCATCCTCGCCCGTGGGCTCGGCACTGTCCTCATCATCCTCGGCCGGCACGAAATGGCCCGGCACGATGCGGCCGTCGATATTCTGCGGCGGGACATAGCGCTCGCCTTCATGCCCGGCGCGGCTGGCGTCCAGGATCACCAGGACCAGCATGGTGACGACGGCAAGACCGGCGCCGGCTGCGGCGAGGCGCAAGGTCGGCAACCGCCCGGCCTCCGGCCTTCGCGTGGACAGGCGCTGCCAGATCATGAAGAGCGCAAAGGGCAGCAGGAATGAGGCGATTTCGATGAGCGTGATACGGATCATGATTCAACCATATAGCCTGTCGTGCAGGGATTTCAGCATGCCTGCTGTCGCCCCCCATATATAACGCCCCTCCCAGGGCATCGCATAGTAGTGACGCACATGGCCCTGCCATTCGCGCGAATGGCGCTGGTGATTGGCCGGGTCCATGAGGAAATCGAAGGGCGTCTCGAAGACATCCGCGACCTCGCCCGGATCAGGCCGCACGGTGAAGCCCGGCTTGATGACACCGACAAAGGGCGTGACGTGATAGCCGGTCACGGTGGCATAGCTGTCGAAGCGACCGACCAGCTCGACATGATGCCCGCCGATCCCGACCTCCTCCTCCAGCTCGCGCACCGCCGCCTCGGCAGCGGTTTCCCCGCCGCCATCGATCCGGCCACCTGGGAAGCTGATCTGGCCGGCATGGCGCGGCAGGTGGGACGCACGCTCGGTCAGGAGAAGGCGCGGCGGTCCATCATGCAGGATGAGCGGCGCGATCACGGCCGCGGCGCGAATCTCGACATCGGCCAGCTCCGGCGGGACCGGTACATCGCCATTGAGATCGGCATCACCGAAACGCGGCCCTTCGAGCGGCGCATCAATCGGGTCCAGCCGGTCGCGCAGTCGGGCGACCAGCGCCTCGGTTTCACGCATCGCCGTCGCCATCCTCTTCACCCAGCGGGTAGAATTCGCCCCCGCTCCACACGCCGGTCCGCCCCTCATGCTCAACCGCGCATCCGGCCAGCTCGTAGAAGACCGGACGGGTCATCAGCGCCTCGAGCTTTCCACGGACATGCACGAGCGGTGTCGGTTCCCCGCTTTCCGGGTCGATCGACACGGAGATCGGATGATCGGGTCCCGCTTCGGTCAACTCATCCATATTGGTGGTAAAAATCAGTGACTGGTCGCGCCCCTCGCCGACCACGTCGACTCGCACCGCCAGGAAGGGCGCGACCTCCACCTCGATGCCGATTTTCTCAACCGGCGTCACGAGATAATGAACGCCGTCGTCATCTTTCCGCAAGATTGTGGCAAACAGACGTATCAGACGTTCCCGGGTGATGCGCACACCTTCATGCCACCAAGACCCGTCCCGCTTGATGACGAGGTCCATCTCCCCGCAATATTCGGGGTGCCAGCGCTCGACCGGCGGCAGGCCGGTTCCGGCCTCACGGGCCGCCTTGAGCAGCGACTGCATTGGATCACGGGTTTGCGAGTTCGAGGGCATGGACACCTTATCTGCGCAACGCCATGCTGCGTCGCGCCAACTGGCCTATATGGGGTCTGTATCGGAAAGGAATGTAGGACGATGACCGAGATGAATGAACCCGGTGCAGAGCTGATCGCTGAAGCCGACGCTGCGACGGAGCGCCTGAAGGCGGTCAAGGAGTCCATCGGTCGCGTGATCTATGGCCTGGAAAACGAGGTCGAGCTTTGCCTCACGGCCATGCTGTCCGGCGGCCATACCCTGCTTGTCGGCGCGCCCGGCCTGGCCAAGACCCGCCTGGTGGAGACGATCGCTGTGGCGACCGGTATCGATACCAAGCGCATCCAGTTCACCCCGGACCTGATGCCCGCCGATATTCTCGGCTCGGAAATCCTGGAAGAGAGTGATGACGGCAAGCGTCATTTCCGCTTCCTGCCCGGCCCGATCTTCTGTCGCCTCCTGATGGCCGACGAGATCAACCGCGCCAGCCCGCGCACCCAGGCCGCCCTGCTCCAGGCCATGCAGGAAGGGCATGTCACGGTCGCCGGCGAACGCCATGACCTGCCCAAGCCCTTCCATGTCCTGGCCACCCAGAACCCGATCGAGCAGGAAGGCACCTACCCGCTTCCCGAAGCCCAGCTTGACCGTTTCCTGCTGCGCGTCGACGTGCCCTACCCGTCGCGCGATGCCGAACGTGCTGTTCTGCTCGCGACGACCGGCGCCGAGGCGGCCGAATCGGTCACCGTTCTGGACGCCGAGGAAATCCTCAAACTCCAGGCCCTGGTCCGCCGCCTTCCGGTTGGCGAGCGGGTGCTGGAATCCATTCTCGACCTTTTGCGTCTGGCGCGCCCGGAAGACACGGACGTGCCGGAAGTGCGCGACGGCGTGTCCTGGGGACCCGGACCGCGTGCTGGTCAGGCCCTGATGCTCGCATGTCGCGCCCGGGCCCTGCTTCAGGGGCGCCTCGCTCCGTCGACGGAAGATGTCGCGGCGCTGGCCGAACCGGTGCTGAAACACCGCATGGCCCTGTCCTTCGCTGCCCGCGCTGACGGTCACACGCTGGAAGGCCTGATCAAGTCGCTGGCCGACCGGGCCGCCTGATCATGAGCCAGGGTGCCAATCGACAGGACGAGGCAAGGGTCGTCGCGCTGCGCCATGAAGGCGAAGACGCGGCCGCCAGCCTGCCCTCCCTGCTGGCCGAAGCGGATCGCATCGCCGCGACCGTCGCCCAGGGCGTGCACGGGCGTCGCCGTTCCGGCATTGGCGAGACTTTCTGGCAATATCGGCACCACCGCCCCGAAGATGGCCGCCAGGCGATCGACTGGCGCCAGTCCGCGCGCTCGGATCAGCTCTTTGTGCGCCAGAATGAGTGGGAAGCGGCCAATACGATCTGGCTGTGGCGTGATGGCTCGGCATCGATGCGCTATGCCTCCAGCCGCAATCATTCCGCCAAGATCGACCGCGCCGCCGTCTGTCAGATCGCGGTGGCGGCCCTGCTGACCCAGGGCGGCGAGCGCGTCAGTGTGCTCGGCGAGTCGGCCATTGCCCGCACCGGGGCGCTGGGGCTGGAACGCGCCTCCCGCCGGCTGGCACTGGGTCCCGGCGACGCCGCTTCCGTCGAAGCCCCCAATATCTCCCGTTATGGCCGTGTTGTGCTGGCCAGTGATTTCCTCGATCCGATCGAGACCTGGGCATCGCGCCTGTCCCGTTTTGCCGCCATGGAGGCGCATGGCGTCCTGCTGCGGGTCGTCGATCCGGCGGAGGAGGACTTCCCCTATGCCGGCCGCACCCGTTTCGAACACCCGGGCGGCGGCGAGAGCCTGCTCTTTGGCCGGGCCGAGGAAGCCCGCTCGGCCTATCGCCAGCGCTGGGCAGAACATGGCGAACGCCTCGCCGACCTCGCCCGCCAGTATGGTTGGAGCCTGGTAACACACCGCACCGACCGCCCGGCGACCAGCGCCGTGCTCGCCCTTTTCCGCGCCCTCGCGAGGGATGTCTGACCTGATGTTTGCTCTCGGCCCCCTCTCCTTCGGCGCCCCGCTGGCGCTGGCCGGCCTGGTGACCCTGCCCCTGTTGTGGCTGCTACTGCGCGCCACGCCGCCGGCACCCAAGCGCGCCATCTTTCCACCCCTGCGCCTGCTGCTCGGTGCGCCGGATGACGCCGAGACCCCGCAACACGCACCCTGGTGGCTGATCCTTTTCCGCCTGTTGATTGCAGCGCTGGTCATCATCGCCCTGGCCCGTCCGGTCTGGACCCCGCCCAGCGTCGAGGAAGAAACCCGCCCGGCCCTGATCGTCATGGATAGCGGCTGGGCCAGTGCGGCAGCCTGGAATGACATGCGTCAGGAAGCCGAACGCCTGATCGATGAAGCCGAGCGCGATGGCCGCGCGGTGACCCTGGTCACAACGGCCCCGACCGGTCAGGCCATACCGGCCCTGCGCCCGGGCAATGCCGACAGCGCACGTCGCCAGCTCGAAACGGCCGATCCCCAACCCTGGCCCGCCGACCGCGGTGCCACGGCCGAACGCCTCAATGAGGCCCGCTCGAATGATATCCTGAGCGCGCCGATGGCGGTGACCTGGCTGAGCGACGGTGTCGACAGCCGCGATGCTGCGGACCTCTCGCGCGCCCTCGACGCTCTGGGTGATCTCACCGTGATCGAGCCGGATGCCGGCCGTGCCCCATTGGGTCTGGCGGCGCCGGAACCGGCCGCGGACGGGCTGACTGTCTCAGTCCTGCGTGCCGGGAGTGATTTCCCGCGCACCGTCGCGGTAACGGCTCTGGGCAGTGACGGACGCGCCATAGCCCGCACCGACCTGCAATTTGCGGCTGGCGAGGGCATGGCCAGCGCCGATATCGGTCTGCCGCTCGATCTGCGCAATCGCATCGCCAGCCTGCGCCTTGATGGCAGCAGCTCCGCCGCCTCGGTCCGCCTGCTCGGCGATCAATGGCAGCGTCCCCGGGTCGGCCTGATCACGCTGGAAAGCGATGAGGGGCAACCCCTTCTGTCCGACCTGCATTATGTGCGCAGCGCGCTGGGCCCGCATGCCCAACTGATCGATGGCGATCTCGACGCCCTTCTGGCCGAGGATGTCTCGGTCCTCATCATGACCGACAGTGCCCGCTCGGACGATCAGCGCATTGTCGATTTCGTCAATGAAGGCGGGGTCCTGATCCGTTTCGCCGGCCCGCGCCTGGCTGCCCAGGGGGATGACCTTCTGCCCGTCATCCTGCGCGAGGGCGGACGTCTCTTTGGCGGCTCGCTCAACTGGGATGAGCCCCAGCGCATTGCCGGCTTCCCGGACACCTCGCCCTTTGCCGGCCTGCCCGCCGACAATTCCGCCACGATTGATCGCCAGGTCCTGGCCCAGCCCGGCAGTGCCACGCCGGACCGTGTCTGGGCCCGCCTGGTCGACGGCACCCCGCTGGTCACCGCCGAACGTCGCGCCCGCGGCTGGATCATCCTCTTCCATGTCACGGCCAGCCCGGACTGGTCAGACCTGCCGCTCTCCGGCCTCTTCCCGCGCATGTTGCAGCGTCTGATGGGCTTGTCCCAGGGCGGGTCTGCCTCTGTGCCCGGCAATGGTGCCTGGGTGCTCGATCAGGCGCTTGATGCCGGCGGCCAGCTGGTCTCGGCGCCGGTGAGTGCGCGACCGGTTCCCGCTGCCGCCTTCGACACCGCAATCGTTTCACCCGTCGCGCCGCCCGGCCTCTACCGGCTTGGCTCGGCGGCCTCTGCCCTCAATGTGATCGGAGCGGATACCCGCATGGAGCCTCTGCCCCGCGACCTTCCCGGCGCCCGTTTCGCGGGTCTTGATGGTCCACGCGCCCAGCATTTTGACGCCTGGCTTCTCGCCGCCGCCCTGGTCATGCTCGCACTCGACGTGTTGATCGCCCTGGGCCTTGCGGGCCGGCTTCCGGCGCGTTTCGGCACCGCCACGACGGCCGCCCTGCTCGCGCTTGGTCTGTTGCCGCTGGCCATCGCACCTCCGGTCCAGGCTCAGGACACGACATCCGAGCGGGTCGCGCTCAGCGACGAGATGATGCAGGCCGCCCTCACCTTGCGCTTCGGCTATGTGACCACCGGCGACACGGCGATCGATGCCCGCAGCGAGGCCGGTCTCGCCGGCCTGTCGCAGGAGATTTTCCGGCGCAGCGCCATGGAGCCGGAACCGCCCCTGGCCGTGAATGTGAATACGGATGAGCTGATCTTTTTCCCGATGCTCTACTGGCCGGTCACCCGTGATGCGGGCCCGCTGAGCCCGGAAGCCTCCCGCCGCGTGGCCGCCTATCTGGCCGCAGGCGGGCTGATCATCTTTGATACCCAGGATGCCGATATTTCCATGCTCCGAGCCGGCGCGCCGCATCCCGGCCTGGTCAATGTGCTCGACAGCATTGATGTCCCGGCCCTGTCGCAAATCCCGGCGGACCACGTGCTGACACGCGCCTTCTATCTGCTGCAGGAATTCCCCGGTCGCTATACCGGCTCACCGGTCTGGGTCGAGGCCAATCCCGATGGCGCCTCGCGGGATGGCACATCCGGCGTGATTATCGGATCGCATGACTGGGCCACGGCCTGGGCGCGCGGCGATGGCGGCGGCGCGGCCGCGCCCATTGATGGCGGCGAACGCCAGCGCGAAATGGCGATCCGCTTCGGCGTCAATATCGCCATGTATGCGCTGACCGGAAACTACAAGGCGGACCAGGTCCACGTTCCCGACATCCTGGAAAGGCTCGGCCAATGAGCGTGACCCAGAGCCTGCCCCTCGGCGCGACAGTTTCCGCGCTCGATTTCGCCCCGCTCCTGCCCTGGTCGGTGATTGGCGGTCTGGCCGGTATCGCGCTGCTGGCCATCGCGATCGGCGGATTGCAGAAAATGTCCGGCTGGATCTGGCGCTCGCTGGGCGTCTTGATGATTGCGCTTGTCCTGGCCAATCCATCGCTGGTGGAAGAAGAACGCGACCCGCTGCCGGACGTCGCCGTACTGGTCACGGACACCTCCGCCTCGATGACGGTGGGCGGCCGCCGCGAAGCATCCGAGGAAATGGCCGAGGCCCTGCGCCGTGAAGCCGAGACTGACCCCATGCTCGACCTGATCGAGGTCGAGGCCGGTGAAACCGCGGACGGCACCATGTTGTTTGACGGCGTCAATGCGGCCCTGGCGTCCGCTCCGCCGGACCGGCTCGCCGGTGTGGTCCTGGTCACGGACGGGCAGATCCATGACGCCCCGCTTGATACCGATGCGCTGAATGTCGACGCCCCCATCCACCACGTGATGACCGGCGACCGCTCGGCCGGCGATCGCCGCCTGGTGATCGAGGAAGCCCCGCGCTACGGCATTGTCGGCCAGACCGTGTCCTTCGTGATCCGCGTCGAAGATGATGCCATGCAGGGCACAGCCTCCGTGGCCTTCCGCTTTGAGGGCGGCGATCCGCAAATCCATCCGATCCCGATCGGCCGCTCGACCCGGGTTGAAGTTCCGGTTGAACGCCGCGGCCAGAATGTGATCGAGGCCGAGGTCGAGGCCGGCCCGCAGGAACTCTCCCTGATCAATAACCGCGCAGCGGTCTCCGTCTCGGGCGTACGCGATCGTCTGCGTGTGCTTCTGGTCACCGGTGAGCCGCATAATGGCGCCCGTGCCTGGCGTGACCTGCTGAAGTCCGACCCCTCGGTCGATCTGGTTCACTTCACGATTCTGAGGCCGCCGGATCGCCGTGATTCGACCCCGGTCGACGAGCTGGCCCTGATCGGCTTCCCGGTCCAGGAGCTCTTTGTCGAGCGTCTGAGCGAATTCGACCTGGTGATCTTCGACCGCTATCGCCGGCGCAACATCATGCCGCCGCTCTATTTCGACTATATCTCGCGCTATGTGGAGAATGGCGGCGCCCTGCTGGTGACTGCCGGCCCGCCCTTTGCCGGTCCACCCAGCCTCTATCGCACACCCCTGGCCGCCGTTCTTCCGGTGCGCCCGACCGGGTATATCACCGATGCGCCCTTCACCCCCGAGCCGACCGATACCGGTCTGCGCCATCCGGTCACGGCCGGTCTGGCCGGTGGGGGTGAAAGTCCGCAATGGGGCCGCTGGCTGCGCCATATCCACGGCACGGCCCTGGGTGGTGAAACGCTGCTTGAAACACCCGATGGCGATCCACTCCTGGTGGTTCAGCGCTCCGGCCAGGGGCGCGCCGCCATCGTCATGTCGGATCAGACCTGGCTGTGGTCACGCGGCTTTGAGGGCGGCGGTCCCTATGCCGAAATGTTCCGCCGCGTGGCTCACTGGCTGATGCGCGAACCGGAGCTCGACGAGGAGCGGCTGACCGCCTTTGCCACCGATGGCGAATTGCAGGTCGACCGGGTCACCCTGTCCGATACGCCGCCGCCCCTGCAGCTGACCTGGCCCGATGGCCGGCAGGATGTGGTCACCATGACCGAAACCGAGGGCGAGCCGGGTCATTTCGCGGCCCGTGTCCCGGCCAGCGGATCCGGTCTGGTGCGACTGCGTTCCGGCGATCTGACGACGGTCGCAGCCCTGGGCCCGATCAATCCGATGGAATATGCCGACCTGCGCCCGAATGCGGATGTGCTTGATCCCTTCGTGGACGTCACCGGCGGTGGTCTCTTCGCCATTGGCGACGGTCCCGATGCCACCCTGCCCGGCCTGCGACGCACGCGCGCATCCGCCGATCAGGCCGGCCGGTCCTGGCTCGGCCTGCAGCGCAATGAACGCTATGTCGTGCGCGCCTCGACCCGCATCCCGCTCCTGCCGGGTCTGCTCATGGTCTTGCTGATCGCGGCCATGCTGGGTCTGGGCTGGTGGCGCGAGGGGCGCTGAGGCCTGCCACCCCTGCGGGGGTGACGGCGCCATTCACCATGCGGAAACACCTGGTCTGGCATGACTGGGACGATTGAACCGGAGAGAGCCATGCGCCGCATTCTGACCCTGATCGCCATTCTCGGCCTCGCCCCGACCCTGTCGGGCTGCATCGTTGTCGGCGCCGCGGCCCTGGCGACCGATGTCGCCGTCGGGACGGCCGGCGCTGCGGTGCGCACCACCGCCGCCGTCGGCGGCGCGGCCATCGACGTCATCACACCGGGTGATGACGATGATGATGACCATGATCATGACCACGATCACGACTAGATGAAGCACACAGGCGCGCTGTCGCCTGTCTGTGCCTTCTCAATCCCCCCGGATACTGCTAGACTGCGCCTTGAGGGACTGCTCGCAGACGTATCAAGGAGGCACGTGATGTTGCGCACAATGACGGCCATTCTGGCACTGGGTGCCCTGTCCAGCCCGTCGCTGGCGGACCAGCCCGTGGCCATTGGCGAAATCGCCTATGGCCCGGAACTTATCGAAAATGCAGAGGATTTCGGCGAGCGCGAACTCGAGCGCCTGTCCGGCTATCTGCGCACTGCGCTGGAGCGCGAGCTCCGCGGCCAGATCGGCGAAGGTGGTTATACGCTGAACGCGACCATACTCGACGCCCAGCCCAACCGCCCGACCATGGCGCAGATGAGCGGGACCCGTGCCCTGCACCACTCCTCCATCTCCGTTGGCGGTGCTGAAGTCGAAGCCGAACTCGTCTCGGCCGATGGCGAAGTCCTCGAAACCTACAGCTATGGCTGGCGCAGCTGGAATATCCAGGACGTCACCGGCTATGCCCAGTGGACCGATGCGCGGCGGACTTTCTCGCGCTTTGCGGACCAGGTTTCTGACAGTCTGGATGAGCGGGTCGACGCCGGTTCCTGATCACGCCGGATTTCCGGATGAAACGGACGCGCCTTCGCGGGTGCGTCCGTTTTTTATTGTGCTGCAGCAAGGAAATCCCGAACGGAGCCCTGATGCCGGACACGCAATTGTGATAGGATGACGCCATCGCAGGGGGGACATGAACCCAGGAGAGACCGACATGCGTACTCTCGTTTGTGTACTTGCGTTGTATTGCCTGGCCTCGCCAGCCCTGGCCCAGAATGGCGACGCCTTCCAGGCCGATTTCCAGAGCGAGGCCAGCGGATCCATCGAGATTGGCCGGATCGGATTTTCCGATCTTGTGCGGGCCAAGGCTGACAGTCTGGGCGAAGTCGAGCTGGCTCGCCTGGCGCGCTATCTGCACGATGATCTGTCGCGGGCCCTGATCGATGCCGACTGGCATGGCGTGTCGACCCGGGAAACCGTGCTGAGCGTCACCATTACCGATGTCGTGCCAAACCGGCCGACCATGAACCAGATCCAGGTCATGGACACGGCGCATTACTCCGAGCACGCCAATGGTGGCGC
>NZ_CAJQOO010000130.1 GCF_905480005.1 uncultured Maricaulis sp.
ATCGGGGTGTGTTCGTCTGGCGTTGAGAACATCGCCACCTCAAAGCCCGGGTCGAAGCCGAACAGCTCCTCGCAATTGGCTTTGGCATCAGGCGTGGAGAGGGGGAAACTATCGCTCATCGAACCGGTCTTTATGGCTGGAGGCACGCGTCATTTGCTGCGGTGCGTTAATTGATGACTCGTGAAGTATCGCACGCCCATGCGCGCTTCAAGTCAATGCCGGTGACTGCGTGTGATCTACAGGATGCGGCGCGCCCGGGGCAGGGCCAGCTGCCACAGCGTGATCGCGATCATCTCCAGGAGAATCATGATGATACCAAACTGGCCGCTGTAGTATTGGCCATCAGTGATCCGCAGCCAGACGAATATGTGCGCCAACGCACCAAGCACCAGAGCAAAACGACCGATCCGCTGCTTCTTCAGGCACAGGACAATGCCGCCGAGCCACCCGGCCAGCATCACGACCAGGCCGGCACGTTCGAAAGTGTCCGAGCGTTGGATGGCGGTACCGATGTCGAAATCGCCAAGGCGCGGATGCCAGATGCCGGACAGCTCGCCGATGAACATGGCGCACCACAGGAGGATGTAGGCAAGTGGTATCAGGCTGACGGCGATGGCCGCCAGACGAATGTGAGATCGGTCAGGATCGCGTGCCGACATGTGTGCCTCGTCGCCGCAGAGCTTCACAGCGTGGCGGCAGAAGGCAAACAATCCGTTAGGGCCCAGTTTATACCGACCCTGCTCTGTCTGGGCCTGCCTTGGCGGCCGGGAGTGGGAAGCACTCCCGGCCAGCGCCGAACCGGCTTGCCTAGATCTTGTTGGCAATCCAGTCGTTCCAGTCTGCCTCAAGCGCGGGCATGTCGCCGGGCAGATTGAACCGCGTGCCGTCAGAGGCCAGCCAGTCCTCAAGGCTGGAACCATTTCTCAGTGCCGTCGAAATGGCGGGCAGAATGCCATCTCCGCCTCGCTCCTGCAGGTAGTCGAGCATACCGCGCGCCATTGCATAATAGGTCAGGGGATTGCTTTCAGAGTTGGCAATAACGCGACGTGCATCTGCTCCTGTAAGTACGACTGCGCGCGTTACGGCCTGCGTACCCTCTGCGCCGGCAACGCCTGGTGGCGGCATCTCACCAACCCGCGCGGAAGCGACCTGACGCGCTATTGCGGCACTAGGGTGCTGCATGGTGAAGAACTGGCTCAGGGCGAGCCCGTCATCATTCTCGTTGTCCTGTCTGAGGCGCTGCCAGCGGCTGTCCGTCAGCTCCTCATTCTCGAGCGCCACGGCGACCATCTCGTCGAGCCAGTCCGCCGCAGACCCGCCATAATGTGAGCTGGAGCTTGCACCACCGCCCTGACTGTTGGTCGCATCATCCTGCCATATTTCCAACAGGAACCAGATGTGCCCGAATTCATGCGATAGAATTCCGCGCTCCATTTCAGGCGTCGGTGCTTCAGACGCGCGGCCCGACAGGATCTGGTCAATCTGTGCCGCGACCGAGGGCGAGTCAGGGTCTGCGCCCGCCGATACGATCTGATTGCGGATCTGTTCCGCCATCATTTCGTTCTGTTCCTGATGATCGATCCAGGGGAGCGCGGATGAATAGCCTAACTCCGTCAGGCTAGCACTGGCGCTGGCGAAGGCAGCATTGCCCTGAACAATCGCGGAGCGGGGCGTATCCTGTCCGAAGACGGTCCGGAAACGATCTCGTCCCTCTTCCAGGGCGAGCAGGTAGTTGTCTGCCGTGGCTTGTGTGCGTGCCACGGCGAGCGACCAATCATTTGCCGCACAGACAGGTGGCGCGTCGTCCGCCGGTGAAGCCGCAATGATTGCGGCGAGGATAATGTCACACCCGAGCATGGTGTCTCCCTTTCTAACAAGGCAGAGAGACGTGGCATGTCGCCATATTCGTCGATGTTACGGTCAGCTGAACATTTGCCCATCCAGGCACGCGGCACTGTACAGGCTTGGCTTTCTACGCCATGCCGGCGCTTTTCAGGATCTGGTAGGAGGCGATGACGCGGCCCAGCTGCTCCTCGCTGGAGCGGTCGCCGCCATTGGCGTCCGGGTGCAACTGCTTGACCAGTTCGGCATAGCGTTTGCGCACGGTCGACGGATCGACATCCGGGTCCAGTGACATGGTCTCCAGCGCCTTGGTCTGTAACCGGCCCATGGACTTCTCGCGTGGCGCTTCCTTGTGCGGGTCCTTGCGGTCGCCGAACATGCCGTAGGGATCGTTGAAGCCGTCGGCGAAATCGCGACTGGCCTTGGCGGCCTTGGCCGAGGCGGAATGGGTGTTCTTCCATCCCCAGGTCGGGCGGTGACCATAGGCGGCGCTTTCGCGGAAGGACTGGGCGGCGTTCTCGCTCATGCCCTCGAAGAAATTCCACGATTTGTTGTATTCCGAAGCGTGGCTCTGACAGAACCAGTAAAAATCATTCAGCCGGTCATTGGCCTTCGGGGCCCGGCTGTCGCCATGCTTCTTGCAGCCCGGCCATTCACAGACACGCTCCTCCGGCGCCGGCTGGTCCTTGGGCGGTTTGATGCGGATGTCTTTGAACCGCGGTTTGTAATTGTAGGCTTCTGACATGATCACCAATTATGGTCATGCGTCTGTAAAGCGGCAATGAAGCCGGTGAACAAAGAGGTGTGATTATGGGCGACGTCGCCGCGCGGATCGAGAGCAAGCTGCAAAAAGCCTTCACGCCGAGCACTTTGTCGGTGGTCGATGACAGCCATCTGCATGCCGATCATGCCGGTGCCAGGCCCGGCGGTCAAAGCCATTTCACCGTAGAGATCACCGCCAGCCGGTTTGACGGGCTGACCCGGGTGGCCCGGCATCGCCTGGTCAATGAGGCCCTGACCGAGGAGTTGGCAGGTCCCGTCCATGCTCTTGTGATCCGGGCACGGGCTTCAACCGAATAAGCAGGGTAACCGCGTCCCGGGTCAGGCGAGGCGGCGCTTTGGCAATAAGGGACCAAACCATGCTTCGCAAAACGCGCGCGCTCGCGCTTCCAATACTCATGGCTGCCGGTACCGCCGCTTGCAGCACGAGTTTCGAAACGCCCACCACGCTTTCCTCGACTGAACGACTGGCGCCGGGCGAACGGCGCCTGCTGGCTGTCGAGGAGTATGCCGACAGTGCTGCGCTCGCCGAAATGGGTGTCCTCTACCTCCCGCCGGTCAGCATTGCGCCGCAAGCCGATATCGATGGCGATCTCGCGCCGGCCCGCCTGGATGATGTGCGGGTGCGTCTGTCCCGCGATGTCTGTCAGCGCCTGGCGCGGGCCGGTTTCGATGTCCGGCCAATGCTCTCGGGGATGAGCGATAGCGGTGAGGCGCATGATGCCGACATCGATGGTGAGGTCCAGGCTGCGGTCAGTGGCATTCGCCGCAATAATATCGCCACCACCGGTGTCTCGCGGCTTCTCGGCGCGGCTGTGCCGGGCCCGCTCAATCCGCGCGTCCCGCTGGGGATCGGCGCCCTGGGCGTGGAAGCGGAAATTCTCGACCGCGACGGTCGCCAGGTCGCGGCGATCCGCTGGGCGTCGCGCAATCATCTCGCCTCGGGTGGCGGCGTCACCACCATTCTCGATGGTCCCGATGCCTTCACCAATCTTGCCGATGTGATGGACTTGTCGAGCGTGTTCGCCGATGCGCTGGGCGATCTGGTCGACGAAGCCCGCGCCGGGCAGGACAGCGTCGAGACGGAGACACCGCGCGGCACGTGTGATGCCTATCGCGACCTGATCGATGCGGACGCCACACCCGACCCGGACATGGCCCCGACCTAGGCGCCGGTTTCCACATCGTCCGGGCTGACGGAGACGCGCAGCTTGGTGATCTGGTTGCGACGCCGCTCGACGACTTCAAACCGGGCGCCGTGGAAGCCGAAGACCTGTCCGCGTTCCGGAATGGTCTGGGCTTCGTGGATGATCAGGCCGGCAATGGTGACGGCCTCGTCATCGGGCAATTCCCAGTCCAGGGCGCGATTGAGGTCGCGGATGGGCAGGGTGCCATCCACGATCCACACCGAGTCGCCATCGGGCTGGATGCCTTCGACGGCGACATCATGCTCGTCCTCGATGGCACCGACGATCTCTTCGAGAATGTCTTCCAGCGTCACCAGGCCCATCAGGGCGCCATACTCGTCAACGACGAGCGCGAAGTGTTCGCGCTTTTCGCGGAAGGCATTGAGCTGGTCGAGGACTTCGGTCGTTTCCGGGACGAACCAGGGATCGCGGCGCAATGAATCGATGTCGATGACCGACGCATTGCCGTCCGCCTCGTGCAGGGCGCGGGCAATGTCGCGGACATGAAGGATGCCGACGATATTCTCGGTGTCGCCCTTGTAGATCGGCAGGCGTGTGTGCGGCGAGTGCAGGGCCTCGGTGACGATCGCCTCGGACGGCTTGTCGGCATCAATCATCAGGATGGATTTGCGGTGGACCATGATGTCGTCGACGGTCAGGTCCCTCAAATCGAGCACGCCGCCCAGCATGTCACGGTCATCCTTGACCACGCCGCCTTCCTCGTGATGCAGCGCGATCGCGCCGCGCAATTCGTCATGCGAGGACAGGACCGGACCGTCCACATCGGCCCCGACGGTCCGCAGCACATTGCGCACCACGAATTGCACTGCGCCGACCACCGGTGCGAAGACGCGAACCACCAGCAGGATGGGGCGCGACACGGCGAGGGCAAAGCGTTCCGGGTTGGACAGGGCGTAGGTCTTGGGCATCACCTCGGCGAAGACGAGGACCAGGATGGTCATGACCAGCGTCGCCCAGACCACGCTATTGCCGCCCAGCAGGGTCTCGAACAATTGCCCGGCAATCATCGAGGCCAGGATGTTGACGAGATTATTGCCCAGCAGGATCGAGCCGAGCAGGCCTTCCCCGTCGGAGATCAGGATATTCACGCGTGCCGCGGCCGGATTCTTGTCGCGCTCGAGCTGCAGCATGCGGGCCCGGGATGTCGCGGTCAGCGAAGTCTCGGAACCGGAAAAGAAGGCTGACAGAAGGAGCAGGCCGACAATGGTCAGGGCCGGTCCGATAATCGTCCAGTCAAGGCTCATGAGAGCTGGGTCTCCATAAAGGCAAGAAGGTCGGCTTCATCGGCTGCCGGGTCAATCCAGGCGTCACCAATGGCGCGGGCGAGAATGAGGGTGATGCGACCATCACGATTCTTCTTGTCGTCGCGCATGCGGGCGACCAGGGATGCGGCATCCCAATCGGTGTGGGCAAGTTCGGCGGGGCTCGCCGGCAGGCCGACGGCCCGCAAATGGGCGGCGACACGGTCGGCGTCAGTGCCGGGGCAGTCGCCGCGATGGGCGGAATAGGCAAAGGCCAGGGCGATCCCGACAGCGACGGCCTCGCCATGCCGGATGGCATCCTTCGGGGCGTCGGCTTCGAAGGCATGACCGAATGTATGGCCGAGATTGAGCAGGGCACGGACGCCGCCTTCGCGCTCATCCTCGGCGACGATACGGGCCTTGAAGGCAATGGCGGCTGCGACCGCAGCGTCCAGATCGGCACCGTCGAGCACACGATCGCCCGCCGCTTCGAGCCGGTCGAAGAGAGGCGCGTCGCCGATCAGCGCGGCCTTGACGATTTCCGCATAGCCGGCGCGTCGTTCGCGATCAGGCAGGGTGGCAAGCAGGTCGCGGTCCGCGATCACCAGGCGCGGCTGATGGAAGGCGCCGGCGAAATTCTTGCCGTGACGCGTATTGATACCGGTCTTGCCGCCAACCGAACTGTCGACCTGGGCCAGAAGCGTGGTCGGGATCTGGATGAAGTCGACGCCGCGCTTGGCGACCGCGGCCGCAAAGCCGGTCAGATCCCCGATCACCCCGCCGCCCAGGGCGATGATGGCTTCGGAGCGCTCGACATTGCGGTCCAGAAGGGCGTCGACCACACGTTCCAGCCCGGCCCAGCTTTTCGAGGTTTCGCCGGGTTCGACAATGATCGGGTCCACGCGCAGGCCAAGCCCGCCGAGCTGGTCGCTGACGCGCTCGAGATGCAGGCCGGCGACATGGCGGTCGGTGACCAGAATCGCGCGGCCGCGCGGAAAGCGCTCGCTCAGCTCGGCGCCGGCCGCCGCGAGGGCGCCGGATCCGACCAGCACGTCATAGGCGCGCTCGCCCAGACCGACATTGACCCGCAAGATCTCGCTCACGCTGACGTCTCCCGGGCATCCAGGGCCCGCAAAATCGAATCCAGCGTCAGATTATGGGAACCGCCGGAGGCATCCACATGGATGTCAGCCTCTGCATACGCGGCCTGACGCTTGTCGAGCAAGGCGCGCAGCACGGTTTCCGGATCGTCTTCACGCAAAAGCGGCCGGGTGTCGCGACGCGAGACGCGCTTGACCAGGGTTTCCACGTCGGCCTGCAGCCAGATCGACGTCGCCCGTGCCTTCACCCGCTCGCGGGTTTCCGGATCGACGAACGCGCCGCCGCCCAGGGCCAGGACCAGGGGCGGTTCCTCGAGGAGACGGGCAATGACCTTGCGTTCGCCGTCCCGAAAGGCCGCTTCGCCAAAATCCTCGAATATCTCGGACACGCTGCGACCGGCGGCCTTTTCGACCTCCTCGTCGGCATCGCGGAAGTCCAGCTTCAGCGCATGCGCAAGCCGACGCCCGACCGTGGTTTTCCCCACGCCCATCAGTCCGATCAGGACGAGCGATTTCTGCGGTATGTGAACGCACGACATGCTAGCGGTATAAACGGTCTGGAAATCGCCGCAATCAGGGTTAGGCTCGTGCGCGGTACGGCCCGCAGTGCGAAGGCGGGTCTTCACGGGGTCAAGGAGTCGGTTTCATGCGTGGTTTTCTGGTGGGTGTGGCGGTTATCGCCGGTCTCGTCGCGATCGGATTCGGCACGCTGGTCCTGATTGCCAACGGCCTTGAACCGACCCGGGAGAATGTGCGTGTCGAGCTGGAAGACGATTTCCCGCGCTAGCCTGCTGGCAGCGCTCCTGGGCGGCACTGCCGCAGCCCAGAATCCGATCGAGGTTGAGCAGCTGGATGCGCTGGATCCGCTCGAGGTCGCGCTGACCGATCGCGGACTGGGTGACCGGCTGTGGTCCGGTACCGACCGCGACATGGCCGAAGCGGTCCTGACCCGATTGCCCGGCACTGACGGGAATGGCTATGCCAGCGAAGCGCTTGGCGATACGGCGCGGCTCATCCTGTTGAGTGGGGGGCGTCCGCCGGCCGCAGGCCGCGGTGATGCCCGTCTCGCCGAATTGCGCGTCGACCGCTTGCTCGCGGCAGGCGGGCCGCATGACGCGTTCGATCTGCTGGAGCGCACGCCGAGCATTCATCGGCGCCCGAGCCTTGCCGTGAGCCATGCCGAACTGGGTTTTGCCCTCGGCGAGACCGACCGAGCCTGCCAGACCGCCAACGCCCTGATCGAGAACCGGGACGCGGCGGACTGGCTGCGTCGGCGCGCTTTCTGCCTGGCGCTCGACGGGCAGGGCGCCGCCGCGGAGCTGACCGCTGAACTGGCGCGCGCGGCATCCCGAGATGATGATTTCGACGCCCGCCTGTTCGCCATGACGCTGGGCACACCGGTCGCGGACAATGTCGCGCCGCCCGATAGCGGGCTGGACTTTGCGATGTCGCGCCATCTGGTCGATCCGGAAGCTTTCCTGCCGGTTGTCGCCGACGATGCGCCGGCCTGGCTGGCCTCGCTGGTGCACCGCCCGATCTATGAGCCCGTGCCGGTTGAAGACGGGCCGTCCGTCCTCGAGGCCGCGCTGGCCCTGAGCGGGCCGGATCGTCATCACGCGCTGGAAGACCTCATGGTCCAGGCCCGGGAGCGGGAAGTGGCCGGTCAGGCCCTTGGCTATCTGCTGTCCGACGAGCGTGAGGCCGCGCGTTTCATCCATGTCGCACGTCATCATGGTCGGGAGATCCAGACCCTGCCGGTGACCGCTGCGACCCTCGAACACGGTTATGACCTGGCGCTGGCGGCTGTGATTGTCGGCGATTTGCGGAGCGCTGCGCGTTGGCGTGATGCGTTGATCGACGGCCCGCCGCGTCGGCCGGGAACGGCCGAACGCATCGGCCAGCCGATCCTGGAAACGGCCGATGGGCGTCTCGTCTACGCCGATGGGACGCCGGTCGACGCGGTCGGGCCTGAATTGGAATGGGAAGCGCCGTCGCCGCGCCGCATGGTCGCGCTTGATCTCGCTCTTGCCATCGCGCGAGATGCGCTGGGCGGCGGGAATTTCGATGCCATTCTCGCGGCCTGGCTGGAAAGCCAGGGCGATGAGGCGTTGGGCGAACGACTGGCACTGGCCGAACTCGGTGCCCGACTGCCCGGCTCGGCACGCCTGTCGGTTCTGGGTCTGGACGAAATGGCCGGGACACCGGATCTGGCGGTCATGGAAATGAGCCAACGGGCCGGCGCCCGCGCGGAATCCACAATGCTGGCTGTCAGCCTGCTCAACCGCCCGGAAACCTCTGCAGACCCGGTCACTTTCAGCCGTGCCATAGCGGCGCTGGATGCGGCGGGCCTGCGCGACAATGCCCGCGCTCTGGTGCTGGAGCGGGTGATCGCGAGGGCGCGATGAGCGATGCGCCATCAGGACGCCGGTCGCAGGACCGGACTCTGATTGCGCTCTTCCTCGACATGATGGCGGCCGAGCGCGGCGCCTCGGTCAATACGCTCGATGCCTATCGCCGCGACCTGGTTGACGTCGCCGGTCGTCTGGCTGGCCAGGGGGCGGAGCTGGAGACGGCGAATACCGCGCATCTCGAAGCGGTTCTGGCCGGCTTTGCCGCAGACGGTCTGGCTGCCTCCACTGCGGCCCGGCGCCTGTCGGCGATCAAGCGCTTCTACCGTTTCCTGCTTTCCGACGGTGTGCGGACCGATAATCCGGCAACGCCTTTGCGCGCACCGAAGCAGGGGCGGGCGCTGCCAAAGATTCTCTCCGAAGCTGACGTGGATGCGCTTTTCGCGGCGGCGGCCGATCTGCCCGGTCCGGCGGGGGCCAGAACCCGCGCGCTGATGGAATTGCTCTATGCCGGCGGATTGCGGGTGACCGAGCTGGTCTCCCTGCCGCTGGGCGCTTTCGTGCGAGCCGAACGCTGTATCCAGATCACCGGCAAGGGCGGCCGAGAACGACTGGTTCCACTGACCCCGGCCGCGCTGGACGCCGTGGCCGGCTACAAGAGGGTGCGCGAGGCCCATATGCCGGCGGACAAGAGCAAGGCCGGCAAGGCCGGGCGCTTTCTCTTTCCCTCGCAGACAGCGAAGGGAGGCCATCTCACGCGTGAACGCTTTGCCCAGATACTCGGCGATCTGACCCTGGCGGCCGGGCTGGATCCGGCCAGGGTTTCGCCGCACGTGCTGCGCCATGCCTTCGCCACTCATCTGCTGGCGCGTGGCGCTGATTTGCGCAGCGTACAGATGCTGCTCGGCCATGCCGATGTATCGACCACGCAGATTTATACCCATGTCCTTGATGAAAGGCTGAAATCTCTCGTCCAGTCGGCGCACCCCCTGGCGCGACGCGGTGAGGATGGGGGTTCGGCTTGACGTATGCGTAAGCGCGGCTTTTGAGACTTGTGGCTCCGCGGCGGGGTCGTTAGGTTGCCCTCCACTTTTGTGATCACAGGCGTTGGCAGGACATGTCCGACCCCACTCGTACCTATCTCGATTTCGAACGGCCGCTGGCCGAGCTGGAAGCCAAGATCGAAGAGCTTGAATCCCTCGCGGGTGACGATGCTCCCGATACGGCGGAAGAGACGGCGCGTCTGCGTCACAAGGCGAATGAACAGCTCGCCTCGCTCTATTCCAAGCTCGACCCGTGGCGCAAGACGCTGGTTGCCCGTCATCCCGAGCGTCCGCATTTCCGCGATTATCGCAAGGCGCTGATCGAGGATTTCGAGGAAATGTGCGGTGATCGCCGTTTCTCCGAAGACGCCGCCATTGTCGGCGGCCTGGGCCGGTTCCGCGGTCGTTCCGTGGTCGTGATCGGCCATGAGAAGGGCCACGACACCGAAACCCGCATCAAGCACAATTTCGGCATGGCGCGTCCGGAAGGCTATCGCAAGGCGATCCGCCTGATGGACCTGGCCGAGAAGTTTGACCTGCCGGTTCTGACATTTGTCGACACGGCCGGTGCCTATCCCGGCCTTGGCGCAGAAGAACGCGGGCAGTCCGAAGCCATCGCCCGCTCGACCGAGCGCTGCCTGACGCTGGGCACGCCGCTCATCTCCACCATTACCGGTGAAGGCGGCTCCGGCGGCGCTGTCGCCCTCGCCAGTGCCAATACGGTCATGATGCTGGAGCACTCCATCTATTCGGTGATCTCGCCGGAAGGCTGTGCCTCCATCCTGTGGAATGATTCCACCCGGTCCAAGGATGCCGCCGTGGCGATGAAAATCACCGCGCCGGACCTTCTCTCGATGAAGATTGTGGACGAGGTCGTTCCCGAGCCGGTTGGCGGGGCTCACCGTCATGCCCAGGCGACAATGACCGCGGTCGGCAATGCCATCGAGAAGCATCTCGGTCAGCTCGAGCAGATGGATTCCAGAGCCCTGCGCCTGCAGCGCCGCGAACGCTTCCTCGCCATCGGCCGGACCCTCCCCGGGGCCTGAGGGATCAGCCCCGCATGACCGGTTGCCCGTCGAACGGGGCGACGGCGCAGGTACCACCGCGCTGACGGATCGCCTCGCAAGTTGCCACGGCCTCGCTTTCGGTCTGCCAGCTCCCGGCCAGAAGGTGGAATTCGGCACCGCCATGACCTTGTTCGACCCGCAGGACGCGTCCGGCGCGTCCGGCCAACAGGTCGGCATAGATCGCGCGCAGCTCGCGCCACTCACGATTGACGTTCCAGACCGTCAGCTCTGAGGCGATATGCAGGCCATAACCATTCGTCGGCGGCAAGCGGGATGGCGGTATCGGGTTCCTCGGGATCTCGCTCCGGGCGTTGCTGGCCAGAGCCTGAGGCTGTTCGGGTAGCGCTTCCTGCACCAGAGTCGCCGCCGGAGCAGGCCGGATCTGCGCCGTTTGTCGACGGGCCAAGGCTGGTTGGCCATCGATGCAGGAACCGGATTCAAGGTCGTAGAGCATCGCCATGAACTCGAAGACCGCGCGGTCGATCATGCTCCGGACGGCGGTCTGAACAGGTTCCAGCGCGCGTTCGCCCCCGCCAATATCCAGGACCGTCCCGTCCAGGAAGGCATAGACACCGGCTTCGACTTCCTGTCCACGGATCTGCTTGCGCAGGGAGCGGACCGCGAGGACCTCGGTGGAGCGAACGTCAATCAGGCGCAGGTCAATTCCGACATCGACGATGTACTCGCTGCCGCCAAAAGCCAGCGCGCCGCCGGTCTGGCTGGTGGTATTGGCAAAGGCGTTGGTTCCGCTCGAGCGAATATTCGGATTGAACTCGGTAATTCCGCCAACCAGGTAGAGGTCTGCGCCCTCCATCTGTCCGCGCTGGACCGTGCGAAGAACATTGGGCGCATCCCGGACCAGGCCGCTCTGGGCATAATCGAGCTCGACCTGCACCACGCCCATGTCGAAGCGCTCCACCAGACGCATGCCGGCCTCTGATGCGGCGGTTATTGCCATCAGTGTGGCGCCCTGGGTCAGGCGGCGACCGGAGAGGTAGTCCTCCGCACCTGTCAAGTCGGAGATATGTCCGACGGCCAGCCTTGGCGCGGCATAGTTCTGCGACCGGGCATGGTCGGCCAAGCAGTGCAGGGCTTCAGTATAGACGCTCCGGGACTGGACGACCGGGCTCCCCGTCAGAGGCGCGACATACGCGACCGGGGCGTCCGGATCCTGCGTCGTCGAGCAGGCAGGCAGCAATAGGGCTGCGATGAGCGGCAGGGCAAAGCGACGCATTCTATCGGCCTCTCGTCTGGGGCGTGCCGTTCACATTGACGGTCTGCGAGCTGTTGTTGGTCTGGTTGATGATGATGGTGCTGGCCACGGTCCCGGAAATCGAGACGCTATTGCCGATGCTGACGGCTGTCGTGCCCGCCCGGCTCAGCGTTCCGCCCATTGGAAGCGTGGAGCCGCTTCGACTGGCGAGGCCTGCGCGGGTGCGGGCCGGGTTGTTGCTGGCGCCGGATCCCATCAACTGGCCGTTGATAATGATCCGGTTACCGTTCTCGTCTCGCCCTGCGGGCTGATATGGCTGTGCACTTTGCGAGAATGTGGTGCCGTATGGCTGGGTTTGCGGCGCGCCAAAGCTGTTTGTTTGCGCGAAGGCCGGGCCGACCAGAGCCAGGCTGGTAGCGGCTCCTATTATATAATGTGCGATGTTCATGGTCCGCTCCCGGATATCTGTTGTTCGGGATGTGAACTGCAACGGTGAGGCCAGATGCCGATCGATGCCGGGCCATTTATCTCCAATTTTAATAAAATCAGGACTTTAACAGGGAGAGGAGATTCCGTTAACATTTACAACAAGTAAAAATACTCCTACTACGGGATTTATGCCGACAAAATTAAACAATGAAATTCCCCTTTATCGCTAAAAGAAAAATCTCAAATATCCTATTAGTTGAATTCGAGGATCTATTTTTTTTCTTTGTTGATTATAGAGTTTCGAGGGTGTGCGTTTTTACATTCTGTGCCTATATGAGAAATTGTGTTATAAAATTGAACACTTCATCTGTGCCAGTGTCCCAAATTTGCGGTTAATTTTTTGTGCAAATTTGAATCAATTAACCCCATCTCGTCGCCATAAGTTTTACCGCGGAAAACCGTATTTGTTTTGAATGCGATACTTGCCGTTAATCCATTATAAATACTAATGAAATCTCCGGTTTTGGAGTGGTTCGTCGGTTGCGAGGTCGACCGTGCAGGCGGGACGACCGTGCTGCAGTTTTAGTCCTAGGAAGGAAACGACATGAGCAAGAAGACACTCTTTGCCGGCGGCTGTACCGTTTTGGTTTTTGCCGCATTTGCGGCGTCCGCATCGGCCCAAGATCAAACGGTCCGCAACGTTCAGACGAACTGGGCGCAATCCCGTGCCCAATTGAACTCGGAGATTGATGGCATCAACGGCGAGGTTTCGCTGACCGCTGCCGCGATCAACAACTCGTTTTCCGCGGATATTGCGGGCAATGTCCAGATCCAGAATTATCAGACCACCTACCGTGATTCATCAGCCGAGCTGAACTCTGACATCAATGCGGTGGTGGGCGATGTCTCCGCGACCGCGGCGGCGATCGGAAACTCTGCCAGTGCAACGGTTGGCGATAGTGACTACGCGTCGCTCGTCAATAACCAGCGCGCAACCGGTGTTTTCCGGGCCGACCTGAATATCGGGGTTGACGATGTTGTCGGCAATGTCAGCGGTACCGCCGCGGCCATCGGCAACTCGCTGTCGGTTGAGGCGGCTGGCGAGGGCTTGAACCTCAGCAACAACCAGTTCTTCCGCGGAGACGCGATCTCCAAGCTGAACGGCCATGTCGAGGACGTCCAGGGCGAGGTCGCGCTGACCTCGGCGGCCATCGCGAACTCGGCATCCTATGACGTCCAGGCGACCGATTGGGCCAATATCACCAACTATCAGACCACCAATATTGACCCGCGTGCCTACTCGAATGTCGGTGTTTCTGATGTCACCGGGAATGTGAGCAGCACAACAGCAGCCATCTCGAACTCGTTGAGCGTCTCGACACTGCCGCAGACCGCAGACATTCGTCTCAACTCGACCCAGCTCAACAACGCCTATACCGGCGCGATCGCCAATGCGACGATCTCCGATGTCGCCGGTGACGTCTCCGCCACGGCTGCCGCGATCGGCAACTCGGTGTCGGTCAGCTCCATCACCGAATTCTAGGCGCCGACCGGGAGGGGCGCCCCCCCGCTCCCTCAAGCGTTGACGCCTGGTGCGGCCGGTTCTCTTCGGAGAGCCGGCCGTTTTACGCGCGCTCTTGATTGAGGGCGCGCCCCATCAATTCGGGTCCGGGCGTAAATGACAGGTTTCGTGCCTCCATCCTGCGGAAGGAACCGCCACGGTCCAGAGACGCGCTGTCGCGATGACCTCGGCCGCCAATGCGATCGAAAGGCCGCTCGGCAATCAGGGCTCGCGAATACGGCGTCGTTCCGGCATTCTTGTGACTGTTCATCCGGGCGTTCCTTTGCTCTGGTCGTGTCGCAACAACCAGTCTCAAGGCTTCAGCCCGGTTGACCAACCTTATGAAAACTCACATCTAGAGCTCGACTTCCAGCCAGGGCAGCTCCCGCCCCTTGAAGACCGCGCTTGGCCGCATGGCAACGCGCTTGGCGCCCATATGGATATAGGCCGCCTCGGCATAGGGGTCGGAGAGGATGGTCATCACCGTTTCGCCGCGTGCCTTCAGCTTGGCCTTGGCGTCCTCGAAGAGGTCGCGACCGACGCCCTTGCCGATGGCGGCAGGGGTGATGAAGAGCAAATCCAGCGTGCCATGATGCGCACCCGGATCGATCTGGCAGACGCCCAGCATCGTCCCGTCCTCAAGCTCGGCGACGGTGGTGTAGCCGGCCTCGATGGCTTCGGGCGTGACCCGCAGATAGGGGGCGACCTCGGCCATGAAGACCTCGTCATAGCCCCAGTGCGCCTTGGACTTCAGGCAAAGCTGAGAGAGCGCGTCTTCCTCGCCTGTACGGGCGGGACGAAGGCGGACCTCGCTCATATTGCCACCGTCAACGGATCAGGCGCTGGGCGCGGTGCCGATGGCACCATGGCACTGCTTGTACTTCTTGCCGGAGCCACACGGGCAGGGCGCGTTCCGGGCTACACGGCCCCAGGTCTCCGGCTTGTTCGGGTTCGCCGGTGTGGAGACGCGGCGCTGGGTCGGTGCCACACGCGGCGCCACCGGTCCGTCCGCCGGATCGGCCATTTCATTGCGGCCGGTGCGCGGATCGATATGGGTCGCGGTGATGTCTTCCGGCGCCTTGGGCGGAGCCGGAGCGCGCTCGAAACGGATCAGCATGAGCTGTTTGGTCACTTCGCCGCGCAGATTGTCCATCATGCGCTCGAACAGGTTGAAGGCCTCGGTCTTGAACTCGTTGAGCGGATTGCGCTGGGCGTAGGAGCGCAGACCGATCATCGAGCGCATGGCGTCGAGATTTTGCAGGTGCTCGCGCCAATTGATGTCGATGGCCTGGAGCAGGATCGACTTCTCGATCCGGCGCATCAGGTCCGGGCCGGCATTGGCTGCTTTTTCGGCATAGGCCTTGTCAGCGGCGTCGCTGATGCGTTCGAGGATCTCCTCGTCGGCAATGCCTTCTTCTTCGGCCCAGGCCTCGACCGGCAAGTCGAGCCCGAACGTGGTCTTCAGCTCTTCCTTGAGACCGGCAATATCCCACTGGTCGGCAAAGGCCTTCGGCGGGATGTGTTCGGTCACGAGGTCTTCGGCGGACGACTGGCGCATGTCCTTGATGACATCGGCAACATCGTCCGACAGCATGAAATCGATGCGTTGCTCGAAGACCGCCTTGCGCTGGTCATTCATGACATCATCGTATTTCAGGACATTCTTGCGGATGTCGAAATTGCGCTGCTCGACCTTGCGCTGCGAGGTCTCGAGCGCCTTGGACATCCACGGGTGCTGGATGGCCTCGCCCTCTTTCATGCCCAGCGTGCGCATGATGCCGTCCAGACGTTCCGGCGCGAAGATCCGCAGCAAGTCGTCCTGGACGGAGATGAAGAATTTCGAGCGGCCCGGATCGCCCTGGCGACCGGTCCGGCCGCGCAGCTGATTGTCGATCCGGCGGCTTTCATGGCGCTCGGTGGCGAGAACGTAGAGGCCGCCCGCATCCAGCGCCTTCCTCTTCTTCTCGGCGATATCGGCCTTGATCGTGTCGGTTTCGCGATCGATCTCGGTCTGGGTCGGCGTCTTGCCGGCCGCTTCCTGCTCGGCCTTCCATGCGTCCAGACGCATGTCCGGATTGCCGCCGAGCTGAATGTCCGTGCCGCGACCCGCCATGTTGGTGGCGATCGTCACGGCCCCCGGGACGCCGGCCTGGGCGACGATGAAGGCTTCCTGCTCGTGATACCGCGCATTGAGGACCTGGTGCTCGAGCGGAACCAGTTTGAGCATTTCCGGCAGGGTCCGGATCGACGGACGGGCTGACTTCTCGAACTCGGCCTTGGCGGCTTCATCCTTCGGATAAAGATGGCCCAGCATCTTCTTGAACAGGGCCTTGTCGCTCATCAGCCGGTCGAGGACTTCCGACTTCTCGATCGAGGCGGTACCGACCAGAACGGGCTGACCGCGCTCCTGGCAATCCACGATCTCGTCGATGATCGCGGCGTATTTCTCTTCCAGTGTGCGGTAGACCTCGTCTTCCTCGTCGATCCGCGCGATCGGCCGGTTGGTCGGAATTTCGACCACGCCGAGCTTGTAGATGTCGAAGAATTCGTCCGCTTCGGTCAGCGCCGTACCGGTCATGCCGGCCAGCTTGCCGTAGAGGCGGAAGTAATTCTGGAAAGTGACCGAGGCCAGGGTCTGGTTTTCCGGCTGGATCTCGGTGCCTTCCTTGGCCTCGATGGCCTGGTGCAGGCCGTCGGAGAGGCGGCGGCCCGGCATCATGCGACCGGTGAATTCATCGATCAGGACAACGGCATTGTCCTTGATGATGTAATCCTTGTCGCGCACGAAGATCTTGTGTGCCTTGAGGGCCTGGTTGACGTGATGGACGGCCTGGATGTTCTCGACATCATAAAGGTCGCCTTCCGCGAGGAGTTCTCGCTCGTGCAGCAGGCGCTCGATTTCCTCATTGCCCTCTTCGGTCAGGAGGACGGAGCGGGCCTTCTCGTCAATCTCGTAGCAATCCTCGCCGAGGAGCGGGATCAGCTCATTGATCGTCTTGTAGAATTCGGTGCGATCTTCGGTGCGGCCGGAAATGATGAGCGGTGTCCGCGCTTCGTCGATCAGGATGGAGTCGACCTCGTCGACGATGGCGAAGCCGTGGCCGCGCTGCACCATCTCGTCGGTCGAGTATTTCATGTTATCGCGCAGATAATCGAAGCCGAGTTCGTTATTGGTCGCGTAGGTGATGTCGCAGGCATAGGCGGCGCGGCGTTCCGGATCGGTCATGCCATGCGCGATCACGCCGGTGGTCATGCCCAGCTGGGCAAAGACTCGGCCCATCCACTCGCTGTCGCGCGTGGCCAGATAGTCATTGACCGTGACGACGTGAACGCCCTTGCTTTCCAGCGCATTGAGATAGCAGGGCAGGGTGGCGACGAGTGTCTTGCCCTCACCGGTCTTCATCTCGGCGATGGCGCCTTCATGCAGCACCACGCCGCCCATCATCTGGACGTCATAGGGGCGCAGACCGAGCGATCGCTTCGCGGCTTCGCGAACGGCGGCAAAGGCTTCCGGCAGGAGATTGTCGAGCTTCTCGCCCTTGCCCAGGCGTTCGCGGAACTCCACCGTCTTCGCTTTCAGCGCGTCGTCGGAGAGCGATTGGAACTCCGGCTCCATCGCATTGATTTTTTCAACGATGGGGCGAAGGCGGCGGACTTTACGGTCGTTTTCGGAACCGAAGATCTTGCGGGCAATGGACAGCATGTGGCTCAGGCTTTGCGAACTACTGGGCAGCTGGCGTCCGGCGCCCAGGTTTCGTTCCGTTCGCCGGGGACGACAGCATTGCTTTGAAACGTCAGGGTGACTTAAGGATGAGGGGTGTAACTGTCAATCAAGCGGCGCGGCAATCAAGTCCCGTCCCTTTAGCAGGTGAGGCGCTATAGGTGTCTGTTTTCAGGCTCTTTTGCATTTTTGTGCTGACTGCATCTTGCATCGCGTGCGGCCCCGAGCCGCGGCGAACAGCGGAAGATTTCTCCGACAAGGCCCCCATCCTGTCCCTGGATGAGGCCGATCCGGTCGTTGCGCGGGTCGACGGGACGCTGATCCGGCGCTCCGATGTCGAGCGTGAAGCGACCGCCCAGGGCGAGGAAAGCGGCGAAGCGGTTCCGGAGATGGGCAGCGAGGATTTCGACCGGATCCTGGACGAATTGGTCGATCAGCGGCTGTTGGCGCTGGAGGCCCGGCGTCGCGGTCTGCACCAGTCCGAAGTCGCCCGCCGCCGCCTGGCCCAGGCCGAGGAACGCATCCTCGCCAATGTCCTGGTCGAGACCGCGGTGGACGAGGCGGTGCCGGAGGAAACCATCCAGCGCATCTATGAGGAGCAGATTCGGCTCATCCCGCTGGGCGCGGAAGTCCGCGCGCGGCATATCCTCGTCCAGACCGAGGAGGAGGCCATCGCCATTCGGGGCCTGATCGATCAGGGGCGTGACTTTGCCGAGCTCGCCGTGGCGCTCAGCGAGGACCGGGCGACGCGTCTCGAGGGGGGCGATCTCGGTTATTTCTCACGCGAGGGCATCCTGCCGGCCTTTGGGGCGGTCGCCTTCGCTACGCCGGAGGGGGCCGTGTCCGCGCCCTTCCGGACCGAGTTCGGATGGCATTTGCTGACCGTGGTGGACCAGCGCCGACAGCCGCCGCCCTCACTGGAAGCGCTGCGCCCGAACATAACCCGCTTTTACACTTTCGACCAGATCGAGGCGCTGATTGACGGCTTGCGTACGAATGCGGTCATCGAGCGACCTGACCTGTCGCGCGTGCTTGCCCCGGAAGGGGAGGATGGCGCACTGGACATGACCGGAGACGAGGTCGTGCCCGACCCTGAAGAAAGCCTCAACACCGAACAGCCCGGCTAGGCGGCCATTAACCGCCTTTCTGCACGCGTCCTTAAGGGAGATGTGGGAATATGACCGCTCGTAGCCCCAAACCGGTGCTCTTTGTCGCTGCCTGTGCCTTGCTGGATGCCGATGGTCGCATCCTCATCGCCAAGCGGCCCGAAGGGAAGGCGATGGCGGGGCTTTGGGAGTTTCCGGGTGGCAAGATCGAGCCCGGAGAGACGCCGGAGCAGGCTGTGGTGCGTGAATTGCGCGAAGAGCTGAGTGTCGAGCCGTGCGAACGGTGCCTGCACCCCTTTGCCTTCGTCTCGCACCCCTATGACGACTTCCACATCGTCATGCCGCTCTTTCTCTGCCGTACCTGGGACGGCTTTCCCCATCCCAATGAAGGCCAGGAACTCGCCTGGGTCCGCAAGGAACGCCTGCGCGACTACCAGATGTCCGCCGCTGACATCTCCTTGGCCGCCGAGTTGAGGGATCGTCTGTGATGAAGCTTCTCATCCGCTTCGCCCGCGACCAGCGCGGCGCCACCGCGATCGAGTATGCGATGATCGCTGTCATCATCTCGATAGCGGGCATTGGCGCGCTGGCGATTATCGGGCCGGCGGTGATGGACATGTTCGCCAACGCGGCGGCGCCGTTTTAGGCCCCGGCGAAAGCCCCTTTAACCACCCGCCTTCTCACCCAGCGATTTTTCCTGCACCCCCAGCGCGTCGGCCAGCCTGTGTGTCGCGGAACCCGGTCGCTTTGGTTTGGGCTGGTCGGGATGCGGGGCCCAGCCGGCGGCGTGGATGATTTCGAATGTGGCCCGGATGCGGCCATCGGGATCGGCGAAGCGCTCGGCATAGATCTGGCCGGCGCGGGCGAAGAGGGTGCGGCTGGCCGGCGTGCGCGGCCGGTCAGCGAGGATGGAGGTTTCACCCATGCCGCGCAAATCGGCCATCAGCGCGAAGATATGGTCATAACGCACGGTGACCCGGTCGACATCGGCGACCGGCATGGCAAAGCCCGCGCGCTGAAGCAGGGCGGCCAGGTCGAACGTCCCGGCCAGCGGTGAAACGCGCGCTGCCACACCGCCGGTCAGCTCGCTCTCGGCGGCCATCAGGCATTGCCGCAGCTCGGTCAGGGTCGATCCGCCGGGCAGGGCGCAGGCGAAGAAACCGTCGGGCTTGAGCGCGTGATTGATCTGGACGAGGGCGCCCGGCAGATCATTGGTCCAGTGCAGGCCCCAGGGTGCCAGCACGATATCCAGGCTCTCACTGGCAAAAGGCAGGGCTTCCTCGTCGAGGGCGAGCGCCGGGCCGGTCAGCTGTGCGGCTATGGAGGGCGCCAGATCAGCCCGGCACAGCCAGCCGACTTTCTCCCGGATAAGCGCGCCGGCAGGGGTGGCCATCAGGCCCGGGCCGCCGCCGAGCAGGGCGCCGTGGTCGAAATCACGTGTGATTCCGACTACCCGGTCACCCATATCCTCGAAAGCCCGTTGCGCGAGGAAGTTGTAATCTGACACACTGCCCGCACTTCGCGCGCGGCGCTGGCGCAGCAAGGCGCGGTCGAACAGGGCGGGGGGCGCTTGCGATGTCATGCAGCGGATATGCCCCCAAGCCCCGGTCAGGAAAAGAGGGGCGCTGCTTAAAAGGGAGGGTGCGATGGTGTGGCAAGGGCTGAGAACGGCGGGTCGCTTCCTGGCGGACCTCGCCTGGCCGCCTGTCTGTCCGCTGGCCGGGGACCCGGTCGACCGGGTCGGACATGTGTCACCCTCGGTCTGGTCGCGCCTGACCTTTCTCGATGCGCCCTGGTGCGATCTGTGCGGCTGGCCCTTTCCCTATCCGGGCGGATCAGGCGGCAGTGCGTCGGCCATCTGCGCCAATTGTGCCGCAAACCCGCCGCGCTATGACCGGGCGCGGGCGCCGCTCGCCTATGACGCCGCCGCCAGCCCGCTCGTGGTCGGTTTCAAGCATGGCGACCGGCGTGAGATGATCGCGCCCTTTGCCCGCTGGATGGCGAGAGCCGGGGAGGATTGCCTGGACGGTGCCGACGCGCTGGTGCCCGTGCCGCTGCACTGGCGACGCCTGATCTCGCGGCGCTATAACCAGTCGGCCCTGCTTGGGCGGGCCTTGGGTGAGTTGACGGGGGTTCCGCTTTGGACCGATACGCTCCTGCGTCGGCGGGCGACGCCCAGCCAGGCCGGTCGGACGGCGCGCATGCGACGACGCAATATGGCGGCAGCCTTTCACGTTCCGCAGCCCGATCAGGTCCGCGACCGGCATCTGGTGCTGATTGATGACGTGATCACAACCGGGGCCACGGTGTCAGCGTGTGCACGGCAGCTGAAACGCGCCGGTGCCGCCTCGGTTCGGGTTGTGGCATTGTGCCGAGTTGTACGCGAAACCGATCCGACTATCTAAGGGGATCATCTGGAGTGACCCATGGCTGACATAACCATCTATACCCGCCCGATGTGTGGCTATTGCGCGCGCGCTGTTTCGCTGCTCAAGCAGAAGGGTGTGGCCTTCGACGAGATCGATGCCGGCTTCGACCAGACCAAGCGCCAGGAGATGATCCAGCGCTCCAATGGTGGCCGGACCTTCCCGCAAATCTTCATCGGCGACATGCATGTCGGCGGATGCGATGAGCTGATGGCGCTCGAGCGCGGCAACAAGCTCGACGCCCTGCTGCAGGCCTGACCCGATATGGAGGTCGCCCTCGTCCAGATGCGGTCGGGTATCGACCCGGCCGAGAATGTCGCGACGGCCAGCGCGCTGATCCGCGCGGCTGCGGCGGACGGTGCGACTTTCATTGCCACGCCGGAGACCACGCATCTGGTCCAGAAGGATGCCGACGCTGCCTTTGCCGTGATGCGGACGCCCGAGGACGACCCGGCCATCCCGGTTTTCGCGGCATTGGCCAAGGACTTGGGCATCTGGCTCCTGATCGGGTCGCTGGCGGTGCGCATCGGTGAGCGCTTGGCGGCCAATCGCAGCTATCTTTTCTCGCCGGCTGGTGAGATCGCGGCGACCTATGACAAGGCCCACATGTTCAATGTCGGGCTCGGGCAGGGCGAGACCTATCGCGAGAGCGATAATTACCAGGCCGGTGACCGGCTTGTCGTACAGGACATCGACGGGGCCAGGCTGGGGCTGTCGATCTGTTACGATGTCCGCTTCGCCTATCTATACCGGCGACTGGCCCAGGCCGGGGCGCAGATCCTGACCGTCCCCGCTGCCTTCACCAAGCCGACCGGGCGCGCCCACTGGGATGTCCTCTTGCGGGCCCGTGCCATCGAGACCGGGAGTTTCGTCCTCGCTCCGGCCCAGGGCGGGCTGCACGCGGACGGTCGCAAGACCTGGGGGCACTCCATCATTATCGGGCCCTGGGGCGAGACTGTCGCCGAGCTCGATCATGACAATCCGGGTCTGTTGCGGGCCTCGCTCGATCTGCGCAAGGTCGCGGAAGCGCGGCGCCGCGTCCCCGCGCTGGAGCATGATCGGGAATTGGCGGGCCCGTTTTGACGCCGTCGGGAAGACGATTGCCGCGATGATCCGCTATGCGCTCCTGTGTGATGCCGATCATGATTTCGAGGCCTGGTTCTCGGATTCTGCCGGCTTTGATGACCAGGCAGGCCGCGGCCTGGTTGAATGCCCCCATTGCGGCTCGACGCAGGTTCGCAAGGCGCTGGCGGCGCCGGCGGTGGCGACAGCGCGCAAGCGCGAAGCGAGCGCCCAACACCAGATGGCCGAGATAGCCAACAAGGTGAAGGCGCATATTCGCGAGAATTACGACTATGTCGGCGAGGACTTCACCCGCGAGGCCCGAGCCATGCATGCCGGTGAGAAGCCGGAACGCCTGATCTATGGCGAGGCCAGTCCCAAGGAGTCGAAAGCGTTGAGCGAGGACGGCGTGCCGGTCACCCCGCTCCCCGACGCCCTCGCGCCAACGCCGCCGAAAAAGCTGAATTAGGCTGGCTTCTCCGCGACAGCCATATAGTTCACAGCCGTGTCCGAGCCGATCGAGAATTGGTCGGTGAGGGGGTTGTAATTGACGCCGACTGGCTCGCGCAGATGCATTCCGCCTTCGGCCAGCGCGGCCCGGATTTCGCCGGGTTTGACCAGCTTGCCGAAGCGGTGCGTGCCCTTGGGCAGCCAACCCATCACCCACTCCGCGCCGACAATCGCCAGGGCGAAGGCTTTCGAGGTGCGGTTGATCGTGGCGCAGATCATCAGCCCGCCAGGCTTCACGAGGTTGGCGCAGTCGACCAGGAAGGTGTGCGGATTGGCGACATGCTCCATGACTTCCAGATTGAGCACGACATCGAAAGGCGCTTCGCCATTCTCGATCAATTGCTCGGCGACCCCGTGACGGTAATCGATCTCGAGGCCCTGCTCATCGGCATGGACGCTGGCTGTCTTTACATTGGCTTCCGCGGCATCGACCCCGGTGATACTCGCGCCCAGACGGGCCATGGGTTCACAGACCAGACCGCCACCACAGCCAATGTCGAGAATCCGCAATCCGGTCAGCGGCTTGTCTCCGGTCAGGCCGAAATGCTGGCAGATCGTGTCGCGGATATAGCCCAGCCGAACCGGATTGAATTTGTGCAGGGGTTTGAACTTGCTGTCCGGATCCCACCACTCGGCGGCGATCCGGGAGAATTTCTCGACCTCTTCCGGATCGATGGAGGGCCGGTTCAGCGTGTCGGGCGCGGCGGCGCTGGTCATGGGTTTCTCCTCGCGGGTGAATCCGCGTCTTATTGCGTTCAGGCGTTGCGTGCGGTGCGCTTCGCGCTTACCTAACCGCCAGCGCGGCGCCCCGCTCGGGCCTTAATATGGCCCTGTCGGTGCGTCTAATCGAGCCCGGTGCGACGTTATGGTCGCAGCGAGCTTATTGGGGAAGCGCGAGGGACAGATTGCATGACGCGAGTCGTGGCGAAATTTGGTGGCACCTCGGTCGGGTCGGTCGAGCGAATCCGGCATGCGGCCGGCCTGGTGGCCGACGCGGCCGCGAAGGGCGAGGTCATGACTGTTGTGGTCTCGGCCATGGCCGGCGAAACCGACCGTATCCTTGGCCTGGCTGATGCCTTCGGATCCGGACTCGGTGATCCCGAAACCGATGTCGCCCTCGCCGCCGGCGAGCAGGTCTCCTCGGCGCTGATGGCGCTCGCACTGCGCGAACGCGGCCTGAAGGCGCAATCCTTCCTCGGCTGGCAATTGCCGGTGATCACGGACGGTCCGCCGGGTGCCTCGCGCATTGCCGGCATGGATGCGACGGTTCTCGAAGCGGCCATCGAGGCCGGGATCATTCCGGTTGTCGCCGGATTCCAGGGCATTACCGAGGCCGGAGCGGTGCGCACGCTGGGGCGGGGCGGGACCGATCTGTCCGCTGCGGCAGTGGCCGCCGCTCTGGGGGCGCGGTGTGACATCTACACCGATGTCGACGGCGTCTACACGACGGACCCCCGTATCGAACCGGCTGCCAAGCGGCTCGACGGGATCAGCCATGACGAGATGCTGGAACTGGCCGCCCAGGGAGCCAAGGTCCTGCAGACCCGCTCGGTGGAGTTCGCCAAGGCGCGCGCCGTGCCGATGCGCGTGCTATCCTCTTTCCTGAATTCCGGCGACAGCCACGGCACCGATGTTGTCGCCGAGACCGATATTGCAGAACGGCGCCTCGTATCCGGCGTGGCCTATGCCCGCGACCAGGCCCGAATCGCCCTTCACGGCGCCTCCAGTCGCTCGGATATGGCGGCCCGTTGTTTTGCCCGCCTTGCCGACGCCGAGGTGGGCGTCGACATGATCGTTCAGGCCCATGCTCGTCAGCCAGGCATGGTCACACTCGAGTTTTCCGTCGCCCATCGCGATCTCGACCGGGCCCAGGCGGTGCTCGAGGATGCCATGGACGGTGTGCGGGTCTCGGCGGAGACAGGGCTGGCCAAGGTGTCCGTGGTCGGCGCCGGTCTGCGTCAGCGAGCCGATGTCGCCCGGTCGCTTTTTGCGGTTCTGGGCGAGCAGGATATTGCGGTGAAGGTTCTCGCGACCTCGGAGATCAAGATTTCGGCGCTGATCGAGAATGACGCCGTGGAACGCGCAGTGCGGGCCTTGCACGCGGCCTATGGATTGGATCAGGTGTAGGCATGGAAGACATGACGGCAAAACCGACCCGCGATCCGCGTAATCTTCTCAAGCGCATGCGCCAGCTCATGGCGGTGCAGGAAAACGCCCAGGCGCGCCTTGACCATCTCACGGCGATGATCGCCGAGGAGGCCGGCTGGGACGTGTGTTCGATCTATCTCGCGCGTCCGTCCAATGCGCTGGAACTCTGCGCCACATTCGGTCTCAAGCGTGAAGCGGTGCACTCGGTCCGTTTGCGCCCGGGCGAGGGCCTTGTCGGTCTGGTAGCGCGCCGGGCGCGGCCCTTGTCGACGTCCAATGCGCGTGCCCATGCCGCTTTCTCCTACAAGCCGGAGACCGGTGAGGAACCCTTCGACACCTTTGTCGGTGTGCCCATTCTTCGCGGCGGGCGCATGGTCGGTGTTCTCACGGCCCAGACCGCGGTCGAGCGCCAGGTGGCCGGCGACGAGATCGAGACGCTGCAGACCGTGGCCATGGTTCTGGCCGAGATCGTCGCCTCCGGCGATATTGTTGATTCCGAGGAGATGGCCGGCCTGGATGTCCGCCAGTCGCGGCCGGAGCGTTTTCAGGGTGGGGCCTATTCCAACGGCGTGGCCAGCGGTGTTGCGGTCCTGTTCGAGCCGCATGTCGAATCGACCCGGCTGATCGCGGATGATCCCTCCGGCGAGGAAGAGCGCCTCGACGCCGCCATCAAATCCCTGCGCGCCTCGATCGACGAGATGCTTGAAGGCGGCCGGGTGCCCTTTGGTGGTCCGACGCGCGATGTGCTGCAGGCCTATCGCATGTTCGCCCATGATCGCGGCTGGCTCGAGCGCCTGCTTGAAGCCGTGCGGCGCGGTCTGACCGCGGAAGCCGCCGTTGAACGGGTCCGGAACGAGAACCGGGCCCGGCTGATGAAGGCATCCGATCCGCTTTTCCGCGAACGCCTGCATGATCTGGAAGATCTCGCCAATCGCCTCCTGCGCCATCTCGATGGCAGCGGTCTCGCACTGGAATTGCCGGACAATGCGATCATCATCGCCCGCAATATCGGTCCGGCGGAATTGCTTGATTTCGATCGGGCCAAGCTGAAAGGCATCGCCCTGGAGGAGGGCTCGGCCTCGTCGCATGCGGCCATCGTCGCCAAGGCGCTGGGTATCCCGCTGGTCGGGCGTCTGGAAGGCGCGCTGGACCGGGCTGAAACCGGCGACCCGGTGATCCTGGATGGCGAGTTCGGCATATTGCATATCCGGCCGCAGGCCGATGTCGTCGAGACCTATCAAGCGCGTGTTGCGGCCCTGTCCGAGCGACGCCAGTCCTACGCCGAATTGCGCGGCCCCTCGATTACCGCGGACGGTCGGCGGATCGGCCTGCACATGAATGCCGGTCTCCTGATCGAGCTGACAGCGCTCGACGAGACAGGGGCAGATGGCGTCGGCCTGTTCCGCACTGAATTCCAGTTCATGGTCGCCGAGACCCTGCCGCGCCTGTCTGCCCAGGCCACCGTCTACAAATCGGTGCTGGACGCGGCGGGCGACAAGCCGGTGATTTTCCGCACGCTCGATCTGGGCGGCGACAAGGTCGCGCCCTTCGCGCCATCGACCGTCGAGCCCAATCCGGCGCTGGGCTGGCGAGCCATCCGGATGGGTCTGGATCGGCCCGGTCTGCTGCGCTATCAGCTGCGCGCCCTCATCCTGGCGGCTGCCGGACGCACACTCAGCGTGATGTTCCCGATGATCGCCGCGCCTTGGGAAGCCCGGGCGGCGCGCGAAATGCTGGACCGCGAGCTGCGTCATGCCCGTCATGCGGGCCATGAAATGCCATCAGAAGTCCGTTGCGGGATCATGCTGGAGACGCCGGGCATGGCCTGGGCGCTGCAGCACGCGATCGACCAGGTGGACTTCGTCTCCGTCGGTGCGAACGATCTGATGCAATATTTCTATGCGGCCGACCGACAAAATACGCGTGTGTCGGAACGATACGATGTGCTCGCACCGGCGGCCCTGGATCTGCTTAAACATGTCCGGGATCTGTGCGCGAAACACGACACGCCGGTCTCGGTTTGTGGTGAAATTGCCGCCAAGCCGCTGGAGGCAGCGGTGCTGATCGGGCTTGGTTATCAAAGCCTTTCCATGGCTTCGGGCAATATCGGACCGATCAAGAAACTGGTGTCCGGCCTGGACGCCGGCAAGCTTGGCACCTGGCTTGCGAACCACCTTCAACAACCCGTGGACAGTCTGCGTCCCCTCCTCCTCGAGGCGGGAGAAAATGCCGGATTGCCTCGCGAGGCCATTGAAAGTGGACGAGGGATTTGATCTTATAAGAATGCGTTAAGGATTTTCCTTCCAGGCGCGTTTGTGAGTGACGATCGCTCCGGCAAGGATGAGCGGCGGTATGGTGATGGTAAGTCAGATTCCCAGTGCGGACTTTGTTCCCGTTGATGCCGTGTATTCCGACGACGGGGTTGGATACGTACACCTGTCTGCCGGCGAACGTCTTCGCGAGGCCCGCCAGAAGCTTAACCTGACCCTGGGCCAGGCCGCTGAACGCACCCGTGTCCGCTCGGATTATCTGGAAGCCCTGGAAACCATGGACCCGCGTGGCCTGCCGGCCCGGGCCTATGCCATCGGCTATCTGCGCACCTATGCCAACTTCCTGACCCTCGATGCCGGCGGTGTGGTCGACCAGTTCAAGCGCGAGGTCGATACGGAGACCGGGCGCGCCCAGCCGACGGCTGCCGCAAAGACACGCGACCCGATCAAGCTGCCGCGCGGTGCCTTCGGCGCGCTGATGATCCTGGTCGCCGTCGCCGGGGCCGCCTGGTGGTATTCCGAAGAGTTCGCGGGCGGATCGGCCCTGACCAACATGCCGTCTCCGCCGGATGCCGCGCCCGATTGGGCGCGGGCGGATTTCGAGACTGGCCGCGTGGCGGTCAGCGTTGATGATATCTGGTCCGGCCTGCCGATCGGTGAAGCCGCGACGGCCTCCGGGCAGGTGGTGATGCGGGCGATCATGCCGACCTGGCTGGAAGTGCGCGATGCCTCGGGCCGTATCCTGTTCTCCCGCGAGCTGGCGGTTGGCGAAGTCTACCGGGCTCTCGAGCCGGGCCTGACCGTTTCGGCCGCGAATGCGGGTGCGATCGAGCTGCTGCGCGATGGCGAGGCGGTGGGCCTTCTGGGTGTCGCCGGAATGGCGGTCGAGAATCTTCCCGTCATGGCCGGGGCTGACACCGCCGACGTTCAGCCCCAGTAACGCGCTGGTCGTGACCCGCCGGCCCTGACGCACCGGTCCTGACGGGTCGGGCGGCAGTTCGCCGCAGTGACCCGCCGCAGCAAAATGCCGTAGCCCCGGTCGCATGCCGGACACAATACCGCTATATCCAGCTCCTATCCCGGATCGCCGCTTTTCGGCGCGTCCGACAAGGGAGAGTGTTGATGTCGCAATCCAGCGCTGATCCGCGCTCGGTCCGCCCCTGGCGGATGATCGAGCGCCGCAAGAGCCGCACCATCAAGGTCGGACCGCTCGAGATCGGTGGCGATGCCCCGATCAGCGTGCAGACAATGACAAACACGCCGACCTCCGATGCCGGCGCGACGATCGACCAGATCCGGCGCTGTGAAGAGGCCGGTGTCGATCTGGTCCGCGTGTCCTGCCCGGACGCGGAGTCGACGGCGGCTTTCAAGACGATTGCCAAGGCAGCCAGTGTGCCGCTGATTGCGGACATCCATTTCCACTACAAGCGTGGCATCGAAGCGGCCGAGGCTGGCGCGGCCTGCCTGCGGATCAATCCGGGCAATATCGGCTCGATGGACCGGGTGAGGGACGTCGTGCAGGCAGCGCGCGATCATGGCTGTGCGATCCGCATCGGCGTCAATGCCGGCTCGCTGGAGCGCCATCTGCTGGAGAAATACGGCGAGCCCTGTCCCGAGGCGATGGTCGAAAGCGCCCTCGATCATGCCCGCATCCTCGATGATCTCGACTTCCGCGACTACAAGATTTCGGTGAAGGCGTCGGACGCCTTTCTGACGGTCGCCGCCTATCAGGCCCTGTCCGAAGCCACCGATGCACCGCTCCATCTCGGTGTGACCGAGGCCGGTGGGACCCGTATCGGCACGGTCAAATCGTCCATCGGTATCGGCTCCCTCCTGTGGGCGGGTATTGGCGATACCATCCGAGTCTCGCTCTCGGCCGAGCCGGAAGAGGAAGTGAAGGTCGGTTTCGACATTCTCAAATCGCTGGGCCTGCGGACCCGCGGCGTCAATATCATCGCCTGCCCGTCCTGTGCCCGTCAGGGCTTTGACGTGATCCGCACGGTCGAGACGCTGGAAAACCGGCTGGCGCACATCTCGGAGCCGATTTCGCTGTCGATCATTGGCTGTGTGGTGAATGGCCCCGGCGAGGCCCTGATGACCGATCTCGGTTTTACCGGCGGTGGCGCGGGACGCGGCAAGATGTATGTCTCGGGCCGACCCGACCACAATGTTTCCAATGAGGAGATGGTCGAGCACATCGTCGAAATGGTGGAAGCGCGCGCCGAGGAATTGCGGGCGGAACGTGACAGTGTGGAAGCTGCCGAATAGGCAGGAGTGCAAGCGTATCTGAGGAGTATCTGGTGACGAATTTGACGGTTTACGGCCTGAAGAATTGCGATAGCTGCAAGACGGCCATAAAGGCGCTGGACGCCGCGGGTCTGGCCCCTCGTTTTGTCGATATCCGGGCGGAGGCCGATCTGGTCGTCAAGGTTCCGGCCTGGCTCGACAAGGTCGGCGCCAAGGCGCTTGTGAATACGCGCTCGACCACCTGGCGCAACATGTCGGACGAAGATCGCGCCATTGCCGATGGCGACCCGGCCGGCGTTCTGATCGCTCATCCGACCCTGATCAAGCGTCCGGTGATAGAGGCGGGTCACACAGTCAGGGTTGGCTGGACGGCGGCCACCCTGGACACGCTCACTGCCGGCGCGGCGGAATGAATGCGGCGCTGAAAGCGCGCTGTGATCTCGATCTGGGTTTCCCGTTTCATACCGATGGTGAGCCGGCTGACCGGCTGGAGCGGGTCGCGGCATATATGCGTCGCGAAAAGCTCGGCGCGGAAGCCTATCTGACCGGTGACAGCGTGGCCCGCCTTGAAGCGCGGATTGCGGCGCTGTTCGGCAAGCCGGCGGCGGTCTGGTTTCCCTCGGGGACGATGGCACAGGGTGTCGCTGCGCGTCTCCATTGCGCCGCCGCCGGGGACAAGCGTGTGGGTTTGCACCCGACCTCGCATCTCGCCCTGCATGAGCAAGACAGTCATATCCATCTGCACGGGCTGGAGCCCGTGATCGCCGGCGAGTGGTCGCGGACGATGCGGCCCGATGATCTGCCGGAGCAGGCAGGCTGTACCATTGTCGAACTGCCGCAACGCCATAATGGCGGCGCCGTACCGGACTGGCAGACACTGGTCGCAATCAAGGCGCGGGCGACGGAACTCGGGCAGACCCTGCATATGGACGGTGCGCGGATCTGGGGCCTGCCCTCGGCCTGGCCCGGTCATGACTGGCCGGAAATCTGTGACGGTTTCGCCTCGGTCTATGCCTCTTTCTACAAGGATCTCGGCGCCTCCGGTGGCGCGGTTCTCGCGGGTGAGGCTGAGGTCATGGCGGACGCACGGATCTGGCTCGCTCGCATGGGAGGGCAGCTGGTCTCGGCCTGGCCGATGGTGCCGGATGCCTTGCGCGTGCTCGAGGAGCGTCTCGACAAGATACCGGCCTTTGTGGCGAGGGCGCGCGAGATTGCGGCGGGTGTCGGTGAGGTCAGAGGCCTGACGATCACTCCGGACGTGCCGCACGTGAACATGATGCATGTCCGTCTCGATTGTGATGTCGCGACGGCCGAGGCGGCCCGCAATGCGGCGGCCGAAGCGACCGGCGTCTGGCTCGGCAATCGCTTTTGGTCGTTGGAGGCCGATCCGGTTCCGGCTCTCGAGATCGCCGTTGGTGAACGGGTTCTGGCTGCTGATCCGGCTCGCATCATTGCCGCGATCCGGGCAATGGGCGCTTGGCTGGACAAGGCCTAGTCGACGAGCGGGTAGAGGGTCAGGGTCAGCGCCAGGGCTTCGCCATCGCGGATCAGATCTATGTCGAGTGTTTCCGGTGGCGTGATGTCGAGATCGCAGGTGCGGTCCCGCATCTCGGCGCCATTGAAATGGGTGATGAAGTCGTCGGTCTGCACGCCGGCATCGAAGGCGGGCGAATTGGCGATTACGGAGGCAACCCGCATGCCGTCATTCTCCGGCACCAGTACGAGCCCATGCGTCACCAGCGGCGCGAAGGTGATCGGGGTTTCCGGATCATTGCGCACCAGGCGGACCCGTTCATTGCGCTGATCGAAGGTCCAGCTGAAATGCCGCATTACCTGACCGCCCAGGATTTCCGTTTCCGGCGTTGACTGGATAATGGGCCGGGTCAGCACATTTGATCCGATCGTCGGATTGCCGCTGAGCCGGGCCGAGGACCGACGCTCGATCTCGGAGAAGCGCACCGCCGCCCCGGTGGCCCGCGGTGGCGTGACGGTGTCATAGCGCTCAATATCGCGCAGGATGACGGGGCTGAGTGCAGCCCCGCTGTCGATCAGGAGGCGACGCGTACCCCGGCCGGGAAAGCGGACCTGAATCCAGGGACGGATGTCAGGTCCATTGGCCCGGAAGATGGTTTCGCCGTCCGCGCGCGGCAATTCACCGCTTACCACGCGCATTTCACTGGCGGCATAGTCGAGGGTCAAAAGGACATCCTCGAAGGCGTCGAATTCAAGGATGCCGTCAATCTCGCGCCCCAGGGCGATGGAGAGATGGTCAAGATCGCGGACCCGGGCCCGCAAGCCCGTCAGGCGTACCGGCCCGGACATCGTGGTCCCGAAATTGGCCCGGACCCCGGTGTCCAGCCGCTGGCCGGAAACCCGCTCGACACTGTCCGGATCGACAAAGCTGGAGGCCGCACCCGTGTCGTAGAGGAACCAGAGTGTCCGCTCCTGTGCGGTTTCGCCTTCGCGCACTTCCAGCGTCACCGGCACGAAGAAATAGCCGCGACACATCTCGGTGGGCAGGACGACCGGCTCGTCGATTTGTGCGGCTGCGGGAGCAAGCATCTTGCCCGCCGCCAGCAGCGCGACTATCAGGATCGCAACCTGTTTCATGCTTGTCTCCGGACCGGTTTGCCGCAGGATACGACAGCTCGCTGACTTGCCAAGACTATCGGGTCCAAAATGAAATCCATCTGCGTCTATTGTGGTTCCAATTCCGGCCAGGATCCGGCCTTTCTCGAGGTCGCGGACCGGCTTGGCCAGATCATGGCTCTGCGTGGGATCGAGCTGGTCTATGGCGGTGGGCAAGTTGGGTTGATGGGGCGCATCGCCGACGCGACCCTGGCCGCGGGCGGCCGTGTTGTCGGCGTGATTCCGGAATTCCTCGCTCTGAAGGAAATCGCCCATATGGACCTCTCGGCGCTTCATGTGGTCAAGTCCATGCACGCGCGGAAGGCGAAGATGGTGAAGCTGTCACAAGGCTTTATCGCCATGCCCGGGGGTATCGGGACGATGGAGGAAATGTTCGAGATCTGGACCTGGTCCCAGCTCGGCCAGCACCGGCATCCGGTCGGCCTCCTGAACGTCAATGGCTATTATGACGAGCTGGTCGCCTTCCTCGACAAGATGACGGATCAGGGTTTCCTGACGCCGGAACATCGCGGCGCGCTGCTCGTTGCCGACCGGCCGACCAAGCTTCTGGATGCCTTCGAGGCCTACACGCCCCCACCCGCCGATGTTCGCATCAAGACCGGCCAGACCTGATCAATCGGGTCGGGGATGTGTCTGATGGCCTGCTGGCTGGCAAGCGGCTTTCGTAAGCCAGCGATGCCGTGTGATCGCTCAGCGGCCCATCCTTTTGGATTCGCGCTCTTCCTTGTTGAGACGCGCGAAGATTGGGGGCGGCGACAAGCCGCGCGGCCTGGCGAAAGACCTTAAAGCTCGATCCCCAACTCTCCCCAGATCGCGTCGACCCGTGCCTTGGTGGCATCATCCATGTCCAGCTTTTCGCCCCACTCGCGGGTCGTCTCATTGCCGGTCTTGTTGGTGGCATCGAGACCGATCTTTGAGCCCAGGCCGGAGACCGGGGAGGCGAAGTCGAGATAGTCGATGGGTGTGTTTTCGACAGTGACGATGTCGCGGGCCGGGTCCATGCGGGTCGAGACGGCCCACATCACATCCTTCCAGTCGCGCGCATTGATGTCCTCATCCACGACGATGATCCATTTCGTGTACATGAACTGGCGCAGGAAGGACCAGGCCCCCATCATTACGCGCTTGGCATGGCCGGCATAGGCCTTCTTCATCGAGATCACGGCGATACGGTAGGAACAGCCCTCGGGCGGCAGCCAGAAATCGAGGATTTCGGGGAATTGCTGCTGCAGGAGCGGGATGAAGACCTCGTTGAGGGCTTCGCCGAGCACGGCCGGCTCGTCCGGCGGACGGCCGGTATAGGTGGTCAGGTAGATCGGGTCCTTGCGCATGGTGATCGCGCTGATCTGGAACACCGGAAAATGCTCGACGGAATTGTAATAGCCGGTGTGGTCGCCATAGGGGCCTTCCGGGCCGTACTCATCCAGCAGGACATGGCCTTCCAGCACGATCTCGGCCTCGGCGGGGACCTTGAGCGGGATGGTCTTGCAATCGACCAGCTCGGCCTTCTTGCCGCGCAATATGCCGGCGAACTGGTATTCCGACAGCGTGTCCGGGATCGGCGTGACCGCGGCGAGGATGGTGCCGGGATCGGCACCGAGGACGACGGCGGCGGGCAGCGGGTCGGGCTTCTTGTCTTTCCAGCGCTGATAATGCTGGGCGCCACCACGATGCTTCAGCCAGCGCATCAGGGTGCGGTCCTTGCCGAGCTTCTGCATGCGGTAGATGCCGAGATTGAAATCATCCTGCTTGTCGTCCGACGGGCCCTTGGTGACGACCAGCGGCCAGGTGATCAGCGGGGCCGGCTCGCCAGGCCAGCAGGTCTGGATCGGCAGGCGGTCAAGATTGATCTCATCGCCGGTCAGCACGACATCCTGGCAGGGCGCCTTTTTCACGGTTTTCGGCCGCATCGACATGACGGTCCGGGCCAGCGGCAGGAGCTCGGCGGCTTCCTTGAGGCCACGCGGCGGTTCGGGCTGGCGCAGGAAGGCGAGCAGTTCGCCGACCTCACGCAATTCGGTGCCCGTGGTGCGGGCTTCACCGCCGAGCGTGACAGCCTGGGCGACGCGTTTGACCGTGCCGAACAGATTGACCAGGCAGGGCATCTCGCTCTTTTCGCCGCGCTCATTGATGACATTCTCGAACAGGATGGCCGGTCCACCGGCATGCAGGGTGCGCTTGTGAATCTCCGTCATCTCCAGCTCGGTGGAGACGGGCGTCGTGACGCGGACGAGATCGCCCTCGGCCTCGAGCTGATCGATGAATTCGCGGAGCGACTTGTAGGCCATGCGGGCAGTCCTGCTTTGTTGTGCTCCAGAAACTGCAACTTCGTCACCGAAAGTCCAGCCCGCTTTCTGCCGCAGTACCGGGAGCTTGGCGGAACCGGGAAGGATTTGACGAAAATTCGAGACAAATCCGGTCGGAAAACTTGACCCGGATTTCAGTCTTCAGGCTTAGGAGCAAGCTGGTCACGACGCGATTGGAAACACGCATGCTGCACAGAATGGTCCTCGCGGCCCGTACGACAGTGGACACCCGGCCGGTCGCCCTGACGAGCGAACTCGGCTCCCTGCTGGCGTGCTGCCTCCAGACCAGTGTTGACGACGTCCTGACCGGTGGGCTGGTCGTGGATGCCGGCCTGCTCCTTGAAGTCATTGAGGGCAGGAGTGGTGATCTGTGCGCTTTCCACCGGCTCGCGGAGGAGGACCCGCGGGTGTTCGACCTGCAGGTTCTGGAGTTCGTCCCGGTGCTGCGCCGCCAGTTCGACACCTGGGCCGTGGCCCGAACGCCCGATGCGCTCGTCAGTCACGCCCTGGCCAGCGCCATTACCGAGAAACGCGCCGGGTCCTTTGCGGTCAGCCAGCACGTCTACCAGGTCCTGATGCATGGCGTGATCGCCGAGACTCCGCCGCTCTGCGAAGCGGCCTAGCCTCTCATCCCCAGTCTTGTCCGCTACTCGTCGGGTGTCGGGCTGTCCTCGGCCGGCGCGTCCGTGATCTGCGGGGTGTCCTCGACAGGCGGTTGCAGCGAGCCGCTGACCGCCAGTGCGAGCCCGCCGGATCGCGAATTCACGCCCATCGTCGCACCGAAGCGGACGATCACCAGCTCCTGTTCCGGCATCACATAGGCCCACTGGCCCTGGAAGCCGCTCATCATGATGGTGTCCGCAGGAAGGCTCGAACGCTCATTGGGGAGCCAGAATCCCATCCCGTATTCGCCATTCGAGCCCGGCGTCGGCTCGGCGACGATGTCATACCAGTCCTCCGGCAGGAGGCGTTCGCCATCGATGACGCCATCATTCATGTAGAGCAGGGCGAGGCGAGCCCAGTCATGGGCAGTGGCATACATGTAGGACGAGCCCTGGAAGACGCCATTCTCGCCCGGCTCCATGATCGCTGAATGGATACCCAGCGGCTCAAAGATGCGCGACCGCAGCCCGTCGACCTGGTCCGGCAAGGTGTCACCGAGCAGACGTTGCATGGTGTCGGTCGCCAGGATGGTGTTGCCGCTCATGTATTGCCAGTGATCCCCCGGCGCGTGCAGGCGTTCGCGGGTTGCCGCATAGCGCGGCATGTCGGACTGGGTGAAGAGCATCTCCGAATTCGGGTCCGTGCCGGTATTGTCCTCGGCGATGGCCAGACCGCCTGCCATGCGCAGGAGGTGGGAGATGGTGATCCGGGACAGGCGGATATCGTCGATTTCGGCCAGGGCGGGAACCGCGCCCTCGGCATTGATGTCCAGGCGACCTTCCTCGACCAGCGCCCCGGCGAGCGTGGTCATCGTGCTCTTGGTCATCGACCAGCCATGGAAACGGGTCTCGCGGCTGGCGCCCGGTGCGTAATGTTCGGCGACCAGGCGACCGCGGTGCAGGACGGCGACGCCGAGCGTCTGCCGGCTGTCAGCCTCGATATCGTCGAACGCATCGGCAATGGCCGCGTCCAGCGCTTCGGTATCGAACCATTGGTCACGATGATCGGTGTCGAGTTCGAGCGGGATGAAGTCCTGTTCGGCCGGGACGGTCAGGTCGGGGTCGAAGCCCTCACCGCCATGAACCAGCGTACAACCCAGCCCGTCGCGCCAGACCGCGCGCTGGTGCCAGAACAGGCCGAGCACGGAGGCCGTGACCTCGCGGTTTTCCTCATCCATGTCATAGCCGATCACGCTGCCGGCATCGCCCAGAAGCGGGGCAAGGTAGAAGTCATAGGCCTGATCGGACTCCAGGCCGGACACCCAGGTCAGGGAGCACATCTGTTTGGCGACGATCCCGGTGCCCGAGGGCAGGTAGATCCGGCCGATCGGCGACAGGTTCAGCGCCGTGATACCGGCCGCGAGAAGGACGGCGAGCGTGCCGCCGACAATGTAGCGCTTTTTCATGATCTATCCCCTGTGAGCCCCGCGGGCAGTCTGACCGGATCAGCCCAGCTTGTCGAAATCCGGAGCGCGACGCTCCAGGAAGGCCGCAGCCGCTTCGGCGAATTCCGGCGATTGAAGCTGTGAGGCGAAGATCGTGTTCTCGCGGTCCATGCGCGCCTCAATGCTCTCGGCCGGCGCACGCATCAGGGCCTTGGATGCCTTGAGCGAGGTCGGCGCCTTGGCGGCCAGGATGCTGGCCATGAAGCGGGCCGTTTCTTCCATCTTCGCCGGTTCGGTGACGCGATTGACCAGGCCGGTCTCGCGGGCACGCCGGGCATCCCAAGTGTCGCCCAGCAGCAGGAGTTCGGCGGCGACGGCATGGCCGAAAATGCGCGGCATGAGCTGGGAGGAGGCAAATTCAGGGGCCAGGGCGAGGTCGACAAAAGGTGTCTTGAAAACCGCCCGGTCCGACGCAACCACGAGGTCGCAATGCAGGAGCAGGGTAACTCCAATGCCGATTGCCAGACCGTCCACGGCGGCGATCACCGGCTTTTGGGCATTCAGCAGCGCCATCATGAAACGGCGCACGGGCGGCGTGTCATGCTCACCGAATTCCGGCGGGCGCTGGGTGAAGTCGACAATGTCATTGCCGGCCGTGAAGACGCCGCCGGCACCGGTCAGGATGCTCACGCGGACCGAGGGGTCCTCATCAGCGGTTTCCAGGGCCTCGGCGGCGGCGGTGTACATGTCCTGGGTGAGAGCATTCTTCTTCTCAGGACGATTGAAACGGATGGTGCGGATACGATCCGCAGTTTCGACCAAAACCAGTTCGCTCACGCGAGCCTCCCTCATGATGTTTTTTGGGAGCCTAGAGCAAAAACGGGGCGCTTGAACACCGTGAATCAGTTGACGTAAACGTCACCCACGGTGCCGGCCCGAGTGTCAGGTATCGACGGCGAGACGGGTCAGGACACGGTGCAGCATGTCGCTGTCATCCTCACCCAGGCGCGTTTCCAGCTCTGTATTGAGATCGCGCAGGATGTGATCGGCTGTGTCGCCGAGGGCGCGGCCCTTCTCGGTGAGCGACACCACGGCCGAGCGCTTGTCGGTGGCGGAGACAGCCTTGGTGACGAGGCCCAGGGCTTCCATCCGGTTGACCAGGCCGGTGACTGCGGGTGGATGGAGCGAGAGTGTCTCGCCAATATCGCCCATGCGCCGTTCGCCGCGGCGTCCCAGCAGGAAGAGCACGGCCGCCTGGGCCGAGGTCACACCGGTGACGGATTTCAGGCGTGCGTCGGCATCCCGGTTGAGCTTCCGGGCAGCAATCTCGAGCAGAAGGAATAATCGCCGGTCAACGGCGCGAGCGCGGGCCATGCCCCATACTGGTTTGATTCTTCAGACGGGGGGAGCGTCAGCGATAGCGCCAGACCTTGGCCTGCCGGACCTCGCGATCTTCCAGGTCCCGGGTGACGGGAACTGTGTATTCGGCGAGGCGCTCCAGCTTGTCCTGCGGCAGGAAGGAGCGGCCGGGATCACCGATCAGCACGGTGGCGCCGCGCGCATTGAGCGTTTCCAGCCAGCCGCCGATCAGGCGCGCCGGCTCGGCCTCGTAGAAAACATCCCCGGCGAGGATGACGTCCCAGCCTTCATCCTTGCCGACCAGGTCGCCCAGCCGGGCCGTCAGCGTGACCTCATTGGCGGCGGCATTGCTCTCGATCGCCGCGACGGCGAAAGCATCCAGCTCGCAGGCCTCGACCGAGGCGGCACCGGCCTTCATGGCGGCAATGCCCGACACGGCGCCGCCGGCGGCAAAGTCGAGCACGCGCTTTCCGGCAACCAGGTCGGGATGGTCGAGGCAATAGCGCGCCAGCGCCTGTCCGCCGGCCCAGGCGAAGGCCCAGAAGGGCGGCGGCAGACCCATTTCGCCGAGGGCCTCCTCGGTCTGCTCCCAGATTGCGACGGTCTCGACGGCCAGGTGGAGCGACACCTCCGGCACCAGCGGCGGGGCCATCAGGGCGCAGGTCTGGCGGATGAAGGCGTGCGGGTCTTCGAGGCGGGGGGTGCCCGTCATGATGCTTCCTGTCAGGATGGCCGTGCCATCCGGTTAGGCGGAGCGGGCCGAGGGAGCAAGCCATGACGACACGTGTGACACGATCAACCTATGTATTGGCGGTCAATGATCTGGAATTCACCGCCCGCTGGTGGGTCGAGAAGCTGGGGTTCGAGCACTGGCTTCGGGCCGATGGCTGGGCTTTCCTGCGTCGCGATAATTGCTATCTGCGGATCGGGCATTGCGTGGATGCCATCCCGCCGTCCCGGCTCGGTGACCACCAATTCTTCGCCTATGTCGAGCTGGAGGATGTCCGCGCCTTCCATGACGAGATCAAAGGGCCGGGTGTCGATATCATCCACCGGCTCACCGACCAGCCCTGGGGGATGCGCGAATTCGGTGTTGCCACGCCGGACGGTCACCGAATCATGTTCGCGCAGGCGATTGAATGAGGGGCGTTCAGTTGCCAGCGTCGGGGCAAAGTTCGGCGGCTGGGCGCGCATCATACCAGGTGACAATGACTTCCCGCATCTCCCGGAGATAGAGCAAGGGATAGCCCTGATCTCCACGTGCCAGAATTTCATCGACATGGTCGAGCAGTGTCTCCGCCTTCCCGGTCTCATCGATCTGCACGACATTGACGTCGAACGGGTAGAGTTCTTCATCCTGAAGGATGTAGCCGTTCAAGGCGACTTCAAAGTGGGACCCCATCTCGACCGCGCGGATCAGGAGATGATCATGCATGTACCGATGCCCGTGGCTTCGGCAGATGAAGAGTTCGATGTGATCGTTCCAGAACGCGGCGATGCGTGACTGGTAATTCGGCGTATCGCGATCCCAACCGTTGAAATCGAGGATATAGGTGTCGAAGTCCTCGACAATGAAGTCAGCCCCATTCGAGGAAGCCAGAACCATTGCCCCGCACATTCTGGTTGCGAGTGTCCTGATCTCCCCGCGCGTGAAGCCGCTCGGCAGAACTTCGGTCGGGTCTTCCGCCAATTCTCCGAGCACATCGGCGATCCGGCACTGCGGTGTCGGGGTCGTGGCCTGTGCCACGGCCGGCGACACCATCAGCGTTAGGCCGGCAAGCGATGCCATAGCCCGATGCGTCATTCCGACGACGCCAGCCTGCCCGCTCACTCCCGGATTTCCGCCGCGGCGACTTCCGGCAAGGCGCGGACATCTTCGCCGATCAGTGACAGGTCGCCGACGAGGACCAGCACCATCTGGTCCAGCGGCAGATACTCCCGTGCGATCGCGGAAATCTCCTCATCGCCAACCGCAAGGATGGCCGGCACATACTGGTCGAGATAGTCATCTGGCAGGCCATAGAGGTCACGCTGTGCGAGCTGGCCGATCAGCCCGCCGGTCGAGGCGTTCTGCAGGATGAAGATGCCGGCCAGCCAGTTGCGCATGCCGTCCGCTTCGTCGGTTGGCGGGGTCTCGGTCTGCAGGCGCGTGATCTCGTTGAAGGTCTCGCGCAGGGCCGCAGCCGTATCGGCAGCCGTGACGTCGGCGTTGAAGGTCCAGAAGCCGCCACCCATCGTCCAGGTCTCACCGGAGCCGGGCGAATAGGTATAGCCCTTGTCCTCGCGCAGATTTCGCGTGAGCCGTGAGGTGAAGGATCCGCCCAGGAGTGCATTCATCACGTCAAATGCCGGCGCGTCCGCATGATCAATCCCCATGACCGGAAAGCCGAGACGGATTGTCGTCTGCGGCGCACCGGGGCGATCGATCAGCTGG
>NZ_CAJQOO010000131.1 GCF_905480005.1 uncultured Maricaulis sp.
GAACACCGTCGATCTCGAACATGATGCGGCCAGGTTTGACCTTGCAAGCCCAAAACTCGGGCGAGCCCTTACCTTTACCCATCCGGACTTCGGTCGGTTTCTTGGAAACCGGTACGTCCGGGAAGATGCGGATCCACACGCGACCTGCACGCTTCATGTGGCGAGTAATCGCCCGACGCGTGGCTTCGATCTGACGCGCGGTAACGCGTTCCGGCTGGAGCGCCTTGAGGCCGTAGGAGCCGAAGTTCAGCGTATAGCCACCCTTCGCAGCACCCTTGATACGGCCTTTGTGCGCCTTGCGGAATTTCGTGCGTTTCGGTTGCAGCATGGCTGAATTCCTTACGCGGCTTGGCGGCCCGAACGGGCGCGCTGCTCACCCGACTCCTGGAGACGACGCTCCTGGGCATTCGGGTCATGTTCCATGATCTCGCCTTTGTAAATCCAGACCTTGATACCGATGATACCCATCGCGGTCTTGGCTTCGGCGGTTCCGTAATCGATGTCGGCGCGCAGCGTATGAAGCGGGACGGAGCCCTCATTATACTGCTCGGTGCGGGCAATTTCCGCACCGCCGAGACGACCACCGCAGACGATCTTGCAGCCCTTGGCGCCCATGCGCATCGCCGACTGCATCGAACGCTTCATTGCGCGGCGGAAAGCCACACGGCGCTCGAGTTGCTGGGCGATGGACTCGGCCACCAGGGTCGCGTCGATTTCCGGCTTGCGCACTTCAACGAGGTTCAGGAAAACCTCGCCGTCGACCATTTTCGACAACTCCTTGCGGAGCGTCTCGATGTCCGAACCCTTCTTGCCGATCACCACACCCGGACGGGCCGTGTGAACAGTGACGCGGCACTTCTTGTGCGGGCGCTCGATGACGATCTTCGACACGCTGGCATTCTTCAGACGCTGCTTGAGCATCTTCCGGATGTTGATGTCCTCGTGGAGCAGCTTGGCGTATTCACCAGCGCCGGCATACCAACGGGATTCCCAGGTGCGGTTGACGCCAAGGCGCAGACCGATCGGATTGACTTTCTGACCCATCAGGCGGCCTCCTCGACTTCGCGCACCACGATGGTGAGCTCGGAAAACGGCTTCAGGATCTTCGCACCGCGACCGCGTGCACGAGCCCGAAAGCGCTTCATGACCAGGTTCTTGCCGACAAAGGCTTCCGACACGACAAGGCTGTCGATGTCGAGGCCGTGATTATTCTCGGCATTGGCAATCGCGGACTCGAGGGTCTTCTTGACTTCAATGGAGATCCGCTTGCGCGAAAATTCCAGATCGGCCAGGGCACGCTCGACCTTTTTGCCGCGAATGAGTGCGGCAACAAGGTTCAGCTTTTGCGGGCTGGTGCGGATCATCCGCAGCTTGGCGCGCGCTTCATTGTCAGCGACGCGACGGGGATTGGCAGACTGTCCCATCGCTTATCTCCGCTTGGCTTTTTTGTCCGCGGCGTGACCGTAGTAGGTCCGCGACGGGGCGAATTCACCGAGCTTGTGGCCGACCATGTCTTCGGTCACGAGCACAGGCACGAACTTGTTGCCGTTGTGAACCTGGAATGTCAGGCCCACGAATTGCGGCATGATGGTAGAACGGCGCGACCAGGTCTTGATCGCTTGCTTGCGTCCGCCCTCGTGCGACTTTTCCGCTTTTTTCAGCAGATAGCCGTCGACGAACGGACCTTTCCAGACAGAGCGAGGCATCGTCTGCTCCCTATCGCTTCTTGCGCTCGTGGCGCGAGCGGATGATGAACTTGTCGGTCGACTTGTTCTTGCGCGTCTTGGCACCCTTGGTCGGCTTGCCCCATGGGGTCACCGGATGGCGACCACCAGAGGTACGACCTTCACCACCACCATGCGGGTGATCGACCGGGTTCATGACAACGCCGCGAACAGACGGACGCTTGCCGAGATGGCGATTGCGACCGGCCTTGCCGAGGTTGATGTTGAGGTGGTCCGGGTTTGACACCGCACCGACCGTCGCCATGCACTTGTCCGAGACCATGCGCAGCTCGCCAGAAGCCAGACGGATCTGGGCGTAGCCGGCGTCGCGGCCGACAAGCTGAACATAGGCACCGGCGGAACGAGCGATCTGACCACCCTTCTCCGGCTTCATCTCGACATTGTGAAGGATCGTACCAACCGGCACGGTCTTCAGCGGCATGGCATTGCCCGGCTTCACATCGGCCTTGGCAGACGCGATGACCGTATCGCCTTCGGAAAGACGCTGCGGAGCCAGGATGTAGGCCTTTTCGCCGTCCTCATACTTGATGAGGGCGATGAAAGCCGTCCGGTTCGGATCGTATTCCAGACGCTCGACGGTCGCGGGTACGTCCCACTTGCGGCGCTTGAAATCGACCAGGCGATAGAGACGCTTCGCGCCACCGCCACGCCGGCGGGCCGTGATGCGACCCATATTGTTGCGCCCACCGCTCTTGGTGAGGCCTTCGACCAGTGTCTTCTCAGGGCGTCCCTTGTGCAGGGCGGAGCGATCCACCAGCACGAGGGCACGGCGGCCCGGAGAGGTCGGTTTGAATGTTTTCAAAGCCATCTTACAGACCCGTCGTCACGTCGATCGAGTGACCCTCTTCGAGAGTCACGACCGCTTTCTTCTGGTCATTGCGACGACCGGGCACACCCCGGAAGCGCTTGGTCTTTCCGTGAACCTTGATGGTGTTCACATCCGTCACCTTCACCTTGAAGAGCTTCTCGACCGCCGCAGCGATCTCGGTCTTGTTGGCAGAGAGCGGAACGAAGAAGACCACCTTGTTCTCTTCCGAGAGCAGGGTCGACTTTTCGGTGATCACCGGGCTCAGGATCGTATCGTAATGGCGCGCAGCAGCCGACATCTTATGCCTCCTTCGCGCTGAGGCGGGCGTGGATCTGTTCCACGGCAGCCTTCGTCAGCACCAGGGTGTCGCGACGCAGCATGTCATAGACGTTGAGGCCCTGGGCGGGCAGCACGTCGATGCATGGCAGGTTGCGAGCCGCCTTGGCAAAATTCTCGTTCACTTCGGCGCCCGAGATGACCAGGGCATTGGAAATGCCCAGACCTTCAAAGGACGTGCGAAGCGCCTTGGTCTGCGGGGCGTCAAGCGCGGCATCGTCGATGACGATCAGCGACTTGGCACCAAGCTTGGCCGACAGCGCATGGCGCAGGCCGAGCGCACGAACCTTTTTGGGAAGCTCGTGGGCGTGGCTGCGGACGCGAGGACCGTGAGCCTTGCCGCCGCCGACGAATTGCGGAGCAGA
>NZ_CAJQOO010000132.1 GCF_905480005.1 uncultured Maricaulis sp.
CACCCGCTTCGCGCCGTCCCCGACAGGGCATCTTCATATCGGTCACGCCTTCTCGGCCTGGACGGCGTTTCAGGCTGCGGTGGAGGCGGAGGGGCGGTTTATCCTGCGGATGGAGGATATCGATACCGTTCGCTGCAAGCAGGAATTCGAGCAAGTTGTCCTGGACGACCTGATCTGGCTGGGGCTGGACTGGGAGGAGCCGGTGCGGCGGCAGTCGGAGCATTTTGCGGACTATGCGCGTGTGCTCGAACGGCTGTGCGCGCTGGGCGTTGTCTATCGCTGTTTCAAGACGCGACGCGAAATCATGGAGGATATTGCCCGCGCCCCGCACGGGCCGGGCGAGGTTTATCGGGGCCCTGTCACGCCGATAAGCGCGGACGAGGAAGCCAGCCGGATAGAGGCCGGAGACGCCTATGCCTGGCGCCTGTCACTGGCGCGGAGCCGCGACGCGCTGGGACCGCGCTTTGCCGCCATGCGCTATTTCGAGGATGGCAGGGGCGCGCAGGTCGTCGATCCGGACCCGCTGGGCGATGTCATCCTGGCGCGCAAGGATGTCGGCACCAGCTATCACATCGCGGTCGTGCATGATGATGCGTTGCAGGGCATCAGCCATGTCATCCGTGGGGAGGATTTACGCGAGATGACGCCGCTGCATGTCCTCCTCCAGACCCTGCTCGACCTGCCGACACCGGTCTATCGGCATCACCGCCTCCTGCTCGATGAGACGGGCGAGCGCTTTGCCAAGCGCAACAAGTCGGCGACGCTGAAAGCGCTGCGCGAAAACGGTGTCACGCCGGACGCGCTTTTGTCACGATTTGCGGGCTAGCGCTGCCGCTCGGCCACTTCCTCACGCTCGGCGACGCGCCGCAAGGCCCCGTCAATCCAGGTGTATTCCCGCACCAGAACCGCGCTGCCGCGCGAACCGGCATAGGAGAGCTGGCGCACGACAAAGCGCTCCTCGCGGTAGTGCGACTGGGCTTCGATCTCATTGCCGGACATCAGCCAGACGACCCGGTAGTCCTCGCCCTGCGAGATCAGGGCCGGAAAGGCGCAGATCGAACCACCGCAGAAATAAGCGACGGATGAACTGATCTGGCTCTCGCAATCGAGATCCTGGGTCGCGATGGCATAGTCCGGCCGGCTGTCCGCATTGAGATAGGCACTGACTCTGGGCGCTCCGTCGATGGCCGCGTCCGGGCAGGTCAGATCGCCCTCGCTCATGGTTCGAAGATGGCGTTGAAACGCCGACAGCGCGGCCGCCGGCAAACGTGCCTCGTCCGGCAAGGGCGCGGGATCGCGCGAACAGGCGGACAGGGCCAGGACACCGGCAAGGACAGCGGCAAGGCCGAAGACCTGGACCGGGACCGGACGGAACAGATGTGTTGGTCGTCTCGTGCGCATGCGCGTTTTCCTTCAACGCGCCCCCTCTGCGTCCAGGCAGACTAGCCGCCCCTGCACGGGTTGAACAAGGCCATATGCCGCACTTGTGATGCCGTGCTGACGCTAGGCAGGCGCCTCGCAACGCGCTATGTGGCGATCATGTTTGTCAAAGACCTGTGGTATTTCGGCGCCTTGTCGAGCGAGCTCAAGCCGGGCCAGCACCTCCACCGCGAGCTGCTGGGCCAGCCGATCCTGTTCGGCCGCGACCATGACGGCAAGGCCTATGCCCTCAAGGATATCTGTCCCCACCGCGGCATTCTCCTGTCCGGCGGCGAGGCACAGAATCATGACGGCGAGACCCAGGTTGAATGTCCCTATCATGGCTGGCGTTTCCGCACGGATGGCTCCTGCGCCGCCATCCCCTCGCTGACCGAAGACCAGGCCGAGGCCATGGATCTGACCAAGATCCGCGTCCGCCGCTTCCCGGTGCATGAGGATCAGGGCCTGGTCTGGATCTGGTATGCGGATGAGGACCAGGCCGACATCGCACCCTCGATTGACCCGCCCAAGCTAGACATTCCCGAGGGTCACGAACCGAAACTCGTCGTGCGCGACATCTTCAACTGCCATGTCGATCACGCGGTGATCGGCCTGATGGACCCGGCCCACATCCCCTATATCCACCGGCAATGGTGGTGGCGTTCGGCCAAGTCGGTGCACGAGAAGACAAAGAAATTCGGCCCGGTCGAGCGCGGCTTCTCGATGCTGCCGCATGTCCCGTCCAAGAACTCCTATCTTTATTCGCTGATGGGTGAACCGCAGACCGAGATCCGCTTTCAGCTCCCGGGCTTGCGTACCGAGTATGTGAAAGCGGGCGGCAAGCATTTCACCGGCTTCACAGCCGTCACGCCGACCAATGAGAATTCAACCGCGATCACCATCGTCGTCTATTGGGATCACTGGCTTCCAACACTCGTGCCGAACCCGCTGATCCGCAAGGGTATCGAGATTTTTGTCGGCCAGGACCGCGATGCGGTGAACGCCCAGCAAGTCGGCCTCGCCTATGACCCCAATCTGATGCTGATCCATGACAGCGATGTGCAGGCGAAATGGTATTTCGCCCTCAAGCGCGCCTGGGACAAGCATCGCGAGACCGGCGAACCCTTCAAGAACCCCGTGCGCGCAGCTGAACTGCGCTGGAGAAGCTGATGGATACCTTCCTCACAGGCCTGCTCTACATCGCCATGCTGGCGGTCGTCATCACGCTCGGCTTCGGCATTTTCAACATGTACAAGTCCGACGACAAAACGCGCTCGCGCTCGAACAAGCTGATGCGCCTGCGTGTGGCGCTGCAATTCGCCGCCGTCCTGCTCATCATCGCCATCTTCCTGGTGAAGGAAAACTTCGGCGGCTGAGGGTAGCGATCATTCGCCAAAGGCTTCGCGGGTCGCCTGGTTGAAATAGGGGCCCAGCCCCCCGGTGTCGCCGTCATTGGCGGCAATGATCACAGCCTGGTCGCGATCCGGCCAGATCGTCATCTGGACCAGCCAAAGCGTGTTCGACCCGTTGTGTATCAGCCGGGGGCCATCGATCGCCCAGCCCATGGCATAGTGCTCGCCAAACGGCGGCGTATGCAGGGTTTGCCAGGATCCGGCATCGAGGAAACCCGTGTCTTCACCCCGCGCTCCGGCCATGTGCACAGCCAGATAGCGGGACAGGTCCTCGAGCGACATGTGGACCGTGCCGGCCGGTCCCAGAACCGGCGGATTGTCGGCCGTCGGACCGGGCGCATGGGCCGCCCGCCGGCCGAACAGGCCGGACCGGTGGCCGCGCGGCTGATCGACGGTCTCGGCGCTTCCCGGCGCACCAAAGCCGGCGCTTGTCAGACCGAGGGGCTCGAACACCTCACGCTGGATCAGGACTTCCCAATCCTCGCCGGTCGCCTGTTCCAGCATCGCGCCGGCCACGACATAACCGGCATTCGAATAGAGGAATTCCGTTTCGGGCGCGGCTGCCGGCTCGCCCGACAACACCATTGCCGCATAGGCGATGCGCTGAGGGGCGATGTCGGCACCCTGCGCGCCCTGGGCGACAAAGCTGAACATGGCCGCCGGCCCGATATTGGCCGGCAGGCCGGAGCGGTGACTGAGCAGGTGGCGGAAGGTCAGGTCGCGAAAAGCGGGATTGATGTCATCCACCACGCCGCCGAGATGCTGGGCGATCGTGTCATCCCAGCTGACGCGACCCTGCTCGGCAAGGCGCGCAACCAGGGTTGCCGTCATGGATTTGGTATTGGAGCCGAGATGCCAGAAATCGTCCGGCTGAAGTGCGATTTCGGTATCGATCGCGCGCTCCCCGGAAAGACCCAGCTCCACCTCGTCGCCCTGGCGGAAGAGAATGGCAATTCCCGGCGCGCCGGTCCGCTCGCGGATAATGTCGGCACCAGCCTCGATTCCGCCGCCCTGGGCGTCGGCGACGGACAGTGTCAGCGCGACCAGGCTCGCCGCCAGGACCGTTATTGTTTTCAGCATATTCCCCGCCCTTTCAACCGAGCCGTCCTGACGCTAAGACTGGCGCCATGGTTCGTCTCACGAAAATCTACACGCGCACCGGCGATGCCGGGAAAACCCGGCTTGGCGACATGTCGGAGACAGTCAAACACGATGCCCGGGTCGACGCCTACGGGGATGTTGACGAGACCAATTCCTCCCTTGGCCTCGCCCGCGCCGCGCTGGACGGCAGCGACCCGCTCGACGCGCCACTGGCCCGGATCCAGAACGACCTGTTCGATCTGGGCGCGGATCTTTGCGTGCCGGAAAGCGATACGCCACCCGATTACGAGCCGCTTCGCGTGACCGAAAGCCAGGTCGACTGGCTGGAGGGCGAAATCGACCAGCTCAATGCCCGGCTCGATCCACTCAACTCCTTCATCCTGCCCGGCGGCCGTGACGCAGCAGCCAGGCTTCACCTGTCGCGCACGATCTGCCGCCGCGCAGAGCGCAAGGTCTCGGCCCTGATCGCCGCGGGCGCACGGATCAATCCAGCCGTCCTGAAATATCTCAACCGCCTGTCCGACCTGCTCTTCGTGATGGCCCGGACCGCGAATGATGAAGGCCGCGCGGATGTGCTCTGGGTGCCGGGCAAGGATCGATGAGCCGGGAAGTTTATCTCTTTCTTCGGGGCCCTTTGAGCCAATGGCATCCGTCACCCTTTATCCAGGACGGCAAACGTTATGGATGCGCCGAACAATTCATGATGGAACAAAAGGCCTGCCTCTTCGGCGACGAGGCTATGGCCGCGCGCATCATGGCTACCAGCGAACCTCATGAGCAGAAATTGATGGGAAGTCGTGTCTCAGGCTTCGACGACGCCGTTTGGACGCGTCATCGTGAAGAGATTGTCTACACGGGCAACCGCGCCAAATTTCAACAGAACGCGGGTCTAGCCAAGAAGCTATCGCGGACAGGCGATGCCATACTCGCGGAAGCCAATCCGCGAGATCTAAACTGGGGCATTGGCCTTTCGGAGGACGACCCTCGCGCTCAAATTCCCAACGAATGGCGCGGCGCAAATTTGCTGGGCTACATCCTGATGCGCGTTAGGAGCGAGATTGCGAATGGCACCATTCTTTCCAACGCGGAAAGATCAACTTGACGTCAGCCCGGTCGACAAAATGTCGCAACCCCCTAAGTGTAGCCGCTCAAGTTCAGTCCATACGGAGTTACCGCATGACCCGCCTTTTCCTCGCCGCTTCCGCGGCCCTGCTCACCGCCACCGCCGCCCAGGCCGAGCCGGAGACTTTCGAATTCGACAAGACGCACACGGTCATCGAAGCCCGCTGGGATCACCAGGGCTATTCAACGATGTCGATGCAGTTCACCGATTATGACGGCACCCTGTCACTGGATCTGGAAACACCGTCCAATTCGACCGTCGACATCACCTTCAACCTGATCGACGGCTTCTGGGTCGGCGCCAATCAGGACCGTTTCATCACCCACCTGAATTCCGGCGACTTCTTCGAGACCGAGGTCAATCCGACCGCGCATTTCGTGGCCACCGGCTTCGAGACCGCGAACGGCGAGATCGGCATCATGACCGGCGATCTCACCATGAATGGCATGACGGGCCCGGTCAGCCTCGAAGTGACCCTCAATCAGGTCGGCGAGACCCGTTCCGGCACAACCAAGCTCGGCTTCACCGCCATCGGCTCGCTGATGCGCTCGGAGTGGGATATGGGCTTCGCCGTCCCCTTCGTCGCCGACGAGATCGAACTCTTCATCTCGACCGAGCTGGTCGCGGCCGAATAGGCCCGGCTGCAAAGCTAACCAGAATTATGGGGCCTGTCCGGCGGACAGGCCCCTTTTTCATGGCTTGGCTGGTTCAGCGCCGCGTCCTGGGACTGGACCAGAGACACAGGGTCAGAATGGCAAACAGGCTTGTCACCGCAATCGTCAACCCTTCCAGCTCATCCACCGGCATTTCATCGATAAAGATGGTTTCCGTCCGCCACATCATCGAATTCGTCCAGAACATCCAGATCAGGAAGAGGGTTGCGGCGAAGGTGAGGAAGGCCAGGAACAGGCGCCCGCTGAGGCGGAGCGGCCCCCGGCCGACAGGCCGCAATGTCACAACCCGCTTGCCGGCCACACGGCCCGCCACAAGCCAGTAGGCCCAGAACAGGCCCACGGCAGCGACGCCCCAGCTCACCCAGGCGAGCTGGCGTGTCAGGGAGACCGCCTCATCGCAGCGCGCGGCACCGGCCTCGCTGTCCATCAGGCCGAGCCAGGCACAACTCAGATCAAAATCCAGCTGTGCGCCCGAGGTCGCATTGGTGAGGAAATAGAAGCCGTCACCGGTTTCGGGGCGGATATAGATCTGGCCGTTCCACGAAGAATTATTCCCCCCGTGTCCGTAGAGAATTCCGGCAGGGGTCTCCCAGCGCGTATAGCTCATGGCGAAGCCCGGATTGGGACCGGTCGGCGCGAAGGCCTGCTCCAGGCTGTCGGCGCTCAGCACGCCGCCGCCCGTCATGTGCGCCAGAAGGAAACGCTCGAGATCGCCGCCCGAGGCATAGCCGCCTGCCGCCGTCAGCGCGACATCACGCAAGTCCTCGATGGGCTGGCGATAATAATTGAAGGCCTGCGACACGGTCGGCAGCCTTGACGCCTCGAAGCCGGACATTGTCATGCCAAGCGGATCGAAGACACGCTGGCGGGCTGCGGTGTCGAAGTCCTGCCCGGTCACTGTCTCGACCAGCATTTGCAGCAGCACAAAGCCGCCGCCGGAATATCGCCTGACCTCGCCGGGCTGATAGACTACCTGGAGGGGCGCGAAGTTCTCGCTGAGATCGACGGCATCCGCGGGCTGCTCTTCATGCGCGCCCCAGCCCCCATAGCCCGGCTGATTGGTGCCCGCCGTGTGCTGAAGCAGGCGCCGGACCGTGACCGTTTCCGGCGCATGCTCCCCATAATCCGGCTCATAGGGCAGATCATAGGTCGACAGGGGTGCGTCCAGATCGATCACCCCGTCCTGTGCCAGGCTGAGGACCGTCCAGACCGTCAGCGGTTTGGAGATCGATCCGAGATTGAAAGCCGTCGCATCCGTAATCGGCAGACCGGCATCATCCGCGCGGCCTTCACGCGCCTGCCAGACAATCTCGCCGTCCCGGATCACGCCGGCCGCTACGCCGGCGATCGAATAGCGCTGCATCGCGTGATCCAGAACATCATCCAGATGCTCCGCAATTTCTGCGTCGGAACGCCCGACCTCAAGGCTGCGGATTTGCCGGAGTCCGATCGCCGACCAGCAAGCACTCACAACAAGAACAGCCAGGAAAACGGCTCTCAATTTCACAAGGGGCGACATTCCAATTCCTTCCCGCCTTTACGTTGGCGATACCAACTACTATGCATTGCTATATATCTTGCTAAGCCGATACACAAGCCATAGGAAGGGAGTCATGATCAGCGGGGCAGAAACGCATGACCGGGACTGAGATGGACGAGATTCTCGACCGCTGGAGCTCCCAGGCTCGCAAGGGGTATTTCGAGATGTTGCTGCTCGCCCGCCTGAAGGCAGGGCGCGCCTATGGCTACCAGATAGTCGCGGCCCTGAAGCAAGCGCCCGGATTTGAAAACCTGGCCGAAGGCACGGTCTACCCGGTGCTCACGCGCATGAAGAAGGACGGACTCGTCACCGCCGAATGGGTCGCGGACGATACCGGCCCGCCACGCAAGTATTACACGGTGACCGAACTGGGCGATCGAACGCTCGATGCCATGCACGGAATCTGGCGCCGCATGGATGAAGTCCTGCTGGCACAACCCGCAAAGGAGGCGTCCTGATGCGCATGACCCTGGAGCTTACGACGCGCGAAGCCCGCCGCCTCTGGGCCGATTTCCTGAGACGACTGGACTGGGCCAATCGGGATCTGGCCGGTCCGGAGCGCGCCGAAGCAAGAGCCGAGGCGATCGCCCATATCGCCGAAGACATGGCCGTACTGGAACTGCCTGACGAGGCGGACCGCTTGCGTGAAGCCCTCACCCGGTTCGGGATTCCTGCTGCGCCGCCGCCCGCCTGGCGAAAACCCCTCGCGATCGTCCTGCATTACCTGGCCATCATGGTGATGGGGGCCAGCGGCCTCGTTATCCTGATCCTGCTGCACATGACTTTGATGGAAGCGCTCAACCCGGCGGCAGTCGGCCTCTACATCTATCCCGGCGATAATGTTCTGACTCTCTCTTACGAAGCCCAGGACGGGGCGCGGGAACTGCTCGGCGGCTGGTTCATCCCGACCTTCCTGATGATTTCGGCACTGGGTAGCGCCGCCCTCTACGGCCTCTGGCACGTGGCGCTCTCACCGACCGGGCCGGTTTCACGCTGGATGCGGCCCTGATACCGGGCGGGCGACGGTCCCGGCCTGCAAAGCGGTCGACAGGGAAACGTACCTAAACGTCTAAATGCGGGTAACCGACCTCGCCACGACCCGCATTATCTCGCGCACCAAGGCGGCTGTCTGCCCTGACAGCGCGAGCACGTCGCCACATACCGACAATACCGTAGCTGCGAATTGACGCAGGCGTAAGCCAGCTGGATGCATTGACTTACCGCACTGGCGAAGGCAGGTTCCCGGCCTATTCTTGTCAGGTGCGCGAACCTTGTTCCGCGCGCGGCCAACCGGAGCCCCAGCATGAAGATTCTCGTCCCCGTCAAACGGGTCGTCGATTACAACGTGAAGGTCCGCGTCAAGCCCGACCAAACGGGCGTCGACCTCGCGAATGTCAAAATGTCCATGAACCCCTTCTGTGAGATTGCGGTCGAAGAAGCGATCCGTCTCAAGGAAAAGGGCGTGGCCGAAGAGATCATCGTGGTCTCCATCGGACCGGCCCAGGCCCAGGAAACGATCCGTACGGCCCTGGCCATGGGCGCCGATCGCGGCATTCTGATCCAGACCGATGATGCGGCCGAACCGCTCGCCATCGCCAAGCTCCTGAAGGCTGTGGTCGACGAAGAGGGCCCGGAAATCGTCCTTCTCGGCAAACAGGCCATTGATGGCGACAACAACCAGACCGGCCAGATGCTCGCAGCACTGCTGGACTGGCCGCAAGGCACCTTCGCCTCGGAAGTCGAAATTGCCGACGGCAAGGCCAAGGTCACGCGCGAAATCGATGGCGGTCTGCAGACCCTGTCGCTCTCACTGCCGGCCGTGGTCACCACCGATCTGCGTCTCAACGAGCCGCGTTATGCCTCGCTGCCCAACATCATGAAAGCCAAGCGCAAGCCGATCGACACCAAGACACCGGCTGATTATGGCGTCGATACCGCGCCGCGCCTGACCGTTGTGAAGGTGACCGAGCCGCCCAAGCGCGAAGCCGGCATCAAGGTCGAGAGCGTCGCCGAACTGGTCGACAAGCTGAAAAATGAAGCGGGAGTGATCTGACCATGACGGTTCTCGTTATTGCCGAACACGACAATGCCACGCTGAACGACGCGACCCGTGCCGTCGTCACCGCCGCCAAGGGTCTGGGTGGCGACATCCACGTCCTCGTCGCCGGTTCCAACGCCCAGGCTGTGGCCGATGCGGCTGCCAAGCTCGACGGCGTTGCCAAAGTGCTGCACGCGGAGAGCGATGTCCTCGCCAAGCCGACCGCCGAAGCGATGGACGCCCTCGTCACACCGCTGATGAGCGATTATGACGCCCTGCTCGCCGCTGCGACCACGTCCGGCAAGAATTTCATGCCGCGCGTCGCCGCCAAGCTCGACGTGATGCAGATCTCGGAAATCTCCGCGGTCGAGGCACCGGACACCTTCATCCGCCCGGTCTATGCCGGCAATGCGATGATGACGGTGAAGTCCTCCGACGCCAAGAAGGTGATCACGGTTCGCCCGACGACCTTCGAAAAGGTCGGCGATGGCGGCTCGGCCAGCATCGAGGATCTCGGTGCCGCGTCAGGCCCGTTCAAGTCGGAATTCGTCTCCGAGGAATTGTCCAAGTCGGACCGCCCGGAACTGACCGCGGCCAAGATCGTCATCTCTGGCGGTCGCGGCATGCAGTCCGGTGACAATTTCCACCTGCTCGACTCGATCGCTGACAAGCTCGGCGCCGCTGTCGGTGCCTCGCGCGCCGCTGTCGATGCCGGCTATGTCCCGAACGACTATCAGGTCGGCCAGACCGGCAAGGTCGTCGCCCCCGAGCTCTATATTGCCGTCGGTATTTCCGGTGCCATCCAGCACCTCGCCGGCATGAAGGACTCCAAGGTCATCGTCGCCATCAACAAGGATGAGGAAGCACCGATCTTCCAGGTCGCCGATTACGGCCTGGTCGCGGACCTCTTCACCGCCCTGCCCGAGCTCGACGAAGCGCTCGGCTAGGCCGATCGCCGACTGCGAAACGATCAAGGCCCGGCTGGTTCAGCCGGGCCTTTTTCCTGGTCGCAATCTACCGGATCGCCTGGGTGTGACGCCCCAGTCGCCACCAGGTGCGCAGCGATGAGGGATGATGTCCGGCCTCCTCGAGCGCTGCCAGGGCGTCGCTGTCCAGCCAGCGCCCATCGCGCATCACCGCATCGATGTCATAGAGGTGGCTGATATCCTGCGTCGGATCACCCGCGAGCAGGATCAGGTCCGCGGCACAGCCCGACGCCAGGCAACCGACCTCGCCGACCAGCCCCAGCGCCTCGGCTCCGTTCAGGGTCGCCGAGCGGATCGACTCGAGCGGGGTCAGGCCGGCATCGACCAGGATTTCCATCTCGCGCACGGTCGAGACACCATGCGGTGTGACCATGACTCCGGAATCCGTCCCCACCGTCAACGGAACGCCGGCCTCGTGCAGGGCTCCGGTCACCGCGACATAGAAGGCCTGCATGCGCGTGCGGTCATCATGGGGATATCGCGCCCAGCGGTCGAAATTCTCCTGCTCATACCCGGCAATCACCGGATTATAGCTGGCCATGGCCGGACGGGTGATATGGGCGCCCCCGGTCTCGACGATACGGGCCAGGTTCTCGTGCACGACCAGGGTCGGGTCGATCATGGTCCCCGAGGCGGCGACCTGTTCGGCAAGCCGGCGGACCCCGTCCGGATCCGTCTGGTCGTTGAGCGCATACCAGACGATGGACTCGGTGTGTTCGAGCGTCCGGAACCCGGCTTCCAGCGACGCGGCAAAATCCACCGGATCGGCTTCGGTGCCTTCGACCGGGTGCCCGCTCATGGTCATGCCCAGCACGGCGGCCTCCTCGCGGATCGCGGCGAAGCTCTCACGCGACAGGTTGGAATAGAGTTTGAGATGGCGGAACCCGGCCGCGTATTGCCGTCTCACACTGGCCCGCGCTTCATCCGCGCCGTCGACCGCTTCATGCAGGGCATTGCCGTTTCGGCCGCCAACCTCGTTGAGGATCGGACCGGTCGTGAGCAGTCGCGGTCCGTAGATCTCGCCCCGTTCAATCCGCCGGGCGAGCGGCAGGTGGAAGGGAAAGCCGCCCATATTCCGTACCGTGGTGACACCCTGCGCCAGACCGGCGGCCAGTTCCGTCTCGTCGAAAACATGGACATGCACATCGATCAGGCCCGGCATCAGGACCTGGCCTTCGGCGTCGATCAGCGGCACATCCTCCGGCCTGGCCGGCAAGGCGCCGGTGCCGACCCGGGTTATCCGCCCGTCGATCACAAGGACATGCCCGTTCGCCTGCAAGGCCTCGCTCGCCGGATCCAGCAGAGTGGCGTTGGCGATCAGATAGGATCGGGACGCGTCCCGATCCGGCCGCATCGCCCCGGGCAGATGCTGCGCCCAGGCAAGAATGCTCGCGGCGGCGATAGCGAGAAGGAGGCCGAGGGCCATGAAGAGTCGATGCATGTCTGTCTCCCGATTGATGACGGGATGACAGGATCACGGCTGGCCGAAAGGGGCGCCCGATATCCGGATTTAGGACGTGCGGAATGCGTCAGCTGCCGGCCCGACCGGATTCCGCACCCTCCGGCGGTGGGCTCAGCGCCGCCGCGAAGACGGATGGGGTCTGCCCGGTCTCGCGCTTGAACACGGCATTGAAAACGGACTTGGAACTGAAACCGGCCGTAAAGGCGAGATCGATGACACGACGGCGCGCCGTCGTCGCGGCATCCTCCTGCATCATCGCGCAGACATCCTCGATCCGGAGCGAATTGATGTAATCGTTGAAATTCCGCCCCGTGGCAGACTTGATCGCCAGCGTCACCGCGCGCTCGGTGAGGCCAGCCGCCACGGCGACCTCCTGCCGCGTCAGCCGGGGTTCGGTATACAGCGCCTCATCGCGGACCGCGGTTTCGACGCGCCTGAAATCAGCCATCGCGGCCTCACTGGCCGCGGCGGTATCATTGGCCGGTTGAGGCGAGGCCTGCCCCGCGGCCCAGGCCGCCAGGGCCCCGTCATCGAGACCCGAAAACAGGCGCGCTTGCTGTACGGCCAGGACGACCAGGACACAGGTGGAGACCAGCGACACACCGATCTGGAAGACATAGGCTGATTGGGTATCCAGCCAGGGCCAGTACGGGTGCAGCCAGTGCGCGTCCATGCGCAGGATATCGAATACGCCGTCAACGATATAGAAGACGAGCATCGCGACGATCCAGTTCAGATGGATGGTCCGCGCATCGGACCGCATGTCCCGGGTCGCGCGGTGAAATCGGCGCACCAGCAAGAGCGCCGCCGCTGCATAGACAAACAGGCAGATACGGGCCGCATGTTCGACCAGCCCGATCTGGGGTGTGAGCGCAAGCGCGGCCAGAAAGGGGACTCCATGCGGCCAATCCCTCCAGCGCAGGGCCGGGCCCGCGATGATCACGCCGCGCACGACCAGATAGACCAGCGCCGGCATGGCCAGCCGGAAGGCGGGTGTCACCAGCCAGATATCGCGAAAACCCGATGTCTCTTCGAGGAAATTGAAGACCATCCAGACCGCCGACGCCGCCAGCAAGGCGGACACCGCCCGCAGGCGTGGCTCAGCCACGGTCAAAGCGACGCCCAGGCCGGCGACCGCGATGAGGGCAAATTGCAGGAGATTGACGGCGAACAGTGTCATGGCCCGAGACTAACCATCAGCATGCCAAAGACAATCGCCGACCATCAGGCTTTCCAGCCGCGGAATTCCCGGTACTCGCAGATGGCGTCCAGCGCCCGTTGCCGGGCCGTCTTGTCCGCCCCCTCGAACACCGCCACGACCAGCCGGAACAAATGCTCCGGTGCCTCTCGCAGGGCATCGACATCCTCGCTGGAAAGCCGGACGCCGGCATCATCGTCCGCGGCCGCCGCGACCAGGGCGGTCTCGACGCGCGCCAGGCAGGCCCTCAGCCCGCCATCGCGGGAGCGATGACGCAGAGCCAGAAACAGCAGAATGGCAATCAGGACAACCGGAACAAGCAAGGCCATCCAGACTGTCTAATCCTCAGCGGCACCGGCCTCAATTGCCGCGATCACCGCCCGCAGATCGACAAATTTGAAATTCTGCCCGCCTGTTTCGTTTTCATCGTCCTGGACCACCAGCACACCGGCCGGGAAGTCGGGGCCGAGATTGGCGGCGGAGATGTCGAGCCCGTCCGTGTGCGTGACCCCGTCAATCGCCGCATCGACGATCTGCAGGCGGGTTACGAAGGCGTGGCCTTCCAGCTCATAGACGGCATAGGTATTGTCGCCCTGGCTGGAAACGACCAGCCAACCGCCGGTCTCGCCTTGCGGCAGGAGGGCGGCGCCCTCCGCATCAGCGGTGATCTCGCGGCCATCCGTGGCGGCGATCGGCTGCGGTTCGGCGGGATCGCCGGGTTCGGCGCCCATCGTCCACACGCCGACATTTTCCTCATTCATGTAGAGCCGACCGGTGCGGTCATCGGCGACACAGCCCTCGGCGATCGTGCCGAGCATGACACGGCGCACCTCTTCGGTCGTGACCATGGCACCGTCCCAGCCGAGCGCGTACTGGACGAATGTGCCCGGCTCCTTGTCTGACAGGAAGGCATAGAGTGCCTGGTCGACCGGCGAGCGGTAGAGGCAGAAGCCGTATGGCTCGGTCACATTCGCAACCGTCACGGCGCCGACATAGGAGACGTCGCGGGTGGCAGGATCGATAAGGAAGAAGGCAATGCCGCCATTGGAGCGGTCGGACGCCGCGGCGATATCGACGACCCGGTCACCCAGATCAAAGCCATACCGCACGTCAATATTGTTGAGCCGGCCTTCGGGCAGATAGGCATGCTCCTCGCCGGTCATGGTGTAGACATAGATGCCGTTATCCTTGTCGGTCCCGAATATCAGGCTGTCGGCCGGATTGTCGGCGACCCAGACTGCCGGATCATCGGCGGCATCCCCGGTTCCGGCGACGCTGGCCGTTTCTCTCGCCGCCTCGATCTCGACCGGCGGCAGACCCTGGCTGCACGCGGCCAGGGCGCTCGCGCCGGCCAATAGTCCCAACAGCTGTTTCATGGCGTCTCTCCCATTCCTGCCGAGGCGCGATAGCCCGCCGGCAATGGAGCGCCAAGCCCTTATATGGCGACATTTCCGTGACAATAAATGCGGCATTCCCCGTTTTCACGAAACGCTCGCAGAAACGACATGAAGGTGAGACCAAAGCGTCATCACCGTGTTGCTGATCGCCGCGCATAGAGGCCGCGACTTTGCCCGCTCGGGCAAGGCTGTCGTCAGTCCATGTGAGGGGGACTCCCATGAAGACCACCATCGCCATGCTCAGCACGGCTTCCGTGCTTGCACTCGCGGTCGCCGGCGCCGCCCAGGCCGGCACGATCGCCGGTCGCGTCACCGATGCGTCCGAGACCGTCGGTCTCGAAGGCGCCACGGTTCGCATCCTTGAAACCGGCCAGACCGCCACGGTCGGCGCCGACGGTACTTTCCGCGTCACCGGCCTCGCCGCCGGCGAATACACGCTGCGTGTCAGCTATGTCGGCGCCGATGCGCGTGAAGTCAGCGTCAATCTGGCGACCGTGACCGACACCGTGTCTCCGACCATCACGCTGGGTGATGATGTCGATTATGTCGACAATATCCTGGTGATGGGTCAGCGCGGTGCGCTGAACTCCGCCCTCTCCCGTCAACGCGCCAATGACGGCAATATCGCCGTCCTCTCCTCGGACGCGATCGGCCAGTTCCCGGACGAGAATGTCGCCGAAGCCGCCCGTCGCGCGGTCGGTGTGAACGTCCTCAACGACCAGGGCGAGGGACGCTTCGTCTCGATCCGCGGTCTGGATCCGAACCTGGTCTCGACCTCGATCAATGGCGTGCGCCTGACCTCGCCGGAATCGGAAGACCGGCAGGTCGGCCTCGACGTGATCGACGCCGATGTCCTGTCCTCGGTTGTCATCAACAAGTCGCTCCTGCCGAACATGGATGGCGATAGTGTCGGCGGCAATATCGAGATCGAGACCACGTCCGGCCTCGATGTCGACCAGCTCTATGTGCGCGCCCGGGTCGCTTCGCTCTATTCCGATCTCGAGCAGGAATACGGCTATCGCGGCTCGATCAATTTCGCCAACAACTTCATGGATGGCCGCCTCGGCGTGGCCGGCTCGCTTTCGCACCAGGAACGCGTCTTCGGCTCGGAGAGTTTCGAGGTTGATGGCGGCTGGGACATCGATGAGAGCGTGCCCTTCCCGAATGAAGTCGAGATGCGCAACTACCAGGTCACGCGGGAGCGCACGACTGCGGTCCTGAACCTGGACTATCGCGTCAATAACGACCTCACATTCTATGCCCGCACGACCTGGTCAGACTTCTCGGACCAGGAGATCCGCAACCGGGTCGAGATCAAGTATGAGGATGCGGAGTATGACGACGCTGCCTCCTCGGGCAATCTCGCGGTCTTCACGGCCAATGAGATGGAAATCGACCGCGATGTGAAGGACCGGCTGGAAACCCAGATGATCTTCGCGTCGGATTTCGGTGGCGAGTGGATCAATGGCGGTACCAGCGTCGACTGGTCGCTCTCCTACGTCTACGCCGAGGAAGCCGAGCCGAACCGGCTCGACGTCGATTTCAGCTATGAATTCGAGGATGGCGAAACCTTCGGGATTGATGTCTCCGACCCGATGCGCCCGCAACTCACCTTCGCCGGCGGCACGACGACGGACCGCGTGTTCGATAGCTCGCTGTACGAAAACCAGGGCTATGAGCTGACCAATGGCCTGTCGCAGGACCGCGAATACACGGCGACCCTGAATATCCGTCACGATACCGAGCTGGGCGGCCTGCCGAGCTACATCCAGTACGGCGTCCGGGCCCGCACACGTGACAAGAAGTATGCGCTGGACTTCGATGTCTTTGATGACACCAGCCTCCTGCTCTCGGACGTCGCCCGCACGGTCGCTTACGACCAGGGCCCGATCGGCCCGGTTCCGAACCCGACCAGCGTTCGCGACTACTTCTTCGCCAATCTGGGCAGCCTCGACTATGTCTCGGTCGACAGCGACATCGACAGCTTCGGCGCCTCCTATCGCGTCGAGGAAGACGTTGTGGCCGGCTATCTCATGGGCTCGGTCGAGAACGGCCCGCTGCGCGTCGTCGGCGGTGTCCGCGTCGAGCAGACCGACATGGCGGCACGCGGTTATGAGACCTTCCTCGCCGAGGAAGACGCCACCGTTGGCGGGGTCGTGCTGACCGAGGACACGGTTTTCGTGACGCCGACCAGCGCCAGCGACGACTATACCGACGTCCTGCCCTCCATCCTGGCCCGCTATGAACTGACCGAGAATGTCATCGTCCGCGGCGCCTATTTCGCCTCGATCCAGCGCCCCAATCCGGGCCAGTTCGCCCCACGCATCCTGGTCGAACAGAATGATGATGACGAGGTTGAGGGCGAGTTCGGCAATCCGGACCTCGAGCGTCTGGAAGCCGACAATTTCGACGTCTCCATCGAGTGGTATCCGAACAATGATGCGGTCGTGTATCTCGGCTACTTCTTCAAGGATCTGGAGAATGTCATCGGCGGTGTCGGTTATGAGGACATCACGCTGAACGGCCGCTTCTTCGACGAGGCCTCCTCCTTCATCAACCTGCCGCAGGCCGAAGTGTCCGGTATCGAGTTCAACTACCAGCAGGCGCTCGACTTCCTGCCGGTCGAGGGCTTTATCGGTGGTTTCAACTTCACCGCCTCCGACAGTGAAGCCACGCTGGCTGACGGCCGCATCATCCCGCTGCCGCGCCAGTCCGACACGGTCTGGAATGCGGTCCTGGGCTATGACAATGGTCCCTGGGATCTGCGCGCTGTTGTCTCCACCCGGTCGGAATATCTCGACGAGATCCGCGGCGGGGCGGACGAGGACCGCTGGGTGCTCGAACACTCCCAGCTCGACCTCTCGGCCAAGTATGAGTTCAATGATTTCCTGCAGGTCTTCGGTGATCTGAAGAATGTCACCGACGAGCCCTATCAGGCGGTCACCCGCCCCGACGGGGTCGACCGGGTCGAACAGCTTGAGGAATACGGCTGGTCTGCCGTCTTCGGTGTCCGCTTCACCTACTAGGACGCTGACAGACACACCACGAAGAACACGCCCCGGACCGCAAGGCCCGGGGCGTTTTTTCTGGCTCCGGACAGATGCAGCCTGCGCGTGACACACAAGCATCGCCATCCTGTCATCGAAGCGTCGTGCCCGGACAATAAAAGGGCGCCAACCCGATCCTCCCGGAACGGGATTGCTGCTCGATTATCCCTCCGAGATGCAAACAACTGGGCCGCCCCGAGACATCGGGGCGGCCCGTTTCTTGTCGATCCCGGTCTTGTCGATCCCGGGCTTGTCGATCCCGGCCGCGCTTACACGTCGCGGCGGATCGCCGCGCGGATCAGGGCATAGGCGTCTTCGCTATTCCATTCCGCCGGCGCCGGTACGCGGCCAATTTCACGACCCTGGCCATCATACAGAATGGACATGGGCAGGCCGATCGCGCGGACCTGGCTCGGGCTGGAAAAAGTCCCGTCATGGATGAGCGGCAGATTATCGAGCGCCATCCGGCTCAGGAATTCGCGCGCATCCTCGATCGACCGGTCCAGCGTCACCGTGACGACCTGGAAGTCATCGCCGCCCAGCTCGGACTGAAGGTCGGACAGGGCCGGCATTTCCTCGACACAGGGCCCACACCAGGTCGCCCAGTAGTTCACGAGGATCACCTGGCCGCGATAATCGGACAGTCGCACCTCGGCACCATCGCCATCAATATAGGCGAGATTGGGCTGGGCGGGCGCATCATCAAGGGTGACGAAGGCGCGCATCTCGCCATGGGCATAGCTGTCCAGCGGGCCCGTTTCGCCACGATTTGTGCCGGAAACAAGGGAAACCCAGACAAATCCCACCACCAGTATTGCGGCCATGCCAAAAATGGCTATTCCAAGCGGTGTCTTCATGTTCTCGTCCTCGCCATCAGGTTCACCATGCCAAAAAACTCCAAGCCGCAATCCAGTTCCAGCGCCATGTGGGGCGGCCGGTTCTCGGCCGGGCCCTCCGCGGTCATGGAAGCCATCAACGCGTCGATCGATGTCGACAAGCGCATGGCGGATCAGGATATTGACGGTTCCCTGGCCCACAGCCAAATGTTGGCCGCAACGGGTGTGATTTCAAGCGAGGATGCTGCATCGATCCAGCGCGGACTGGAGCAGGTCCGTTCCGAGATCCATGCCGGCGACTTTCCGTGGTCGGCCGCACTGGAAGATGTGCACATGAATGTCGAGGCCCGGCTCAAGGAAATCATCGGCGAGCCAGCCGGCCGACTGCACACGGCGCGCTCGCGCAATGACCAGGTCGCAACCGACTTTCGCCTCTGGCTGCGCGATGCCTGCGACCGGGTCGATGCCATGCTCGCCGCCTATCAGACAGCCCTTGTCAAACAGGCCGAGATTCATGCCGACCAGGTCATGCCGGGCTTCACCCATTTGCAGACCGCCCAACCGGTCTCCCTTGGTCACCATTTGCTCAGTTATGTCGAGGTCGCCCAGCGCGATCGCGGCCGCTTTGCCGATGCCCGCAAACGCCTGAATGAAAGCCCGCTGGGCTGCGCCGCGCTGGCCGGCACCGCCTTTCCCATCGATCGCGACATGACCGCCACGGCGCTCGGCTTTGATCGACCCATGGCCAATTCGCTCGACGGTGTCGCCGCCCGCGACTTTGCGCTGGAAGTGCTCTCGGCAGCGTCGATCTGCGCCGTGAACCTGTCGCGCCTTGCCGAGGAGATCGTCCTCTGGTGCACGCGCCGTTTCGGCTTTGCCACCCTGTCCGACGCCTGGTCGACCGGCTCGTCCATCATGCCGCAAAAGCGCAATCCCGACGCCGCCGAACTGGTGCGCGCCAAGCCGGGCCGCATCATCGGCTCGCTGACCGGCCTGCTGACTGTCGTGAAAGGCCTGCCTCTGGCCTATTCCAAGGACTTGCAGGAGGATAAGGCACCGGTCTTCCAGGCCATTGATGATCTCGAACTGGCCCTCCTTTCCATGGCGGGCATGGCGAGCGATCTGACCTTCTTCCCCGACGCGCTCGAGGAAGCTGCAGGCGAAGCCTATTCCGATGCCACCGACCTGGCCGATTATGTCGTCCGGGAACTGGGCAAGCCCTTCCGCGACGCTCACCACATCTCCGGCTCGATCGTCAAACTGGCCGAGGCACGCGGTGTGCCGCTGGCCGACCTTCCGCTGGCCGATATGCAATCGGTCGAGCCGGCTATCGACGACAGCGTGTTTTCCGTGTTGAGTGCTCGGGCTTCGATGTCGAGCCGTACAAGCTTCGGCGGCACCTCGCCGGTGCGGGTGCGCGAACAGGTGGCGGTCTGGAAGGACCGTCTGGGTTGTTGAGGAAATCACGATGAAACGCCTGACCAGTCTTACCCTCATTGTCCTCAGCGCCCTCGCTGTCACAGCTTGCGGCCTGCGTGGCAATCTCGACCGCCCCGACCCACTCTGGGGTGAGCCGCCAGCGGCGGAAGACGACGCCGACGAATAGGTTGGCAGCGCGCTGATCGGGCTCACCAAAGTGTAATGCATCGGGGCCTCGTTATTCCGGTGCGGCGTGATAGTTTTCAGCCCATGCGTCGTACGTCCTTGATCCTCGCCTGGCTCGCGCTCGTTTGGGAGCGCTCGGTTTCGGTTATCTGGCCGGGCCTGGCCTGGGTGTCGGTTTTTCTCATCCTCTCGCTGCTGGGCCTGTGGGACAGTGTCGGCGACCCCTGGCGCGCGGCTTATGCGCTGGTCTCGCTCGCGCTTGCGATCTGGCTGACCCGACCGGGATTGCGGCGCTTCGCCTGGCCCAATGACGACGAGACCGCACGCCGCGTCGAGGATGATTCCGGGATCACCGCCCGCCCCCATGAAGCCCTGACCGACCGGCCGAGTGATCGCGATCCGGTTGCCCAGCGCGTCTGGGACGAACACCAGAGCCGCATGGCGGCCCGCCTGAAAACTGCCCGTGCCCGCCGTCCGCAAGCCGCCTGGGCCCGGCATGACAGCTTTGCCGTGCGCGGCATGCTCGCCCTTGGCATCCTGGTCAGCTGGATGGTGGCTGGCCCGACCGCCCGCGACCGGGTTGGCGAGGCCTTTTCCCTGACCCCGATCATTGCCGGTGGTGACACCCTCTCCATTGATGCCTGGATCGACCCGCCGGCCTATACAGGGCGTGCGCCGATTTTCCTGGCCGCTGACAGCCGCGATGCCGTTGTCCCGGAAGGCTCGACCTTTGTTGCCCGCATCGCCGGCTCGCGCCGCCAGCCCCGCCTGACCCTGCGTGATGGCGAAGGACGCCAGCGCAATGACGGCAATGAGATTGGCGACAGCGTCTGGGAGATTCGCCAGCCGGTCGATCGCGACGCCACGCTGCGCCTGGCGGCCCCTGGCACTCGCGAGACCTGGACCCTCACCGTCACCCCCGACACGCCGCCACGCGTTCGCCTGACTGCGGTTCCCGACTCCACCGCCGCGGGCGAACTGGACCTCGATTTCACCGTCACCGATGATTATGGCGCGGTCGGCTATGCGCTGGAGCTGCGTCCTGAAGACAGCGATGACGCGTGGGAAGTCCTGCCGATCGAAACCAGCGCAGTGACGCCGGGCAGTGAAGACGATGCCCTGGCCACCTTGCTGGAAACCGCGCGGCATCCGCTGGCCGGAAGCCGGGTCGATATCCGCCTTGTGGCAACCGATGCAGCCGGGAATACCGGTCGCTCTCCGGAATTGGGCATCACCCTGCCTGCCCGCGTCTTCCTCGACTCGCTGGCCCGCGCCGTTGCCGAACAACGCCGCGATGTGATGGCGTCAAACCAGCCCTATGATCCGCTGGAAGAACCGCCGGTCATGTATGCCGAAGATGTTCCCCAGGGCCCGGCCTACTTCACCGAGAATCCGGCCCGTCGCATCGAGCGGGCCCCGGACGGCCTGCAACAGGTTGCCCGCAGTCTCGCCGCCATCTCGGATGCCCCGGAATATTTCTTCGAGGATCCGATAGTCTATCTCGGCCTGCGCGAAGCCCTGCACCGTTTGCGCCGCCAGCGAGACCAGGATGCACTGGGCGATCTGGAAGGCGATCTCTGGCAGATCGCCCTGCGAGCCGAGCTCGGCTCCCTCGCCGATGCCGAAGCGGCCCTGCGCGCCGCCGAGCGGGCGCTGATGGAAGCCATGGCCCGCGGCGCCGACGAAACCGAACTGGCCGCCCTGTTCGAGGCCTATGAGGAGGCCATGCAGAACTTCATGGCGGCGATGGCCCGCGAAGCGGCCGAGGAAGGCAATTTCGCCGAGGGTGAACAAGGCCCGAGCCTCAATGGTGAAGGCTTGCAGGAAATGCTCGATGCGCTGCGTGACGCGGCCGAGCTGGGCAATACCGCCGATGCCCGCCAGGCGCTCGCCGCCCTGTCGGAAATGCTCCGCAACATGCAGATGCAACTCGGTCAGGGCGAGGGCGAAGGCCAGCAGGACGATCCCATCTCCGAAGCCATTGCCCGCGCCCTCGAGGAGCTCGGTGAAGTCATCGGTGAGCAGCGCAATCTTCAGGACCAGACGTTCGGCCTGTCCGAGCAGGAAGGTGGCGGCCAGCCGCAATCCGGCAATTCGTCGGGCCAGCAACAACAGGGTCAGCAATCAGGTGAAGGTCCGCAGACCCTCGCCGAGAACCAGAGCGGTGGTGGCCAAAGCGCCCAGGCCCTCGCCGACGCCCAGGGGCAACTCGCCCAGCGCTTCTCGGAATCCGCTGACGCGCTTCCCGGTCAGGGCGAAGACGCGCTTGGAGGCGCCGGCGAGGCCATGCGCCAGGCTGAGGAAGCCTTGCGCAATGGCGATACCGAAGGCGCCCTGGCGGCTCAGGAACAAGCGCTGGCAGACTTGCGCTCCGGCGCCGAGGAACTGGCCCGCGAACTGCTCGACCGCATGCAGGAAAATGGTGGCCAGCAGGCCGAGGGCGAAGACAATCGCGATCCGCTCGGTCGTCCCGCGGAAGGCGCCTTTGCCGACGGGGCCGGTGTTGAAGTCCCCGACGAGATGAGCCGTGCCCGCGCCCGCGACATTCTCGAGGAATTGCGCCGCCGGGCCGCCGAAGCCGGCCGTCCCCAGGAAGAGCTCGACTATATCCAGCGCCTGCTCGACCGGTTCTGAAGCCAGACTTGGCCAACATCACGACGTGAAAAAGAACGGCCCGTTATTGCGGGTCGCCCTCTTGTCAGTCAGTCACAATAGAGGCGTCAGTGTTGCCCGGCTTCGACCGGGTCAGCGGCCGCATGCTGGTCTGTCGGCGCGTGATCGGCGACGGCAGCGGCCGGGTCTTCACCGGCGTGACCATTATCGCCATGACCGGCATCGGCATGCCCGGCATCGGCATCACCGGCATCGGCCTCTTGTCCGGCGGGATGATCGCTTTCCGGCGCATTGCCATGAGCCGGCGTCTCCATCAGGACCACTTCAACCTCGACCGCTTCCGGCGGCGGGTCGGACACGACTGTCCGGAATTCCTGACGATCGCCTGCGCCAAGATTGCCTGCCGGCATTGAAACCGTCCATTCCAGGACAGCCTCGCCGTTCTGGTCACGCAAAATGGCCCGCAAGCCCGGTATGGCGCGGGAGCGACGGTCGAAATTATGGACATCCCCTTCGACGACCAGGAGCGGAACGCCATGGTCGATCTCGCGGGTGACATGAAGCTCCCCGACATCATAGCCCCAGGGATTCACCTTGGCGCCGACCGCGGCATAGGCCGAGGAGGCGCGCGGCCACATCGTCACGACATCGACCCGGAAAATCCAGGCGCATACAAACAGGACGGCACAGGCCGCGACCAGACCGCCCCAGGCACCGCCGGCGGCAGCGGCGGACAAGGTCCGGCGTTTCTTTTCCTGTCGCTCGCGGAAGGCCGTGTGAACTTTCTTCTCGCCCTCGGCCTCTTCGACAGGCGCATCCGGCAGGACCGGCGGGGCCGGTTGCAGGCTGGGCAGATCGCTGGGATCCTCGACCTCGGCTGTCCAGACATGACCGCACGAAGCGCAGCGCACACGACGACCGTTCGTGCCAATCGCATTGGGATTGGCACGGTAACGCGTGGTACATGACGGACAGCTGAGTACTATGCTCATATGAGTCGTCTACACATCTTCTTCGGCTCACCCGAACCCATGGAGGATTTCCATCAGTCCGCGTTCTTCCCAGTCACCGCATCTGGATCCGGAGCCGGTTATCCGCTTCGACAATGTCGGTATGCGGTATGGCCGGGGACCGGAGATCCTGCGCGATTTGTCTTTTGATTTACCACGCGGTTCTTTCCAATTCCTCACCGGCCCGTCCGGAGCCGGCAAAACGTCGCTATTGCGGCTGATTTATCTCGCTGCAAAGCCGTCGCGCGGACTGATCAGCTATTTCGGGCGTGATGCCGCCACGCTGCCACGCAATGAATTGCCCGATCTGCGGCGCCGGGTCGGGGTGGTTTTCCAGGAGTTTCGCCTGCTCGCCCACATGAATGTGTTCGACAATGTCGCCCTTCCGCTGCGCGTCGCTGGCCGCAAGCGCCAGGACTATGCGGAGGATGTCGCGGAACTGCTCGCCTGGGTCGGGCTGGGCGAGAAGATGAATGCGCTGCCTGCCACCCTGTCCGGCGGTGAGCAGCAGCGTGTCGCCATCGCCCGGGCCGTGGTCGGCCAGCCGGAAGTCCTGATCGCCGACGAGCCGACCGGCAATGTGGACCCGGAAATGGGCATGCGCCTGCTGCGCCTCTTTGCCGAGCTCAACAAGCTGGGCACGACGATCATCATTGCCACCCATGACTTGCAGCTCGTGCGCATGCTCGACGCGCCGGTGATGACGCTCTCGAACGGGCATCTGCACATCCGCCCGCCCCGCAGTGAACGCCGTCGCATGAAGGAGGCGGCGGAAGCCGCTGAAGCCGAGGCCGACGCCGAGGCTGAGCGGATCGCCGCCGCGCCGGCCGCCGCGGCACCGCGGCAACCCGATCTGGACGAGCCGCGTGCCGCTGATGCGAACCACACGCCGGACCAGGCTGGCGAAGACGATGACTGACGGCCTTCCCAAACCACCCAGCGGCGGCAATGGCCGCTTATTGCCGCCCGATGCCGGGCGTGATCGCCCCCTCTTCGTGGTCGCGGCCATTCTCGTTTTCCTGGCCTGTATCGCCGCCCTCGGCGCCCGGGGTGCCTGGCTTCAGGCCCAGCGCTGGACAACCGATCTGGAGACCTCCCTGACCATCCAGATCCGCCCGACCGAAGGCCGCGACGCCGAGGTCGACGCAGCCCTCGCCGCCGAAATCACGGCCGGATTTGACGGAATCGAACAAGCCACCTCGCGCGGCCGCGATCACGCGCTCGCCTTGCTCACGCCCTGGCTGGGCGAAGGCAATCTGCCCGATGACCTGCCGCTGCCACTCCTGGTCGATGTTCGCACCCGTCCCGGCGCACTCATCGATACCGAGGCGCTTCAGGCCCGGCTGGATGCGGAGGGCATGACTGCGCGGATTGATGATCATGGTCGATGGGCCCAGGCCGTCCGACGCGCGGCCGGTACCGCACAGGGTTTGGGGCTGGGATTGCTGGCCCTGCTCGCCGGCGCCGCCGCGGCGGTGATTGCCTTTGCCGCCCGGGCCAGCCTGGCCGCACGTCTGGACGTCATTGACGCACTGCATCTTTGCGGCGCGGAGGACCGTTTTATCGCCGGACTCTTCCAGCGACGCTTTTTCATGCTGGGCCTGAAATCCGGCGTGGCCGGCGCCGTCTTTGCCGGCCTGGTCTCCATCCTGGTCAGCCTCGGTGATGCGCCTGCCGACATGGCTTTTTTCCTGCCCCAATGGGCGGCGGACCCCTTCGAATTTGTCCTGCTGGCCATGGCGCCGATCCTGGCCGGCCTGACCGCCGCGGTTTCCGCCCGGCTGGCGGTCGCATCCGATTTGCGGGGGCGCTGGTGAGCGACCATAAATCCGCCTGTTTCGCACGCGAGGCTTCATGCCTGTGAGGGACCTGATTCACGGTCGGCCGACAGGCCGCCCATGCCGGAGAGCGCCATGAAGCAGAGCGTGTCCTGGTTGCGAGGCCTGTGCTTCGTGATTGTCCTGACGAGTGCGATCGGCTTTGCCGCCTATGCCGGCAAGGTCGCGGGCTATGACGCGCCCGCAGACGACATCTCGGTCGACGCCATCATTGTCCTCACCGGCGATGCCGGACGTCTGGCCGCGGGCGGCCAATTGCTGGAGGATGGCCGCGCTGGCCAATTGATGATTTCCGGGGTCCACCCGTCCGCCACAACAGCGGACATCCGGCGCCATACCGGGCTCGCCGAGGCGGATTTCGAATGCTGCATCACCCTGGGCCGCGAGGCCACGGACACGGTCGGCAATGCCCGCGAGGCGGCCGCCTATGTGCAGGCCAACGGATATGAGCGCTTGATCATCGTGACCTCAGACTATCATCTGCCGCGGAGTCTTCTGGAGTTCCGCAGCAGAATGCCCGGCGTCGACATCATTCCCTATCCGGTGCGCACTTCCGCGCCGTGGCAAGATGTCCGCGCCTTGCGTCTCTGGCTCCAGGAATATGCGAAATACACCACGGTCCAGCTGCGTGATGCGCTGGCGCCGCGCCCGGAAGAAGCCTGATGCGACTGTTGCGATCCCTGACTTTCTACATCTGGATGTATGGGCTGATGGTGGTCTTCGGACTCATCGGCACCCCCCTTCTGCTGGGTCCGCGGTCCTGGGCACGCAAATTCCTGCGCATCTATCTCAAGGTCGTCTGGTTTGGCATGCGCTGGATCATGGGCGTGACCTTCGAGGTGCGAGGCCGCGAGCATCTGACCACGGGCGGCGCGCTGGTCGCCTCCAAGCATATGAGCATGTGGGAAACGCTGGCCTTCTGGGAAATCCTGCCGGACCCCGCCATCATCCTGAAGCGATCGCTGATCTACATGCCTTTCTTCGGCTGGTTTGCGGTCAGGCTGGGCAATATCTCGATCGACCGGAAGGGTGGCGGCAAGGCGCTCAAGGGCATGTTGCGCGACGCGGCACAACGCGGATCAGAAAACCGCCAGGTCCTGATCTTCCCGGAAGGGACCCGGGTCGTGCCGGGCGAGCGCCCGGAGTTCAAGCCGGGCATTGCCGGCCTCTACAAGTCGATGAACAAGCCCTGCATCCCGGTCGCGCTCAATTCCGGCGTCCACCTGCAAACCTATTGCGGCCTGCGCAAGCCGGGACGGGTCGTGGTCGAGTTTCTCGAGCCCATCGCCCCCGGGCTCGACAGGGCCAGCTTCATGCGCGAACTCCATGCGCGCATCAATCAGGCAACAGACGCGCTGCTGGCGGTTGATGGCATCACTCCAGACCCTGAGGAGCGGGCATGACAGACCGCCTTCGTTTCCTCCTGCCCATTGGCGGGATTCTCCTCGTTTTCGCGCTCTATTCAATCTACTGGTTCTTCGCCAGTACGCAGATCCGCGCCGCCGTGGAGGACTGGGTCTCTGACCAGGAAGCCGCCGGCTATGTGATCGAACGCGAGGCCTTGACCGTCTCCGGCTATCCCTATCGTTTCCAGATCACTTTCCGTGAGCCACACATCACGGCCCCGCAGAGCGATGGCGGCTGGCATGCCGAGCTTGCCAGCCTGCAGGCCCACGCCGTGCCCTATGACCTGTCACACTGGATTGTCCGTTTCGGCGGCCCGGCTTTCATCGACGATCTCAACGGTCCCGGCAGCCAGCTGGAACTGGGGGCCAGTGATGCCCGGGTCAGCCTTGTCTACAATGAGGCGGGTGAGACCGAACGGGTCGGCGCCGAGCTGATCGATTTCACGGTTCTGACCCGCGCCGGCGACGCACCGGACATCCAGTCCGTCGGAGCGCTTTATCTCAACGGCATTGTCGAGGCCGACAACACGCTTCATGTCCGTGTGATGGCCGAATCCATCGTGGCCGCGCCAGGCGTTCTGAGCGCCGACATACAGCGCGCCTTCGGCGATACGCTCGACATGGTCCGCATGGAGTTCTCCGTCACCCAATGGGCCTCCCTCGCGCGCAATGCTGACGCCCTGTCCTGGAGCCAGGCCGATGGTCGGCTCGACATCACCGATGCCGGCCTGCAATGGGGCCCGGCCGACCTGACGGCTGTCGGCGAGTTCACTGTCGATGATTATGCCCGCCCGGATGGACGCCTGTCATTGCGCGTCACCGATCCCGATACCTTGTCAGAAGCGCTGGTCGAAGCCGGCCTCATACCGGAGCAGAATCGCGAAGCTCTGCGCGTCGCCGCGATGATGGCACCGCGCGGTCCGGAGGGCGTTTCGCTGCCCTTCCGGATCCGTGATGGTGGCGTCTATCTGGGACCGGCGCGTCTCGGCGGTGTACCGGACTAGAGCCGGGTCAGGCCTTCATGAAGTCGGTGAGGGCCTCAACCAGCTGCCGGTTCTGGCTTTCCGTCCCGACCGTTGCCCGCAAGGCATCAGGCAGGCCATAGGGCTCGACGCCGCGGATGATCAGACCCCTGGCGGTCAGATAAGCATCCGCGTCGGCGGCCGTCTTGCCCGGCGTTTCCGGGAAATGGATCAGCACGAAATTGCAGACGCTGGGTGTCACCTCCAGGCCGAGCCCGCCGATCTGCTGGCGCAGATAAGCGACCCATTCATCATTGTGCGCGACGGAGCGCTGCATGAAATCGCGATCCTGGATCGCTGCCGTGCCGGCCTCGATCGCCGCCATATTGACGTTGAAGGGTCCACGCACACGGTGCAGCACGTCGATGATCGGCTTTTGGGCATAGGCCCAGCCAAGTCGCAGGGCTGCAAGGCCATGGATCTTCGAGAAGGTGCGGGTCACAACGACATCATCGCGCTCGCGCGCCAGTTCGATACCGGCTTCATAATCCGGATTGTGAACGAATTCGGCATAGGCCGCGTCCAGCACAAGAAGCGTCGAGGTCGGCAGACCATCGCGCAGACGACGGACCTCGTCGGCCGGGATATAGGTGCCGGTCGGATTGTTCGGATTGGCGAGGAAGACAATCTTGGTGTCATCACCGGCCGCCTCGAGAATGGCATCAACATCGCTGCGATAGTCACGCTCCGGCGCGGACACGAATTCGGCGCCGCACTGCATGGCAACGAGGCGATAGACCAGGAAGCCGTATTGCGACTGGACGACCTTGTCGCCCGGTTCGAGATAGGCGCGGCCGAGGAGCTGGAGCAGCTCGTCCGACCCCGTCCCGCAAACAATGTTCTCGGCTTCCAGGCCCTCAGCCTTCGCGATCGCTTCGCGCAGCTTGGTCGCGCCGCCATCAGGATAGAGGTGAAGTTTCGACGCCGTCGCCTGCATCGCGTCAGCCGCCTTGTCCGAACACCCCAGCGCGTTCTCGTTCGAGGACAGCTTGATCGGCTCGGCAATACCCGGCGCTTCCGAAGAGCCCGGCTTGTAGGGGCGGATGTCGAGAATACCGGCGCGTGGTTCGATAGACATGGAAACTCCTCAGTTCCGGGGTGTCCGGCTGGACACTCGTCGGGGAGATAGCGCGGGCTGGCGTCGACCTTCAAGTACCCGCGTGCTGGCGCGCGCAGTCCGCAGCCCCGGCATGACCCCCGCGGTGTGCTTGACGGCCTCGACCATGATCAGCCCGCCCAGGCCCGGCCAGGCGTATTCGCCCACCTCTTCCCAGAGGTTGGAGATGCGCCGGTGCGTGCTCCATCCCCAGGGCGGAGCGTAGAGCGCGCGGGACCAGGCCGTCGGCGTGAGCAGGGCATCGTCCAGCAACCGGGAGAGCTGGCTGCGCGAGAATGGCCGACCATGCCCGAATGGCGTCGAATCAAGCCAGGCCCAGATCCCGGCCCGCGAAGGCGAGACAATCATGAGCCGTCCCTCCGGCGCCATGACGCGCCAGACCTCACGCAGAAGGGCTGGCAGGGAATCGGTCTCCTCGAGTGCATGAACCAGCAAGACCCGATCGAAGAGCGCCTCCTGGAAGGGCAGATGCATTTCGTCGCCGAGCGCAGTGGGCACGCCATCCGGCCCGGGGACAATCGCGCCTTGAGCCGCCGGCATGAGTGACACACAGCGGCGGGCGGTGGCCTGCCAGGCCTCGAGATAGGGATTGGCGAATCCGATCCCCAACACGTCCATGCCACGCACCTCCGGCCAGATCGGCCCGAGGCGGCGGGCAATCATGCGCTGCGCGGCGCGGCCCTGACGGGTGCGGTAGAAGCGATCCAGTTCAAGAACGTCACGGCGCACTGGCCACACTCCTGCTCGATGCCTAAGCTCGGGCTCGATGCCTGAGCTCGGGCTCGAAATCCGGGCCCGGACTTCGGGATGAACCCTCCTCTCACAGCCTAACGCAAGCGGATTTTTGGACAATGAGCGAACTCCTCATCCGGCAGTTTCCTTGCCTCTCCGACAATTACGGCTTTCTGGTCCATGACCCGGACAGCGGCGAAACCGCCACCATCGATACGCCCGACCCGGCCGTGATCCTGGCCGAGGCCGAGGCCGCAGGCTGGCGCATCACCCAGATATGGAACACGCACCACCATTATGATCATGCCGGTGGCAATGACGCCATCCAGGCTGCGACCGGCGCCCGGATTGTCGGGCCGCGCTATGACACCCATCGCATTCCGTCGATCACCGATCCGGTCGAGGATGGCGATGTCGTCACGCTGGGCGCCCACAAGGCCGATGTCCTTTACACGCCCGGGCACACTCTCGGGCATGTCTGCTACCACTTCGCCGCCGAAAAACTGGCCTTTGTCGGCGACACATTATTCGCGCTGGGCTGCGGCCGCCTGTTCGAGGGCACGCCGGCACAGATGTGGCATTCCCTGTCGCGACTCGCGGAGATGCCGGACGAAACCCGCATCTATTGCGCCCACGAATACACGGCTGCCAATGCCCGCTTCGCGCTGAGTGTCGATCCTGACAATTCCGAGCTGCAGGCCTATGCGACCATGGTCGATGCCGAACGGGCGCGGGGTGAGGCCACGGTGCCGACCTCGATCGGGGCAGAGAAATCCGCCAATCCCTTCCTGCGGCCAGACGATCCCGCCATTCGCGCCCGTCTCGATATGGCGGCCGCCGCGACCGAGGACGTCTTTGCCGAAATCCGTCGCCGCAAGGACCAGTTTTGACCCTTCCCGCCGATGCCCGCCGCATAGTCGAAACGCTCGGCCTGAAGCCGCATCCGGAGGGCGGCTGGTATGCCGAGACCCTGCGCGATCCGGATCCGCACGGCGGCCGCGACCGCTCGACCGCGATTTTCTACCTGCTGGGCGCGGACGAACGCTCGCACTGGCATCGGGTTGATGCGGTCGAGGTCTGGCACTGGCATGCCGGCGCCACACTGGAATTGTCGCTGAGTGATGATGGCGAAGCGGTCGAAACCCTTCAGCTCGGTCCCGACATTGCTGGCGGAGAACGTCCCCAGGGGGTCGTGCCGGAAGGCGTTTGGCAATCGGCCCGGTCACTGGGATCCTGGACGCTGGTCGGCTGCACCGTGGCACCCGGCTTCCGCTTTGAGGGGTTTGAGCTCGCAGCGCCCGATTGGGCACCGGGCGGTCCCGCCTGATCAGCTGGCGCTGGGATCGCTGAGCAGGGCCTGTCCGATAAAGGCCGATGATGGTCGTCCGGCATAGCCGAGCTCCGGCGCAATCACGACGACCAGGGCTGAGTCCTGCCGATAGGCTGCCGGGGCCTCACCCAGCTCGATGCGGACGTGCTCGACACCGCGCAGACGGCGGCGCTCCGCTCGGACCGCATCAAACGCAAACGCGATCATCTGGAGGGTGTCGTGCTGCACGCCGAGGCCGGCACGCGGCGCCGGGGCATATTGCACCGAGATGGAGCGATCCAGGGCGGCTGCCATTTCCGCGGCGAGTTCCTCGGCCCGGTTGCGCACTTCAGCCGGCGAACGAGGCGGCGGGGCCAGAGCGCCAGCGGGACTGGCAAAGTCGGCAATGACGCCGTCCGGCGCCGAGCTGGGGAAATAGGTCGCGCCACCCAGACCGGTCAGGCGAATGACTTCACGGCCGGTATCTGTGATGAAGGCGGTACCGCCGCCGGGTGCCCGGTCGGGGTAAAGAACGAGCACTTCACTGTCCGGCGCATCGCGCTCACGCAGCAGGGCCGCATCGCCGGAGCGGTCGAAGATGAAGAATTCGCCGGTATCAGCCCGCTGGAACCAGCCGGACACTTGCTGCACGCGCTCATTGCGCAACAAGCGGTCCCGCAGGGGGTTTTGCATCCCTGTTGCGGCGCCTGCAGCGAGTGCGGCGATCAGTATGGCTATCAACCAACGCGTCATCCCGACACGCATCATGACCGCCAACACGGCGAATTTGGGGCAGACTGTGATTTCATGTCAGGCGAGGTACTGACCGCCATTGATGGTCAGGGTGGAGCCGGTCACGAAACCGGCCTCATCGCTCGCCAGATAGACGCAGAGCGCGCCGATTTCACCGGCCTCCCCGAGACGCCCGACCGGGATTCCGGCAATAATGCTCGCGAGGACTTTTTCGGGGATGGCGGCCACCATCTCGGTATTGACATAGCCCGGCGTGATGCAGTTGACGGTGATGCCCTTGCGGGCGGTTTCCTGCGCCAGCGCCTTGGTGAACCCGATTACCCCGGCCTTGGCTGCCGAATAATTGACCTGTCCCATCTGACCCTTCTGGCCATTGATGGAGGAGATGTTGATGACCCGGCCCCAGCCGCGCTCGCGCAGGCCGTCGATCAGCGGACGGGTCACATTGAACATGGAATTGAGGTCGACATTGATGACGTCATCCCACTGCGCCTTGTCCATCTTGTGGAACATGGTGTCGCGCGTGATACCGGCATTATTGACCAGAATGTCGATCGGCGAGCCGGCGAGGGTCTCGGCTTCGGCGATCCCGGCCTGGCAATTGTCGAAGTCGCCGACATCGAACTTCACCACCTTGATGCCTGTTTGCTCGGCGAAGGCGCGCGCCTTCTCCTCATTACCCGCATAGTTGGCAATGACTGTGTGACCAGCCGATTTGAGGGACAGACTGATCGCCGCGCCTATGCCGCGCGTCCCGCCTGTGACCAATGCCGTTCGTGTCATGAGCATCCCCCCGGACCTGTCTGTTTCGCACCGGCTTCATGGCCGATTGCGTTCGCGCTTGCAGCACACCGCCTTGAGCGCGTAAACCCTTACATGGAATTGCAACGCGCCCAAGTCGAGCGAAAAACAATCTCGACATCATTTTTGGCGCGAACAGGGGAGTAAGTGGTGAGCAAATCGAACGGCAAGACCGGCGGCATCGTGATCAAGAAGTATGCGAACCGTCGTCTCTATGACACCTCGACCAGCCAGTATGTGACGCTGGACTATCTCCGCGATCTTGTAAAAAAGGGTACGGACTTCCAGGTGGTTGATGCCAAGAGCGGCGATGACCTGACCCGCGGCGTGCTGGCCCAGATCATTTTCGAGGAAGAGTCTCGCGGGGCCAATCTTCTGCCCGTCGATTTCCTGCGGCAGTTGATCGGCTTCTATGGCGACAGCCTGCAGAGCGTGGTGCCCGGCTATCTTCAGATGTCGATGAACTCTTTCTCCCAGCAGCAGGAAGAATTCCGCGACAAGATGACCGAGGCGATGAGTTCGCCCCAGGCCACTGTGGCCATGATCGAGGAACAGACGCGCCGCAACATGGAGCTGTTCGGTCAGACCATGCGCATGTTCACGCCGTTCCCGGCGGGCGCTGGCGAGGCCCCGGAAGGGAGCGCCAGGTCCGAGACTGCAGCAGAGAGCAAGCCGGAGGACCTGTCGGCCCTGCGTGAAGAGCTCGACGGCCTGCGCGCCAAGATGGACCAGCTGCTCGACAAAAAGTGATCGGGCCGCAGCCAGCGCTCATGACTGGCACAAGCCCCTCACAGGGTTAACAAAATCGTACCGAAATGAGCCAGCCGGCCCGCCTCGCGGGCCGGTTTTGCTTTGTCATGACCTGCAAACACCGCATTTTCGGCCAGAATCGTGGTTAACGTCTCATTAAGAGTTGGCATCCGGCTTGCGATGGAGAGGGCATGACCACGATCCGCAGCGCATATTCCGTCCCGACCCCGACCAGCCGGCGCATTGAGCCGGCCAGTCGTGCGCGCGGCTCGCAGGATCGTCCGCCGCGGCAGGAGCGTGCCCTCGTCACCGTCCCGACCCCGCAATCGAACGAGCGCGACAGCGATCGTTCCTTTGTGCGGGCACGCCCTGCCACGGCGGAAGTCATGGTCCAGATCATCGGCGATGCGCCGCGTCGCGGCCTCAAGGCCGAAGCGAGCGAAGTCGAGCGTTTCCGCCGCACCTATGCCCAGGCCGCACAAATGACGACGCCGCCCCCGATGTGGGAGCGGCGCGCATGACAATCGCTGTTGCCAAGGCCCGGCGCTATGAGTTCTGGCTCGATGTAAGCTTGGGCGCGGGCCTTCTCTTCGTTCTGCTCTAGCCTTCGCCGCCGACCGCAAGGTCGCGACGGGCTGCGACGATGGTGACGACGAAACCGGCGACGGTATCCATCAGCGTCATCAGCATGATCAGGAAGAAGGTCGAGGTCGAGAAGTGACCGACCAGCAGGAAAAGCGCCATTGCGATCACGAAGATCATCATGGACAGACCGTGATTGATGATCGTGGCCGTGCCGGAGCCGGCGGCTTTGATCAACTCCATGAAGAGCATGATCATGCCCAGAATGACCAGAAGATCACCCTTCGACAGTGGCAAACTGCCCGACACCATCGGTACCGAGAAAACCTGTGTACTCATGTCGGCGCCCGTTGTGTAGGCGACGATGGCATAGATGATCACCGGAATGATCAGCAGTGGAAATACGTTGAACATGGAACCTCCCCCATTACCGCGGCCGCCCGATCTCTGGGCCTGATTAGCCGCCGTCATACCTAACAATACGCCGTTGTCCCCGCCTCCGGCCATACTTCACTCTCCCCGGTTGTGAAGCGGCCTGACGACTCGCTTCAATCAGAATTCGTCACTACCCCGTGGGTTACGGGCCCGCGAATTTAACCACATCACACCCATAATGTCTGTCAGTGAGGCGAAAAGACGGCCAAAATTCGTGTATTTCGACGTCCCGATGGTGCGATGGCGGTGCGTGACCGGGCGGAATTCGCACTGAAAACCCTCGCGGATCATCAGGGCCGGCAGGAATCGGTGCTGGTGATCGAAATAGGGAAGCTGGAGATAGGCAGAGCGCTTGAACGCCTTCAGGCCACAGCCCGTATCGGCGCAATTGTCGTTCAGCATCGCCTGGCGCAGGCCATTGCCCGCCCGCGAGGCGAATTTCTTCCAGGCCGAATCCTGACGATTGGCGGTGCGGTCGCCGCCGACAAGGGCAAGATTTTCAGGCGCATCATCACGGGTCAGCGCATCGATCACCGACGGCAAATCCTGCGGCGGGTTCTGGCCATCGCCATCCAGTGTGCAGACAATATCGCCACGCGCATGCATCACACCGGTACGAACCGAGCGCGACTGACCGCAATTGGTGCGGTGTGCGATCACACGCAGCATGGGCAGGTCTGCCTTGGCGTCTATCAATTCCTGACGGGTCGCGTCGCTGGAGGAATCGTCGACAAACAGGATCTCAAACGACCGCCCGTCCAGCGCTTCGGCGATTTCACGCGCCAGCGGCACGACATTGCCGGCCTCGTTATAGGCTGGAACGACAACGGAGATATGGGGCGATTTGGGGGAAGACTGGCTCATAGGTGTCTGCTTGAGCTTGCGAATACCGTAGGCCCGTTACATACCGGGTTTCACTGAAGACGCGAGGTATTTCTCATACCGCGCCACAAGCGGATGATCTGCGGCCCTCAGGACCCTGATCTGCAAAGAGGATGGAATGACCGATCTCGCCCGAGGCCTCCGCGCCTACTGGATCATCGGACTTCTGGCTGCCTTGTCGACCCTGGCAGGCCTTTTCACCATGCCCCCCATCGATCGCGATGAGAGCCGCTTCGCCCAGGCGACAGCGCAGATGCTCGAGACCGGCAATTTCGTGGCGATCAATTATCTCGACGAAGAGCGCAACAAGAAGCCGGTCGGCATCCACTGGCTGCAGGCCGCGGCAGTCTCGCTGGTCTCGGACGCGGAAGACCGCCAGATATGGGCCTACCGCCTGCCCTCCCTCCTCGGCGTCATCCTCGCCGCGCTCGCCTGTTTCTGGGGTGGACAGCGGCTGGTCGGTCGCGAAGCGGCCTTTGCCGGGGCGGCCCTGCTCGGGACTTGCGCGCTCCTCGGCATCGAAGGCGGAATCGCCAAGACCGATGCCATGCTGGCCGGCGCCACCACGCTCGCCATGGCGGCCCTGGCCAATGCTCGCGGCGGGGAGACACCCGGCTGGCGCACAGGCCTCCTGTTCTGGTTCGCCATGGGTCTCGGCATTCTGATCAAGGGCCCGATCACGCCCATGGTCGCAGGCCTCACGGCGCTCGCCCTGGTCGCCTGGGAACGCCGGATCGACTGGCTGCGCCCGGTTCTGGTCTGGTGGGGGCCTTTGCTGACGATCGTCATGGTATTGCCCTGGCTGATCTCCATCCAGCTGGCAACCGAGGGCAATTTCCTGCGCGAGGCACTGAGCGATGATCTCGTTCCGAAACTCGTATCCGGCCATGAACGCCATGGCGGCCTGCCCGGCTATCACCTGTTGATGCTGCCGCTCATCTTCTTCCCGGCGACGCTCTTCCTGCTGCCGGGCATTGGCCGCGTCGTCAGTGCCATTCGCGGTGACGGTGCCGGCCAAGCCGCAGCCGCCCGCTTCCTGGTCGCCTGGGTCATTCCAACCTGGCTGGTGTTTGAAATCCTGCCGACCAAGCTGCCGCACTATGTGCTGCCGATCTATCCGGCCCTGGCGCTCATGGCCGGCTGGGGCTTCGTCGAGCTGGCCCGCGCCGCAGCCTGGCAACGCTGGGTCAGCTGGAGCCTGTTCGGGGTTATCGGCCTGCTGCTCGCGAGCGTCCTGCCGGTGCTCTTTCTCTTCTACGGCAACAATGCCAGCTGGGACGCGGTCCGCCTCTCGCTCAGCGGCTTCGAGGGCGGGTTCCAGCTCGGCCTCGATCCGCTTGTCGGCCTGGCGGTCATGGTCAGCGCGGTCGTCCTGGCCGGCCTGACAGGCGCGGCCCTGGTCAGTGATCGACTCCGCCCGGGCGCGCTGGCGCTCGCTTTCGCCGTCCTCTCCGGGCTCAGCGCCCAAATCGTCGGGCGCGGCGTTGTGCTGCCGAATGCCTATGCCGTGCGCCTCGCCGACCAGGTTCGCGCGGCGCGGGCCTATTCGGAGACAATCACCGGCCTGTCACCGGACGAGATCGCGACAGCCTCCAGCTTCACCGAACCCAGCCTCGCCTTCTCGCTCGGCACGGACACGGTGTTGGGCTCGGCTGAGGAAGTGCTGGCGTTCGCCGAAGGCCGGGACGAGCCGACGATGGTCGTGCTGGACCTATCGCGGGATGCGGAATTGCGGGCAGACCTTCTAGCGGAGGCGCGATCCGTATATGAGCTCCGGCAGGAGACCATGAGCACAGACTGGCGACCGAGGTTCACCTCGGCGGCGCCAATCGAGCCACCTTGGGCTGAGGCAGATCGACTGCGCGCCGACCGCTTGGCCTGGATGACCGAGCTCGAAATCTGCCATCGCGCGCTTGCATCCGGCACCAACTACGCGCGCGGAACCGACACCGTGCTGGCCATCTTCTTCACGCAATGCGCCCCAGAGGACACCCCCAATGACACGCAAGATTGAGATCGTCGAAGTCGGGCCGCGGGATGGGTTGCAGAACGATCCGGCGATGATGTCGACGGATACCAAGATCGAGTTCATCGAACGGCTGATCGCGGCCGGTGTGCGGCGTATGGAAGCGGCGAGCTTTGTCCATCCCAAACTCGTTCCGCCGATGGCCGACAGCGATGCGGTGATGCAGCGCGTGCCGCGTCAGGACGGGGTGAAATATATCGGCCTGGCGCTCAATGAACGCGGCATGCGACGGGCGCTGGAAAATGGTTGTGACGAGGTCAATTACGTGATGGTCGCCTCGCCCGGCTTTGGCCTGAAAAACCAGAATGCCACGCCGGATGACACCGCCGACCTGTTCGACCGCATCGCCATTCTCGCCCATGACGAGGGCGTGCCGGTCTCGGTGACGGTGTCCGTGGCGTTCGGCGACCCCTTCGATGGCGAGGTCGACCCGACTGTCGTCGCCCGGCTTGCCGCCCGCGCCCGGGCTGCCGGGGCGG